>DATEMN010000278.1:0-8827 GCA_035275565.1 Pseudonocardiaceae bacterium | reverse complement strand
CAGCAGTCCCAGCGCCGTCAGATCGACCTTCGGAGGGGCACCGGTCAACTCCAGCGGATCAGCGGAAACCCGTCCAGGGCCGCCACGAAACAGCGGAATGAGTCCATTCACCGCTGGCGCAATACTCGCAATCCTCGGATCAGGTCTCGGACGAATGCCACCACGTGACGTCGCGGCTCGCCAAGTGGCATGCCTTTGCTGCCCTTGCCGTGCTCCCCGTCGCCGGGTACCGACTTCGTGGACATGTACGCCCCCTACCTGTGAGACCGATCTGCCCATGTGACCATGCCGAGCCGGGACTAGTCCAGAAGGCAACCACGAGGGCGGTGGTCAGGAACGCTGGGCGTCATGATCCATTCCGCTGGGTGGAGTGCACGCCGGGAATCTCGTTGTTGCGGAACGCGTCGACGAACAGCCGGTGGTCGTCGCGCACCACTGCCGCGTACTCCCGGGCAAACGCGGTCAACCACTCGGCAAACTCAGCCTCCCGGTCGCCGATCACCGCGGCGATCGCGTTCTCGGTCTGGAACGACACCAGGGTGTGGTCGGAGTCAGAATCCGACACGCAGTGCACCTTCGCGGTGGCCCGGCCCAGGTAGTCCAGCACCGGCGCGATCTCGTCCGGCTCGGTGAGCTCGGTCCAGTCCAGGTCGGTGACGTACGGGGACAGCTCAGAAACCACGTATCCCACCCCGTCCAGCTCCGTGTACCCCAACATCGGGTCGGCGTGCGCCTGCAGCGCGCGCTGGGAAATGGCGGTGCGGTGGCCGTGGTGCGTGAAATAGGACGCGATCTGCTCGTCGGTGACCACCCGGGATGGGGCCGCTACGTTGCCCTGCTTCATCGACAGCACCACGTCGTTGTCCAGCGCCTGGTTGTAGCCCTCGATCAGCACGTTATAGGCAGGCAACCCGGCGCTGCCGATGCCGAAACCGCTGCGCCCGACGACGTCCTTGATCGTGTAGACGATGCCCCGGGACTTCTTGCTCGCCGGAATGGTGTCCAGATACCGCTCGAACGCCGCACACACCGCGCCACGTTCGGCGGCATCCAGCCGCCGTACCCCAGGCCCATCCCGGAACCGGCGGTCGAATCCCGCGGTCTCGGTGACCGAATCGAGCAGCTCGACGCGGGTGCGCAGCCGGGCCAGCTGCAACGCCTGGTGGACCACACCCTCGGTGGTATTCAGGCGTAGCGAGAAGTCACGGTCATCGTCGACGTCGAGGAACCGCCGCACCTGGTCGGTGTAGGCCCGGACGTAAGTCCTGACCAGGGCGTCGATGTCGGTGTCGGACAGCGCCTTGCGCCAACCGAGCAGCGCGACACTCGCCACCATCCGCTGCAGATCCCAGGTGAAGTGCCCGAGGTATGCCTCATCGAAGTCGTTCACGTCGAAGATCAGCACTCCGCTGCCATCCAGGTAGGTACCGAAGTTCTCCGCGTGCAGGTCACCCTGGATCCAGACCCTGCTGGTGCGCTCATCAGCCCACGGGTCGTCCAGCGCGGCGACGTCGGCGTAGAACAGGCACGCACTGCCGCGGTAGAAGGCGAACGGGTCGGCGGCCATCTTGCGGAACTTGGTCCGAAACGCCGCAGGGGCGGCCGTCATGAGCGAGGCGAACGCGTCGGTCAGCGTGTCGACGATCCGATGCCGCCGCGCCTCGGCGTCATCGGTGAGCAGGGTCTTGGTCAGCGACGTCGTCATCACAGGTGCTGCACATCGGACTGTTTGGTCCGGACGGCTTCGGCGGCCTTACGCAGCTCGGCGAGCTCGCTATCAGTCAGCGGGGTCTCCACCACCCGGCGTACCCCCGCCCGACCCAGCTCGGCGGTGACACCCAGGTAGGCACCGGAGATGCCGTACTCGCCGTCCACCCAGGCGCAGACCGGCAGCACGGCACCGGAGTCCTCGTGCACCGCGCGCACCATGCGGGCCGCTGCGGCCGAGGGGGCGAAATACGCGGATCCGGTCTTGAGCAGGGCGACCACTTCGGCGCCCCCGTTCCGGGTCCGGGTGACCAGTTCTTCGATCTTGTCGGCGGCCAGCAGGTCAGGCAGCGGGGTGCCGTCGACCGTGCAGGCGCTGGGCACCGGGACCATGGTGTCGCCGTGCGAGCCCAGCGTCAGGGTGCGCACCGAGGACACCGGGACGGCGAGTTCCTCAGCGACGAAGTTGGTGAACCGCGCAGTGTCGAGCATCCCGGCCTGGCCCATCACCCGCTGCCGGGGGAACCCGGTGGCGAGCTGCGCCAGCGCGGTCATCTCGTCCAGCGGGTTGGACACCACGATGACGACCGCGTCGGGAGCGTGTTGCGCGACGTTCTCCGAGACCTGCCGGACGATCCGGGCGTTGGTCTCGATCAGGTCCATCCGGCTCATCCCAGGCTTGCGGGGCAACCCAGCGGTGATCACGACGATGTCGCTACCGGCGATCGCCTGGTACCCGGTGCCGTCGAGGCCGGTGGTCTGGCCGACGATCCTGGTCTCGAAACCCTCCACCGGGCGGGACTGGTTGAGATCCAGCGCCAGGCCCTCCGGCTTGCCCTCGATGATGTCGGTGAGCACGACGGTGTCGAACAGGTCGTACTCGGCCAGCCGCTGGGCGGTGGTCGAACCGTAGAAGCCGGCCCCGATGACTGCGACCTGACCGAAACGTGCCATTCCGCGAGGCTATCAAGGTTCAGCTGGCGGCCAGCGGTCCCCCGGTGATGGTCAGCGCCACGAACAGCATGAGCAGCCCGAAACCACCGTAGGTGAGCACGTCCAGCGCACGACGGCGAACCCCGAGCAACCCGGTCCGCTCCGGCGGGAGCACCGCCCGCAACCCCGCGGCCAGCAGCAACGCCCCACCGATGATCACCGTGCCCTCCCGCCAGTGGTACTGCGCGATGCGCACCATGCCCAACAGCACCACGGCCAGCACCAGACCGAAGGTCAGCTGCGGCCGCAAGCTCGTGCGCTGAGTCACCGCGGACCGGCCCGCTCGGCGGCCTCGACGATGTTGACGAGCAGCATCGCCCTGGTCATCGGCCCGACCCCACCGGGAACCGGCGCCAGGTACCCGGCGACCTCAACCACCGCCGGGTCGACGTCGCCGACCAACCCGGCGTCGGTCCGGCTGATCCCGACGTCGACCACCGCCGCACCCGGCTTGACCAGGTCAGCCGTGATCAGTCCGGGGCGCCCGGCCGCGGCCACCACAATGTCGGCCCGGGACACCTCAGCAGCCAGATCCCGAGTACCGGTGTGGCACAGCGTGACGGTGGCGTTCTCGCTGCGCCGGGTCAGCAACAACCCCAACGGGCGGCCGACGGTGAGGCCGCGACCCACGATGGTGACGGCGGCACCGGCCAGTGGCACGTCGAAGCGGCGCAGCAACGCCACGATTCCCCTCGGGGTGCAGGGCAGCGGTCCCGGCGCACCGAGCACCAGCCGGCCCAGGTTTGCCGGGTGCAGGCCGTCAGCGTCCTTGCCCGGATCGACCCGCTCCAGCACGGCGCCGGTGTTCAACCCGTCCGGTAGTGGCAGCTGGACGAGGTAGCCGGTGCAGGCCGGGTCGGCGTTCAGCTCGTCAATCACCGCGAACAGCTCGTCCTGGCTAGTGTCCGCGGGCAGGTCGCGACGGATCGAGACGATGCCCACCTTGGCGCAGTCGTTGTGCTTGCCCCGCACGTAGGAATGCGAACCGGGATCGTCGCCGACGAGGACGGTGCCCAGCCCGGGAGTCACTCCCGCGGCCCGCAACGCCGCCACCCGGACCTGAAGATCCGCGAAGATCTCATTCCTGGTCGCCTTGCCGTCAAGCACCGTCGCCGTCACGGAACACATCCTTACATCGGGACTCAGGCTTGACTGCGCCCGGTCCGCTCGCGACCAGGCAGCGCGATCACGGTGACCGCTACCAGAGTGAGCGCGGTACCGATCAGGGTCGTGACGGTGAGGCGATTGTCCCCGGCCGGCAGAAACAAGTCCAGCACCACCGCCCCGACGAGCTGACCGGCCATGGCACCCAGCCCCAGCAACAGCACCCCGGTGATCGGGACGATGGCCGCGGCTGCGCCGACGAACAACACGCCCAGCGCGCCACCGAGGTACAACCACGGCTGGGTGGGCAGCGGCTCGGGCAGGCCGCGTATCGCTATGTCCACGGCCGTGACCAGTGCCAGTGCGACGGTGCCCACCATGAAGTTGACCAGTGCAGCCGGCAGCATTCCGGACGTCGCCGGTCCGTCACCCTGGGCGGCCGCGCCGACCAGCCCGTTCACCGCTTGCTGCCAGGCGGCACCCACCCCGGCCAGTGCGGGCAGTAACGCCAGCCACAGGGCGTGCGGTGCGCCCAGCCGATCGGAGACGGCCAGCATCACCGCGGCCAGCGCGAGGATCGCACCAGCCACCCGGCGCCCATTGACTCCCCGCGGGCCACCCGGCCCGATACCGGCTCGGTCCACCACCAGGCTGGTAGTGGCCTGCCCGGCCACTAAAGCCACGGTGAACACCGCCACCCCGATGATCGCGACGGTCAAACCCTGGCAAGTCACCAGGAACGCGCCGCAGAGCCCGCCGAGCAGCTGGGAGGGGTGCAATCTGCGATCCCGGACCGCGGCGACGACCCGGGCCAGCCCATGGCGCATCCGGGATCGCGTCGCAGCCGCCGCTGTCAGCAGCAGCAGACCGCTCAGGAAAGACAGTCCAGCGGCGACGACACCGTCATCGATCCGCTGGCCGAGCTCGCCGTTGATCCGGGCCTGGACGGCCACCGCCAGCCCGAGCCCGACGGCCACCGCGGTTCCAGCACCCCGGGTTGCGGCACTCATCACGCCCCGAGATCCACCCGCAATCCGTTCGCCACGGCGAAACGGATGGCGGTGTCCACGTCGATCCGGGCACCGGACAGCCGCGCCTGGACCAGGGCATCCGCGTCCAGCCGAGCTCCGCGCAAGTCAGCGCCCTCCAGCCGGGCGCCCAACATTCGAGCCCCGGTCAGGTCGGCCCCGGAGAGATCGGCACCCCGCAGGTCGGTCTGCACCAGGTTCGCCTCGGCCAGCCGCAACCCGGCGAGCACCACCTCTCGGAGGTCGGCGTGACCCAGCCCGGTGAGGCTCAGGTCGACCTCACGCAGCGTCCACGGCCGCAGCCGGCAATCGCTGACCGTGCTGCCCATGAACGAGCAGCTCTCCAACACCGAGTCGGCCAGCGTGGTGCGCTGGAAGGTGCAGCTGTGGAATGCCGTCGCGCGGTGCTGCGAGGCGCCGAGGTCGGCGAGGGTGAAGTCACAGTCGGTGAACCGGCAGCCGCGGGTGCGCAGCCCGCGCAGGTCAGCGTCGGTGAACCGGCAGCCGACGAAGCAGCGCCCCTCCCACTCCTGGTCGGTGAACACCGCGTCGGTGAAATCCTCACCGGTGCAGTCGTCATCGCCGGTCGCCGTCACATACCCACCTTGTCAGCCCGCTTCGCCGGATCGGGGAGCACCCTGGGTTGCGATCGCCGGTGCCTCAGCGCCACGTGCCTGATGTCACTGAGCGTGACGCGCGCGCGAACTGATCGGCGACCTAGCGCTAGTCATCCGCAGATTGCTGGGCGAGCATAAGCTACAGCCCAGCGCTGACTGCCAGATCTGTACGTC
Source organism: Pseudonocardiaceae bacterium (assembly GCA_035275565.1). GTDB lineage: Bacteria > Actinomycetota > Actinomycetes > Mycobacteriales > Pseudonocardiaceae. The sequence continues at coordinate 3,204 of DATEMN010000278.1, read as the reverse complement.
GGCGTGGCCCTGCCCGATCGTGACGACCATCCACGCTGTCCTGAAGGACCCGCAACGGCAGTTCGTCGCGCTCTTCAGTCGGGCACGGGATGCTGGATGATCGCCGGGTGGGATCTCACATGAAGTCGCGAGAGTTCGAGCGGATCCGCAGGTCCAGCGCTGCGGCGTGCTCGGCCAGCACGTTGATCACCCCCTCGGTGATCTGCAGCCTGCCCCGGAGCAGTAGCGCCGGGCTGGCCCGCACGACGGTGCGGTACCGGACCCAGAAGCCCGGTGAGCAGATCACGTTCACCATGCCGGTCTCGTCCTCCAGGTTGAGGAAGGTGACCCCGCCCGCGGTGGCCGGGCGTTGCCGGTGGGTCACCGCGCCGGCAACCAGCACTCGCTGCCCGTCGGCGTAGTCCCACAGGTCGGCTGCGGGCACCACACCCAGCTCGGCCAGGTGTGCCCGGAGGAACTGGGTGGGAAAGCTGCCCGGCGAGACCCCGGTGGCCCACACGTCGGCCGCAGCCAGTTCCAGCGCGCTCATCCCGGGCAGCGCAGGTGCGGCGACCCCCACCGCGGTGCCGGGCAACCGGTCCGGCCGCTCAGTGGCCACCGCCCCGGCAGACCACAGCGCCTGGCGACGTTGTGATCGTTGCGGGTGACTCACACCGTCGCGAGAAACCAGCCGGTCGAATGCCCCGGCGGTGGCCAGCGCCTCGGCCTGGGCGGTAGTCAGCCCCACCCGGTGCGCGACATCGGCGATGCTGCGGTAAAGGCCGTGTGCTTCCCGCTGCTCGACCAACTTGGTGGCGAGCGGCTTACCCACCGTGCGCACCACGGCCAGCCCGAGCCGCACCGCCCGCTCCGGCGCACCCTCCGCAACCGGTTCCAGTCCGGTGAGCACCCCGCTGGCATTGACGTCCGGGCCTCGAACGATGACGCCGTGCCGCCGGGCGTCGGCGATCAGCGACTGCGGCGAGTAGAAACCCATCGGCTGGGCTTGCAGTAGGGCAGCGCAGAACGCGGCCGGGTAGTAGTGCTTGAACCAGGCACTGTAGTAGACCAGTGAGGCGAAGCTGATCGAATGGCTTTCCGGGAAACCGAAGTCAGCGAAGGCCAGCAGTTTCGCGTAGATCTTCTCGGCGAGCTCGCCGGTGATGTGGTGCCGGGCCATGCCGTGGAACAGCCGCTCGCGCAGCCGTTCCATCTTCTCGGTGGACCGTTTAGCACCCATCGCGCGGCGCAATTCGTCGGCCTCGGCAGCGGTGAAGTCGGCGACGTCGATGGCCATCTGCATCAGCTGCTCCTGGAACAGCGGCACACCCAGCGTCTTGCGCAGCGCGTTCGCCAGCAGCGGATGGTCGTAATCCCATACCTCCTGGCCGTTGCGGCGCCGGATATAGGGGTGCACCGAGCCGCCCTGGATCGGGCCGGGGCGAATCAACGCGACCTCGACCACCAGGTCGTAGAACGTTGCCGGTTTCAGCCGTGGGAGGGTGGCCATCTGCGCGCGGGACTCCACCTGAAACACCCCGACCGAATCGGCTCGGGCGAGCATCTCGTAGACAGCCGGATCGGTGGGCTGCAAATCCGAAAGCTGCACCCGGTGCCCGTAGTGGTGGGCGACCAGATCGACCACGTAGCGCAGCGCGGAGAGCATCCCAAGCCCAAGCAGGTCGAACTTGACCAGACCGGCGGCCGCGCAGTCGTCTTTGTCCCACTGCACCACCGAGCGGTTCTCCCGGCGCGCCCACTCCACCGGGCAGACCTCGGCCACCGGACGGGAGCAGATCACCATGCCACCAGAGTGGATGCCCAGATGCCGAGGAAACCCCTCCAGCTCAGCGGCCAGCGTCAACACCGGTTCAGGGATGTCGGTCTTATCTTGCTTGAGCGGACCCCACCGGTCGATCTGCTTGCTCCAGGCGTCCTGAGTGCCGGTCGAGTAGCCCAATGCCTTGGCCACATCTCGCACCGCCGAGCGGGCCCGGTAGGTGATCACGTTGGCGACCTGGGCAGCGCAGTCACGGCCGTATTTCTCATAGACGTACTGGATGACCTCCTCGCGGCGGTCAGACTCGATGTCCAGGTCGATGTCGGGATAGCCGTCCCGGTCCGGGGCCAGGAACCGCTCGAAGAGCAGATCCATCCCCACCGCGTCGACGTTGGTGATGCCCAGCGCGTAGCAGACCGCCGAGTTGGCCGCCGAGCCACGGCCCTGGCAGAGAATGTCGGCCCGCCGGCAGAACCCCACAATGTCGTGAACAATAAGGAAGTAGCCGGGAAAGTTCTTCTCCTCGATGACGGCCAGCTCGTGCTCGATCTGGTGGTAGGCGCCGGGACGCTCGTCGTAGCCACCGTAGCGGGTGGCCGCCCCGAGCCAGGTGAGTTCGCGCAGCCAGCTGGCCGCAGTGTGACTGGCCCTGGTATGGCTGGCAGGGACGTCGAACTGCGGCAAGTCCGGCGCCACCAGGTGCAGGTCGAACGCGCATTCGCGGCCCAGCGCGGCGGCCCGCTCGACAGCCCCGGGCCAGCGGGCGAACCGCTTGGCCATCTCGTCACCGGAGCGCAGATGCGCCGTTGCCGCGGCCGGCAGCCAGCCGTCCATCTCGTCCAGGCTGCGCCGGGCCCGGATCGCGGCCAGCGCGGTCGCCAGCCGGTGCCGGGATGGGGTGGCGTAGTGCGCTGCGGTGGTGGCGACAGTGTCTATGCCTTGTGCCGCGGCCAGCGCGGCGAGTTCGTCGTTGCGCTCGGTGTCGTCGGCCAGGCCGTGGGCGGTAAGTTCGACGACGACATGATCCGGACCGAACAGCTCGGTCAGGCGGCGTAACTGGGCGGCCGCGACGACCGGGCCTTCGCGCTCCAACGCCCGGCGCACCGCTGCCTTGCGGCAACCGGTCAGCACCACCCAGTGCCCGCCCGCGGCGGTTGCCAGCTCATTGACGTCGTAGACCGGCCTGCCCTTCTCTCGTCCACGAAGCTGAGCATCGCTGATCACCTGGGACAGCCTGCGGTAGCCTTCAGGGTCACGGGCCAGCACGAGCAGGTGCTCACCCTCCGGGTCGGGCACCCCGTTCTGTGGTGCGGTGAGACCGAGGCTGAGTTCGGCCCCGAATACGGTTTTGACGCCCAGCTCGCGGGCCGCCTCGGCGAAGCGCACCACTCCGTACATCCCGTCATGGTCAGTAATCGCGATCGCGTCCAGACTCAACCGAGCAG
>DATEMN010000277.1:0-2369 GCA_035275565.1 Pseudonocardiaceae bacterium | reverse complement strand
CACGCTCAACGTGCCGCTGTCGGTGTACGTGGGCCGTATCCCGCTCGCCGATGTCGCGCCCCAACTCGCCCTGCAGGCCGGGTGGGTGGCGCTGCTCGCAGTGCTGACCCGGCTGGTGTGGCGCCGGGCGGCCCGACGTGTCGTGTCGCAGGGAGGCTGACGCCGTGCACGCTCTGCCGAAGAGTTCCGGAGTGAAGGCCGTGCGGGTCGCATGGCGCATCACCAAGCTCAACTTCCGTGCACAGCTGGAGTATCGCGCCGAGTTCCTGATGATGATGGCCATCGGGGCGATCTGGCAGGTGTCGGTGATCGTGTTCGCGACGGTGCTGCTCACCCGGTTCGCCGGAATGGGCGGCTGGGACAGTGCGGACGTGCTGCTGATCGCGGCGATGCGGATGCTGGCCCACGGGCTGTTCGTACTGTTCCTCGGGCGGATGCACGGGCTGGCGTACCGGGTGCAGGAGGGGGTGATCGACGCGTATCTGCTGCGCCCGATGCCGGTCCACCGTCAGGTGCAGCTGTCGTTCTTCCCCACCAACGCGATCGGCGACCTGACGGTCGCGGTGGGCCTGTTCGCGGGTGCTCTGGCGCGCAGCGAGCACAACTGGACCGCGGGGCAGGTGGCGTTCCTGATCGCGGGCGTGCTGGGCGGCACGCTGGTGGAGGCGGCCCTGTTCACGGCGATGGGGTGCGCGGCGCTGCGCTACCCGGCCGCGAACTACTGGAGCAGTTGGCTGGAGGAGCTGCTGGGCACGTTCGGGTCGTATCCGCTGAACGTGCTGCCGAAGGCACTGTCCCGCATGCTCACCTTCGCGCTGCCGCTCGCCTTCGTGGCGTACTTCCCGGCCGGGGTGCTCACCGGTCACGGCTCGGACCTGGGCGTACCGGCGTGGCTGGCGGAGGCCTCACCGCTCATCGGGCTCGGCCTGTATCTGCTGTCCCGGCTGCTGTGGTCGTGGAGCCTGAAGCACTACACAGGGGTGAACGGATGACCGTGGCCCCGTGGAGGACGGAAGCGAAGGAACCGACGGCTCCCGGCGGCTTACACGCCCGTCTCGCACATGCGCGTGGGTCCTGCCACGTGGTGTCAAGGGGGTTGGCCACAGCCCGATTCGGGGGTCGGGCTCACTGATCTCGCGCTGGGATCCTGGCAGGGTCGTCGGTGAGCGATCGAGCGGCCCGCGCAAGCCGGGCCACGACCCGAGGGGAAGACTCATGCAGCGCAAGCGCCTCGCCGCCGCAGTCCTGCTCGCCGCAACGCTCACCGGAGGGTTGGCCCCTGTGGCGGCTGCCAGCCAACCCGACCCGGTGCAGCGGCAGTTGGACCTGCTCGTCGAGCGGGACGGGGTGCCGGGCGCCCTCGCGTACGACGGCAGGGCGACGCGTACCGCCGGGGTCTCGGACCTGGAGTCGGGCCGTCCCATGGTCGATGCGCAGGCGCGATTCCGGCTGGGCAGCAACACCAAGGCGTTCACCGCGGCAGCCGTGATGCGTCTGGTGGTGGAGGGGCGGATACGACTCGACGCCCGCGCGGGCACCTATGTGCCGCAACTCGCCGAACGCACCTTCACCGTAAGGCAGTTGCTCAAGCAGAGGAGCGGGCTGCCGGAGTACTCCGCACTCGTCGACTGGAGCCGGCCCGGAACGTCCGAGGAGTATCTGGCCCTCGCGCTCAAGGAGAAACCCCTCTTCGAACCCGGCACCGACTGGTACTACTCCAACACCAACTACCTGGTGCTCGGCATGGTGATCGACAAGGTCACGGGGGTCGACTTCCGCACGTACATCGAGCGCACGATCCTGCGTCCACTGCGCCTGGACGACACCTACTGGCCGGCATCCGGAGAGCTGACCCTGCGTGGTCCGCACGCCCGCAACTACGGCATCCATCCGGCGAGTCCGCAGGCCGGCCGGGTGGATGTGACCGAGCTTCCCGGATACGAGTTCGGCGCCTCCGGCGGGCTCGTCTCCACGCCCGAGGATCTCAACGCCTTCTGGGGCGGCCTGTTCGGCGGCCGGCTCCTGCCCGGCTGGGCGGTGCGCCTGATGACCCGGGACACCTCCGACGTGGGCGGCCGCGACGTCTACCCGGCGGGCAGCCGCTACGGTTACGGTGTCGCGTCGATCCCGCTCAGCTGCGGCGGCGTCTACTGGGGCCACGGCGGCGACCTGCCCGGCGACTCGGTGGGCGGCGGCCGGGCCACGGCCGGCCGCGGCACCGTGACCGTCTACACCACGACATGGGCCGCCGAGGGCAGAAGCGTCTCGGAAACTCTGTGTGTGCCTGAGGGTTTCAGGCTTTTCGGGTGCGGCGTGGCCGTGTGCTGGTGCCGTGGGGTCCGAACCTCGGGGTGAGGGGGTGGACTTCG
>DATEMN010000276.1:0-2394 GCA_035275565.1 Pseudonocardiaceae bacterium | reverse complement strand
CAGGCCGTAGTAGCCCAGCGCGATACCGAACCAGTCGGGTAGGACCGGCGGATTGCTCCGCCGGTCCCCCCTCAGATGGTCATGGTGCTGACGCACCGCTCGCGGGTGTATGAAACTCCGGACGCGTCACCCGCCGACGTCGCCAGTTCTTGGTACGGGTTGAGTCCGACCCTCAGATTGACGCTGGATCTGGCCCCGGTGGGGACCCCGGGTTGCTGCCTGTGAGCGCGAGTCTCAGAATCCTGATCTTCATGCCGGATCCGCGGGTGCCGTGTCCCTGATGGTGGAGGAGCGACCGGAAGGGGACCGTCGTGGAGATCGTGTACGAGCGCGTCGCGGCGATCGACGTGGGCAAGAAGGAGGTCGCGGTCACCGTCCGGGTTCCGGGGCAGATCTCGGGAGCCCGGGCTCAGCAGACCCGCAAGTTCCGCACGTTCTACCAGGTGCTGCGGCAGATGGTGGGCTGGTTGGTCGACCACGGCGTCACCCATGTGGCGATGGAGGCGACCGGGGTGTACTGGAAGCCAGTTTTTCATGCCCTGTGTGAGGCCGACACGATGGAGGTGGTGCTGGTCAATGCCCGGCACGTGAAGAACGTCCCGGGCCGCAAGACCGATGTGAAGGACAGTGAGTGGCTGGCCCAGTTGCTGGAGTGCGGGCTGCTGCGCGGCAGTTTCATCCCGCCCAAGGAGATCGCCGCGATCCGGGAGCTGACCCGCTACCGCAAGAAGACCATCCAGGCCCGGACCCGGGAACTGCAACGGCTGTCCAAGGTCCTCGAGGATGCCGGCATCAAGATTGATTCGGTGGCGTCCAGCATCACCACCCTGTCGGCGCGGGACATGATCGAAGCGCTGATCGCCGGCGAGCGGGATCCGCGGGTGCTGGCCAACCTGGCCCGCGGCACGATGCGGACGAAGATCCCGGATCTGACGATGGCCTGCGCCGGGCGGTTCGCCGACCATCACGCCCTGCTGGCCCGGCTGCACCTGGACCACGTCGACCACCTCACGTCCATGATCGAGGGGTTGGACGAGCGGATCGAGCAGGTGCTGGCCCCGTTCGCCGAGCAGCTGCGGCTGCTGCGCACGATCCCGGGGATCGGTACCCGGGCCGCCCAAGTCCTGATCTCCGAGATCGGGGTCGACATGTCGCGGTTCCCCACCGCGGCGCATCTGGCGTCCTGGGCTGGCCTGTGTCCGGGCAACAACGAGTCCGCCGGGCGCCGCATCTCCGGGCGCACCCGCAAGGGCAACGCCGAGGTCCGCGACATCCTCACCGAATGCGCCTGGTCTGCGGGCAAGACCGGCAGCTACGTCGGCGCCCAGTTCCACCGGCTGCACCGCAGGTTCGGCAAGACAGGCGGCGGTAAGGCCGCCGTCGCCGTCGCTCACACCCTTATTGTGATCATCTGGCACGTGCTGCACGACCAGAGCGAATACCGCGAACTCGGCCACGACTACTTCACCCGCCGCGACAATCCCGAAGCGGCCAAGCGCCGCCTGATCCACAACCTCGAAGCCCTCGGCTACCGCGTCGAGCTCACCGCAACCGCCTGAACAGCAAACAAGAACCCAACCCCGGCTCCGCCGGGGTGCTGTCGCCTGCCCACTCACCTTTTAGTTTCGTCTCAGAACCGGACGTGCGGCTTTCACCGCATCCGGCTCAAGCGAGTCCCTGTGGGCGTCGGAGGGTGTAGGGCGCGGGTGCTGATGCTGTCGGTGTGTCCGGTGGCAGTCGGCGTCGTCGGCGCTGTCGCCAGTAGTAGGCCAGGGCCGGGTCGTCGGGGGACGCGTCGGCGTTGACCATCTGGTGACGGCGGATGGGTGTCCAGGACAAGCGTGTCAGGCAGGCGCCGGTGTCCCGGTCGCCGAAGAGCCATCGGTCTTGCCTGGCCGGGTGGAACCGCCCGAAGTAGCGGTTCATGATCCATCGGTACGACTTCGTCTCGTGCCGGTGCCTGCCCCATTTGAGCATCGTCCACACCAGGGTGTGGTCGATCTGGGCGAACACCTGTTTGGACACGACCGTCCGGTAGTACGCGGCCCAGCCGCGCAGGATCGGGTTGAGCCTGCTGATCACGGCGAGCGCGTTCGAGCCGTAGAGGCTGCGCACCTCGGCGCGCAGCCGGGCCCGGAACCGCTTGACGGCCGCCTTGGACGGCTTGATCAGCAGTTTCCCGGTGCTGCGGTAGTGGCGGACGTTGAACCCGAGGAAGTCGAACCCTTCGGACAGGTGCACGATGCGCGTCTTGTCCTCGTTGAACGTCAGCCCTCGGGGCGCCAGCCACGCGGCGAGCCGTTCCTTGACCTGCTCGGCGTGCTCTCTGGAGTAGCAGAGCGCAACCAGGTCGTCGGCGTATCTGACCAGGACCGGTGTCCCGGGCACCGACCA
>DATEMN010000275.1:0-4346 GCA_035275565.1 Pseudonocardiaceae bacterium | reverse complement strand
CACCGCCGGAGACCGGGTGGCCAGGGGCGAGCAGATCGGCACCGTGGCGCTCGGCCACCCCGGTTGCGCCGCCCCGGCCTGCCTGCACTGGGGTGTGCGACGCGGCCGGGAACACGACACGGAGTACCTGGATCCGCTGCGCCTGCTCGTGATAGCCCGGGTACGCCTGCTGCCCCTCGGATCGGCATGAGCCCCACCCAGCAGGCCGGTCGGGATCCTCAACCAGCGGAGGCATCCAGCATCTTGCTCCGGAGCCGGAGCACCGCCCTGGTGTGTAGCTGGCACACCCGGGACTCGGTGACCCCGAGCACCCGGCCGATCTCGGCGAGGGTGAGATTCTCGAAGTAATACAGCGAGACCACCACCCGGTCCCGGTCGGTGAGCTGGGAGATCGCCTCGGCGAGCAGGCGCCGGCTCTCGACCGAATCGAGGACCGCACCAGGTTCGTCCACCGTGTCGTCGGGCAGCGTCTCGGCGAGCGAGATGCCGCCGCAGCCGACAGCGAGGAGTTCATCCAGCGCAACCACACTGGTCAGCTGCAGCTGGGCGTAGAGCTCCCGCAGGTCGGTGACGGTGATGCCGAGCTCCGCAGCCACCTCGACATCGGAGGGGGAACGCTGCAACCGACTCTCCAGACGCTCCAGCGCACGCTCCACGTCCCGGGCCCGGCTGCGCACCGAACGGGGCACCCAATCCTGGGCACGCAGTTCGTCCAGGATCGCCCCGCGGATCCGCTGCATCGCGTAGGTCTCGAACTTCAGACCACGCTCGGGCTCGTACCGGTCGATGGCGTCCCAGAGGCCGAACACGCCCGCCTGCACGAGGTCGGCGATGTCGACGTGGGCGGGCAGCCCGGTTCCCACCCGCCCGGCCACGTATTTCACCAGCGGCGCGTAGTGCAGGACCAGCCGATCACGCAGCGTGGCATCCCGATCCTTGCCGTATGCCTGCCATAACGCGATGATGCCGGCTTCCACCTCCCCGGCCCTGACGTCGGTCTTCCAGCTACGGAGACCAGCATTAACGGGGGGGACGGCAGTCAGGATGCGGTCGCGACCCCCGGGATGCTCAGGAACGGGGGTGGCTCCGGTCATGGATCGCCTTCAGCCTCTCGACAGTGACATGCGTGTAGAGCTGCGTGGTGGCGAGCGTAGCGTGACCGAGGAGTTCCTGAACGGTGCGAAGGTCCGCGCCTCCCTCCAACAGATGAGTCGCCGCGCTATGCCGCAGCCCGTGTGGTCCCATATCGGGGAGCCCTGCCACCGCGCCGATCACATCGTGCACGACGGCGCGGATGATCCGCTGATCGACCCGTCCCCCACGTGCTCCGAGGAACAACGCTGCGGCTGAATGAGACTGTACGAGAGCCGGGCGACCCTGTTCGATCCAGCGAAGCAGGGCACGTCCGGCAGGCTGCCCGTAGGGCACTGCGCGTTCCTTCGCGCCTTTGCCGAACACCCGGACCAGGCGCCGTGACTCATCAAGATCGCCGAGATCGAGCCCACAGAGCTCGGCGACACGGATCCCGCTCGCGTACAACAGTTCGACGACCGCATGATCGCGCAGGGCAATCGGATCTGCCTCGATAGCACCCCGTTGCGCCGCATGGAGTGCCGCTGCCGCCTGGTCCGGGTGCAGCACCGAGGGCAGGACGCGATGTGGTCGCGGCGCGACCAGTCGCAGTCCCGGGTCGCTGTCCAACAGGCCCGCCCGGGTGGCCCAAGCCGTGAAAGCGCGGGCCGCTGCCGTCCGCCGCGCCAGCGTGCTGCGCTGGTGACCGCTGCGGTGTTGCGCCGCCAACCAGCCACGCAACAGCGGGAGGTCCAGCGCGGCAAGGTCGCCGTGGCCGGTACCCGCCAGGTGCTGCAGCAGGGCGGTGACGTCGCCGCAGTAGGCCCGCACAGTGTGCGGTGACAACCCGCGCACGGATCGCAGATGGATCACAAAACTCTCCCGACACCCCGCCAGATCGTCCGGTAGCGAGTCGGGTGCCAGCGGCGGGTCCTCGCTCATCCGCAGGACGCTGCGCTCCCGACTGCGCCAGGTCAAGCACCGCCACGCCGGGGATCCTCAGGCACCCGATACCAGCCACTTACCCCACACCCCACCAGCCCTTGTAGTTCCAGCAACGGCAACGCGGACCGGACCCGATGTAGCGGCACTCCAGAGTCGCGCTCGAGCTGCTCGGGATACCTGCAGGCTCGAGCCGGAAGCGCCTCGTACACCGCAGCCAACTCCGGACTCAACCCGTCGGTGCCACGGCGAGGGCCGCTCAACGGCGGCGCGAGGTCGACTCCGATCCGCCCCACCGCCTCGACCGCCTCCGCTACCCGAGTGACCAACACCGCCTGCTCCTCGCGCACCAGCAGGTGGCAGCCCACGGACAGCGCCGAGGTGATCGGTCCTGGTACCGCCATCACGATCCGGCCCAGCGCAGCCGCAGCGGTGGCGGTGCGCCGGGCACCGCTGCGCACCCCGGCCTCGACCACGACAGTGCCGGTTGCCAGCGCCGCAATCAAGCGGTTGCGGACCAGGAAGCGGAACCGCGCCGGTCGCACGCCGGGGGGATACTCGCTGACCACCACTCCGCAGTCGGCAACCCGATCCAGCAACCGCAGGTGACCGGCGGGGTAGGCCCGATCCAACCCGCACGCCTGCACCGCGACGGTGCAGCCCTCGGCGGCCAGCGCACCCCGGTGTGCCGCGCCGTCGATGCCGTACGCGGCGCCGGACACCACAGCGAAGCCGCCCTCCGCGAGCCCGTAGCCGAACTCGGCAGCGACATGCTCCCCATAGCTGGTCGCGGCCCGTGCCCCGACCACTGCCACCGCCCGCTCGCCGAGCTCGTCGAGGCGGGCCGCTCCCCTGGCCCAGAGGGCTACCGGGGCACGCCAGCGCTCGTCAGCCCGCGCAGTGGGCGTCGCAAAGCAGGTGAACGCCTCGGTGGGCCACTCGTCGTCCTCGGGAACCACCAGCCGGCCCCCGAGGGCGGCGATCGCGGACAGATCGGCGTCGGCCCGATCGTCGGCTCGGCGGGCAGCGGTCTCCGTGGCCACCCGAGCGGGAACCTGCCCCGCTGCCACCAGCCGGGCCGCCCGCACCGGACCGACCTCGCTGATCAGCTCGGACAGGGCCGGGGCGGGGGGCTCGGCCACCCGATTGAGGTAAGCGCGGGCCCGGCCCAGCTCACGCTGTCCCGGTGTCATGCTGCCCTCCGATCCCGCAGCCCCATCGCGACGGACACGTCCTCGTGCAGCGGGCGATCCCGACCTGCCAGATCGGCCACCGTCCACGCCAACCGCAGCGCGCGATCGGCTCCCCTAGCCGTCACCAAGCCGCGATGCAGTGCCGTCTCGATCGGCTCGGTCACTGCTCTCGACAATCGGAACCGCCGTCGCAGCACTGGCCCGGGCACTTCGGCGTTGGTGCTCCATCCGGTGCCCGCCCAGCGCGCGCAAGCGGCACTGCGGGCCTGGAGCACCCGCTGGCGGACCGTCGCGGTGCTCTCCGGCTCCGTCTCGGTCTGGCCCATGTCCTTCACCGGCCGCATCGCCACCTGCAGGTCCACCCGGTCCAGCAGGGGCCCGGACAACCGGCCCAGGTAGCGTCGGCGGGCCGACGGGGCGCAGATGCAGTCCCGGTCGTCCGGCGGGGCGCAGGGGCACGGGTTCGCCGCGAGTACCAGCTGGCACCGTGCCGGGTAACGCACCACCCCGTCGCGGCGGGCCAACCGGACCTCGCCGTCCTCCAACGGGGTGCGCAGTGCCTCCAGCGTCCGCGGCCCGAACTCGGCTACCTCATCAAGGAACAGCACACCGCGATGTGCCCGGCTGATCGCACCGGGCTTGGCCCACCCCGACCCACCGCCGACCAGCGCAGCCAGTGAGCTGGTGTGATGCGGCGCCACGAACGGTGGCACGGTGATCAGCGGGGTCTCGGGGGCGAGCAGGCCGGCCACCGAGTGCACTGCGGTCACTTCGAGCGCCTGCTGGTCGGTGAGCGCGGGCAGCAGGCCGACCATCCGCTGGGCCAGCATGGTCTTACCGGTCCCCGGCGGTCCGGTCAGCAACAGATGGTGACCGCCTGCGGCGGCGACCTCCACCGCCCAGCGGGCGTCTCCCTGTTGCAACACGTCGGCGAGGTCGGGGACGGCCGTCGGCGGGGCTGGGCGCAGCGGGCCGGGGCGGTTGAGCCCGACGGCGGGGTCGCGTAACCATCCGAGCACCTCTTTCAAGCTGCTCGCGCCATGCACCCGCACCCCATCGACCAGCGCCGCCTCAGCCAACGAGGCGGTCGGCACCACGACCTGGTCGATGCCGACCCGGCGGGCGGCGAGGACGGCCGGC
>DATEMN010000274.1:0-23605 GCA_035275565.1 Pseudonocardiaceae bacterium | reverse complement strand
TCTTGCCGACGCCCTCGGGGCCATGCACCGCCACCCCGACGCGGGTGCCGGCGCCCAGCCTGCGCAGCAACTCGGGCCGGCGGAAGGTGAGTTCAAACCATTCCGCCAGTCGCCGGGCGGCGTCCTGGGCGCCCACCAGGTCGGCGGTAGCCGGTGTCGGGTTTCGGGACGGCACCGGCGCGGGGAGCTCCCCGGTCCGCGTGCCGTCGCGCCAGCCGACCACAGTCGACGGATGCGGTGCCACCGGCCCGGTGGGATCGGTGGCGGTGACGGTGAGCAGCTCGTTGGTCCACGTCATCCCGATCGCTGCGGCCAACCGGCCGCGCACCGCCGTCGCGTCCGATCCGGGTACTACGTCCTGGGGGAGCAGCGACACCGCGTCCCCGGTGGTGAGCACCTTGCCGGCCAGCGCCAGCCGCAGCGTCTCAGGGCTCACCGAATGGCTGACCAGCGCCGAACCGCTGACGGTGATCGAGCGGGCTGCGGGTACCTGCACCGGCGTGAGGACCACGTCGCAGCCCTCGGTCAGCCCCAGGTTGGACAGTGTGACGTCGTCTAAGAGCGCGGTCCCGGGTGTGGTCTGTCCGGCCGCCGCTAGCGCGGCGCTGACTCGAGCGCCGGTCAGCCGCACCGCGTCCCACGGCCGCAGCCCCAGGGCGTCGAGCACCTCCGGGTGCAACCGGACCACCCCACGCCGCGCATCCAGCGCCGACGTGGACAGCCTGGCGGTCAGGGTGATCTGGGGTGCGCTCACGGCGTCTGAGCCTATGTGACCGCGATTCGGTTCCGAATGGCGCTCGGCTGGCCATTCAGAACCGTCATTCGGCTCCGAATGGCGGTGGGTGGGTACAGGGTTAGGTGACGTCTCGGCGGACCAGCAGTGTTCCGGCGATCAGCGCGAAGCCGATGGTGTAGCAGGCGAGCACCACGACAGCTTGGGTACCGCCGACCACCGCACCCACCCCGGGCGTCCCTGCAGCCCCGTCGCCTTGGCCGAGGGCACCCAGTGCGGCCACCAACGAGCCGGCGTTGACCCCGGGTAGGGCCCGCTGCACGGTGTCGAAGACGTCCAGCAGCGATGCGAAGCCCCGGATCAGGTTCTCGATCACCAGCGCCCACACCAGGCTGAGCCCGACGGCCAGCGCGGTACTGCGGAAGGTGATCCCGGCCAGCGCCCCGAGTAGCGCCCACATGCCCAGGATCAGCCAGCCTGCCGCGAGCCCGCGGGCCAGTTCAGCAGCCGGTGGGAACGCCCCCGTTGCCGGCTCGAGTGCTCCGATGACGCTGCTGGCGCCGGCGCTGAGCACGAAGCTCGTCACGATGAGCGCGAGCACCACCATGGCCAGCGCGGCCAGCGCCCCGCCGAGCACCTCGAGGCGCCGGGGGCGCTGGGTGAGCAGGGTCTTCAGGGTGCCGAAGCCGTATTCCCCGCCGGTCATTAGCGCACCGAGGATCAGCACCAGCGCCCCACCGAACAGGGGATAGCCGGCGAGCACGTTGGACACCAGACTGGGCGGGAGCACCCCGGCCAGCAACTGTCCGGAAGCCTCGGCGCCGTCGGGCCCGGTGAACGAACCGGAGCGATAGACCAGGTAAGGGATCAGGTAGCCGAAGGTCAGGTTCATTGCCAGCCAGACGCCGGCGATGATCCAGGTGGCCGGGCGCTTGCGCAGTTTGAGCAGCTCAGCCGACAGGACGTGGATCACTGGGGGCCTCCTGGGTCATGGTCAGGAATACCTCTTCAAGGCTGCGTTCCACTGGGTGCAGCGCGCTGACCTGCACGCCGGCCAGCACCAGCGCCCGGTTCAGTCGCGCGGCATCGGCCGGCCCGGCGTCGCACCGCAGCTGGCCGTCATAGCGCTGGACCCGCTGCGGGCCGAGCAGCTCCGCGGCCAACCGGGCGGCTTCGTCCAGCGGCTCGGCGGCCAGCAGCAGCGACGTCGCGCCGCGCAGCTCGTCCACCGTGCTTTCGGCGATCATCCTGCCCCGGGAGATGACCCCGACCCGATCACAGATCTGTTGCGCCTCACCAAGCAGGTGGCTCGACAGCAGCACGCTGCGCCGTCCGCTAGCCAGCCGGCGGATCAGCGCGCGCATGTCAGCCATCCCGGCCGGATCCAGGCCGTTGGTCGGCTCGTCGAGAATGAGCAGCTCAGGGTCCTTGAGCAGGGCAGCGGCGACGCCGAGCCGCTGCTTCATACCCAGCGAGTAGGTCCCGAACCGGTCGCGGCCCCGCGCCGTGAGGTCCATGGTGTCCAGGGCGCTGTCCACCTGCGTCTCCGGCACCTGGCAGTAGCGGGCCATCACCCGCAGGTTGTCCCGCCCGGACAGGTACGGGTAGAACGCGGGCGTCTCGATCATCGCCCCGATCCGGGCCAGCCCGCGCGGATCGCCCGGTGGGTAGCCGAACACGGTGGCGGTCCCCTCGGTCGGGGCGATCAGCCCGAGCAGCATCCGCATCGTGGTGGTCTTGCCCGCGCCGTTGGGGCCCAGAAAGCCGTATACCTCGCCGCGACGCACTGACAAGTTCACCCGGTCCACCGCGACGATGCCCCCGCGGTAGTGCTTGGTCAGCGCGCGGGTATGTACGAGCGCGTCAGCGATCATGTCGGGCTCGCGCTCAGCGTCGGCGACGCGGAGCCAGGCTGCATGTTTGGCCGCGCTCATCGGTGGTCTCCCGATCGTCCGGTGGTGCCGCCCGTGCTGGCTGCGTCGGTGGTACCGCGCGCCGTCGGGTCCGCGAGGCTTCCTGGCTCACTCCAGGGAGCACCCGGTGCGGAGGTACTACCGAGATCGGCGGATGGTTCCTGTCGACGGTGATTGTGCCCGAGAGACGGACATATCGTACATGGGTGACGGACACCCTGGGTGCAGGCGGCCGACACGCCGGGCGCAGACGACGGACACCGCGTGGCGGGGTGGTGCCCATGCTGAACAGCCCGCTGCTCCCGATGCCCGCCGTCTGGCAAACGCGTGCCGGCGCCATCCAGGTGGGGGTTAGACCAGCACCCCGGTGCACCGATCCGCGATGTATGCCTGCTTGGCAGCCTCGTCCCTGGCCGATGTCAGATAGCGCGACCATGCGCGGCGTTCATGGGCGGTGGCGTCGAGCTCGAAGACGTTTTGTGTCGGTTTGAGGGCGCCATCCTTCGGTGGGTAAGGATGGAAGCCGTTCTCGTCCCTGCCGTACAGCACCTGCCACATCTCGTTGACATTGCGCCACACACAGGCCAGGAGAAAGTAACCTTCACCGTCCAGATGGAGCATCGCGTACCCGAGTTCGTTGCGGAACTCCAGCCTCCCGGTGTCCACTTCGGAGCGCAGGAACATGCGAGCCTCATTCCGGATCTCGGCCGGGGTGACCCGATCGGCGAGATAGATATCGTACCACTTGAGGTGCGCTCCCGGCAGGCTGAGGTCGTCGGCCGGAACGATTGACTTCTCGATGTGTTGGTATTCCGGCGGGATCGTGGCCAGGTCACCAAGCCGAAAGATTGACTGAGTCATCTTTACCATCCAATGTGGGTTTAGATTGAGTGGTTTCCGGTAGGCGGGGTCAGGGTTGGGGGTCGTAGAGACCGAGCCGCTCGAGCTCGCGCAGCCGCGCGTAGTCCGCCTCAACAAGCATCGGGTCATCAGCGCTTAGATACACGTAGCCAGGCGAGCTCGCGAGATCCACGGTGCGCTCGATCCGTTTACCCGCAGGCTGGGTCACGATCAGCTCCAAGAAGGAGTCGAGTGCCTTGACCGGCGCCCATCCTTCCTCCGACGGGATGACGCCGTCCCAGGGGACGATCAGGTTCAGGAATCGCACGTGGTTGAGTAGTCGGTATGCTGGCAGCCTGAGCGCCGTAACGTCCTCAGGGCACGCCATCGCCTGCGCAAGCAGGTCGATTTGGTTGGTGCCGATACTGCGCGAGACGATTTCCGGCAGATGTGCGCCACCCAACCGTGCTCCGCACTCGACCAGCACCGGGCCGTTCGCGGTCAGCATGATCTCAGTGTGTGCCGCGCCGTTGTGGATCTCCAACGCATCCAGCACGCCGAGCGCGTACACACCGACCTGTCTCGCGGCGGGATCGTCAGATGGCACGGGATGCTCGTTGCTGACCATCGACCTGGTCTTGTCGATCTGGTGCTTGCGGTAACGCCAGATCTCCACGATGTGGTGCACACCGGCACGGCTGACGGTATTCACAAAATACTCGTCACCCGCGAGGTATTCCTGGGCCAGCGCGGTCTCGTTGCGCTGGCCGTACCGGTCCGTGGTGCCGAGGATGCTGGCGTGCCCGGCGCGGATTTCGTCTGCCACGCTGCAGAAGTGCACGTTGTCCATGCCTGCGCTGGCGACCGGCTTGAGGACGACCGGCCATTCGCCGCGGGCTTCGGCCCACGCGACGATATCGTCTGCTGCCGGAGAAGCGAAGCTGTCCGCGGCGGCCAGCCCGGCGTTGCTGACCGCCTGCACCATCTCGTACTTATCCCGGCGGGCGGCGGGGCGGGTCATCCCGTTACCCGGTGTCCCGAGGGCAGCGGAGAGCGCGTCGGCCAGCAACACGCCCGACTCCATCGCAGCCACCACGAAGTCAACCCGCTGCTGGCGAAGCTGCTCTGCCGTTTCCTCGATGTTCCCGTCGTGCTCGATGTCGACCGTGAAATCCTCTGGTTGGTACTTCAAGTGAACATCCGGGAACTGCGACCGGACGTGAATCGGTTCGACGCCGTATCGGCGTAGTGCGGCTGGCAGGAACCGGCCGATCCCGTACGCATCGACGATGGCGCATCTCATGGCGTAGTCCTCAGTTCATCGGGTGGTTGTGTTTATCCGGGTGGGTTGTTGTCAGCGGATCTCACAGCCGGGTGGCGGGCAGAGTCGGTGGCGGTTCGGGACTCGTACCGGGTACGCGCGACCATCCCTACAGCAACCAGGACGACGATCCCCACGACGCCGGTCAAGGTGAGCGCCGACAGAGTCAATCTCCGGTCCAGAAGTTGCAGGGCAACGGCGAACAACGGCGATAGAGTCAGCAGAATCGACGCTGTGATCGGCTCTGTGTGCTTGATGCCGACCTGCAACAGGTAGAGCGGCAGCGCGACACCGAGCACAGCGATGAGCAACGACGGCAGGAACGCCGTGCCGAGTCCTGGCTTGGCGCTCGTCGCCACGATTGTCCAGGTCACCGCGAGCATCAGAAAGAAGCGCACTGCCAGTATCGACTGCGGTGTCAGCTTGGCGTCACTGAGTCTCTTAGAATAGATCACATTGGTGACCGAACCCAGGCCGGTCAGTAGCGTCAGTCCGACCCCGACTATGGTCTCAACCGCACTCAGTTCGCCTACTGCGCTGTGTCCGTTGAACGAGCCCCAGGCAAGCAGCCCGATCAGCCCGACGATGCCGAGCGATACTACGAACTCAGTCCGCAGTACCGATGTCCCCGGCCGCAACAGCGGACTCACCAGTACCGTGAGCAGAGGTCCGAGCGCCAGCCCCACCACGTTGACCACCGCAGGCTCGAGGTACTTCAGCGCGTACAGCATGGACAGCCAGGTCACGGCGGTAGTCACGTTGATCATGACAACGTCGTACCGGCAGGTACGCAGTGGGCGCAGCGTGGCGGCCACGCCTTGCCGGATTATCGCACCACTGAGAAAGAACACGGTGGCGAGCGTGAACGAGATTGCCGCGACTGTGGCCGGGCTGTGCGCCTGGAGCTGATTGCCGGCGAAGACGTCGAGTGCGGCGGTGAGCAGTGCGAAACCAACCAGGGGTAAAAGCCCCTGGTTCAGCCGTGTCTTGGGGGAATCGATCACAGGAGTGTTCCCTCAGGAATGCTTGCCGCAGCCTTATACAGCTCGTCCTCGTCGATGACATCATCCTCGAGCTGACCCGCGAAGTACTTCTCGTAAGCGGTCAAATCGAAGTGGCCATGGCCGGACAGACCGAGAAGGATCGCGCGGGACTGGTCATCCTCTCGGCACCGCAGCGCCTCGTCGATGGCGACTCGGATCGCGTGCGTGGATTCCGGTGCCGGTAGGATGCCCTCAGCCCTCGCGAACTGCACCCCGGCGTCAAAGCACCTAGTCTGGAGCACCGCTATCGGCTCGATGAGCTTCTCTTCCACTGCTCGGCTGATCAGCGGTCCAATGCCATGTGCCCGCAGCCCACCCGCGTGTACCGGTGGGGGTACGAAGGTGTGTCCCAAGGTGTGCATCCGGAACAGGGGGCCAAGCTTGCCGGTGTCGCCATAGTCGTATGCGATGCGCCCCTTGGTCAAAGTCGGGCAGGCAGCCGGCTCCACCGCGATCACCCGCACCGTGCGCCCACCGCGCAGTTGCAGGCCGAGGAATGGGAACGACAGACCGGCGAGATTACTCCCGCCGCCAGCGCAGCCGATGACAATGTCGGGGTAGTCGTCGGCGAGCTCCATCTGAAGCAGCGCCTCCTGCCCGATCACTGTCTGGTGGGCCAGAACGTGGTTGGCGGCACTGCCGAGGGTATACCCCAGTGTCGGATCGGCGGCGGCTGCTTCGAGCGCTTCGGAGGTAGCGATACCGAGGCTGCCGGGCGAGTCAGGGTGCTCAGCGAGGATGGCCCGGCCGGCTGCTGTCTCGATACTCGGGCTGGGTGTACAGATCGCGCCAAACGTCTCCATTAACGCCCGCCGGTACGGCTTCTGTTGAAAGCTCACCTTCACCATGTAGACCTTGGCGGTCATCCCGAACAGCGAGGCACTGAGCGCGGCGGCGCTGCCCCACTGCCCGGCGCCTGTCTCGGTGACCAGGCCCCGCTTACCGGCCAGCTTGTTGTAGTAAGCCTGTGGGATTCCGGTGTTTGGTTTGTGGCTGCCGGTCGGGGCGACACCCTCGTACTTATAGTAGATCCGGGCCGGGGTATCGAGCTCTTGCTCCAAACGACGGGCCCGGAACAGTGGGGACGGTCGCCACTGCGCATAGATCTGCCGTACTGGTTCGGGGATCTCGAGTTCCCGCTCGGTGCTGAGCTCTTGCTCGATGAGCTGCTCCGGCATCACGTGGGCCATCTCGTCCCGACTCAGCGGCTGCCCGGTCGCCGGGTTGAGCGCGGGCGCAGGCGGGGCTCCTGGCAGATCCGCGACTATGTTGTACCAGGTAGTCGGGATGTCCTTTTCGTCGAGCTGAAACTTGATTCTCTTCACCATAGGGTTCTCCTCTGGCTATGTGGTTGCGGTGGGTGCCGATTCTCCCACGAGGGAACCGGCGGCGGTGGTGTGTGAGCTGGCGAACAGCAGCGGATGCGCTTGCTTGATACCGTCGACGACTGTCTCATACGGAACATCGTCGAACTCGCCCCGCATCTGGAGAAACTCCATATGACGTCGCCCTTGTTCGTCATACGGGTGATAGAGGCTATCGGAGCGCCCGTCGAAATCCAGCGGCGAGATCTGGTACAGTCGACACAGTAGCTTGTTGAAAACCGGAGTGGCTTTCACCCATTTGCCTTCCAGGTGCACCGACGTGATGCTGTGGTAACGGAAGATGTCGCCACCGACGAGTTTGCGCAGCCGCTCGGAGGCGAGATGGTTGCGCACATCGGCGTAGACGATCCGGCTCGGAATTCCTACGTAGCGTACCGCGGCGGCGTACACGATTGACTTGTGGACACAGAATCCCATTCCCGCCTTAATGATCGAGCTCGCTTTGAGTCCTGCTCGGGAGAGTTCCACACCGTAGACCTCGTACCGGATGGTGTCGCGTACCGTGTAATACAGCGCAGTGGCTCGCTCGATATCGGTCATCTCCGCGCCGGCGGGAAGTGCTGCTGTGACAAAGTCCCGAACCACGGGAGAGTCGTGATCTAGAAACTCTGTGGGCTGGCGGAGCAGGTCAAGATCAGTTTCCACGTGTGGCTCCTATTCCTTTCTCGATACAGTGGGACGGTGCAGTCCCAGCAAGGCTGCGATTCGTTGTCGCTGAATCTCCGAAGTGCCCGAATAGATGGTTCCCGCGACTGCATTGCGTAACTCTTTCTCCAGGCCGTACTCGGTGGTGTATCCGTACCCGCCGAAGATCTGTATTGCGGATAGCGCTGAGCGCACATTGCTCTCGCTCGTGATCAATTTGCTGATCGCGATATCGACGGATACGTTCTGATTTGTGGCGAGCTTCTCGGCGGTGTCGTACAGCCACTTGCGTGAGGTATCCACATCGATCTTCATTTCCACGATCTTATTAGAGACCGACTGATACGAACCGATGTTGGTGCCGAACTGAGCGCGGCTGCGTGCGTATGAGACACACTGTTCCAGCCGATGCTGCATCTCGCCGACGTGAATGATGAAGGAGCAGAGGATTTCCCATTTCATCACGTAGTCAAGAACGAGGAACCCGGCGCCTACCGATCCAATGACGTTGTGTCGGGGCACACGGAGATTGTCGAAGAACAACTCGGACAGCGGTGACGTCCGCAGGCCCATCTTCTCGATCGGCGCGCCGACGGTCAGTCCAGCGAAGTCCCGTTCGACCAGAAAAGCGGTGATGCCGGCCGGGTTGGCGGGCTTGCCGGTGCGGGCGTATATCACAATCAGGTCGGCGATCGGGCCGTTGCTGACGAACGCCTTGCTACCGTTGAGTACAAAATCTTCACCATCGGGCACTGCGGTAGTCCGCATACGCATGATATCCGAGCCGCCTTCGGGCTCGGTGATCGCGTGTGCCCCGATGGTGGTTCCGGCACAGATTCCTGGCAGGTACCGCTCTTTCAGGGCAGCCGCGCCGAAACGCTGTAGTGATACGCCAACGCTCACGATATGGGTCGAGGCGGAGAAGTTGAGCCCGGCATCTCGGCAGCTTGCACCGAGCCCCTCCAGAACGTACATCGTGGTGAGCAGATCCTGTCCGAGGCCACCCCACTGCTCCCCAAACGGAAGACCGAACAGGCCGGTGTCGCAGAGCTGCTTCCAACCGCTATGCGAGAAGGTGCCCGTGTGATCGCGCTCGATATGATCGGCCCCGAGCGCGCCACCGATCGTGGAGATCGCTTCCCGCAACTCGTGCTGATGATCGTTCCCTTGCATCGTCCACCCCTAGTACTGAGAGAATTTGTTGCTGTCCAGTCGATGCCGCTCGTCACCCTGTAACGGTGGGTTGAAGACGCTGATCAGCTCGAGGTCAGACTCGGGTGCAGCGATCAGGAAGTGCGGATCGTGGGCGTCGAGCGCGTACATCACGCCCGGCTGGAGCTCGTAGATGGTGGTGCCGTCACCGATAACCACGGAACCCCGCCCTGCAATGCAGTAGCAGGCTTCCAGGTGACGTTGGTATTGCAGCATGGATTTCGTGCTGGCACGGACCACTGTGTGGCACAGCGTGAAACCCATCCCGTCTGATTCTGTTAGGAATCGATAACTGGTGCCATTGCCCCATTCGACGACCTTGACTTGATTCCTGTTCCTGACAATCATCTCCATCTCCTTCGAGGGGTGGCCCGCTTATTTTTTTCTGGAATTTGCCACGAAATGGCAAATTGCATTAACCGACCGAAAATCGTTTGGGGAGATTTCGACCTCGTCGATCGGAATTTCGTAACGCTGCTTCAGCCATGCGATCAGCTGCAACAGCCCCAGACTGTCGACGACACCATTATCCAATAGGTCGTAAGACGAGTCCAACTCGTCGGTCGGCGTGCCCGGCAGATACTCTGCCAGGATGTATCTCTTGATGGTGTCGGTGGTGCTCATATTTCTCCTGTCTGCAACTCTTCTTTGATTCGGTTTCGACTCACCTTGCCGGTGGACGTCATGGGGAGTGGGGTGTCAACGATGCGTATGACGGAAGGGATCGCGGCACGGGTGAGCTGCTCTGCGCAGTGCTGCCGCAGGCCCAGACCTGTGAGTCGGTCGGAGCTTCGCCGCACCACCGCGTGCAGCCGTTTCCCCGCCTGGGGATCGGGAAGTGCGACGACCCCCACCTCAGCGACTTCCTCGTGTTCGGAGATCACCCGCTCTATGTCCTCGATATTGACACGTACCCCGCGCACCTTGACCTGGAAGTCGGTACGCCCCATCAGTGTGAGTTCACCGTCGCGGTCCCGGGAGACCACATCCCCGGTGCGGAAGTAGGTCTTACCACTGGCGTTTCGAACAAAGCGCGTCTCGTCCTCGTGTAGATAACCGCAGGTTTGGAATAACGTCGAAACCCACAGCTCTCCGCTGCCTGGTCCGTCTAGCTCTCTGCCGTCGGTCATCACTCGGACCACGACTCCCGGCAGCGGCCGGCCCAACGGCAGCACATCGCGGCTGGCCGCCGTCGCGGCGTCGAACGAGTAAATGAAGCTGTCATTCGTCTCGGTACAGCCGTATACATTGTGAAACTGCGCGTTGGGAAACAGACCGGGCAGCGCGGCGCGCAACCGGCGTGGGGTATGGTCGCCGGTCAGTATCAGGTGACGGACGGTTGGATACTGTGCTGTGCCTGCGACCTCCGCGACGATCCGAAAGAACATCGGCACGGCTTGGACGACGTGGATGTCGCAAGTGTCGAACAGCTCGACCAGGTAGCGGGGGTTTACCGCGTGGTCGGACTCCACCAGCGTCACGCAGCCACCAACCTGCAGCGTGGCCCAGATGTCCAGCAAGCAAAGGTCGAAGTTCAGTGGCGCGTAGTTCAAGACGTTGACACCCGGACCGAGGCCGAACTCGGTTGCTGCCCAACGAGTGAACCGCTCCGTGGCCTCGACTT
This sequence comes from Pseudonocardiaceae bacterium, assembly GCA_035275565.1. Taxonomy (GTDB): domain Bacteria; phylum Actinomycetota; class Actinomycetes; order Mycobacteriales; family Pseudonocardiaceae. The sequence goes on along the minus strand of DATEMN010000274.1, from coordinate 12,889 downwards.
CCAACGGCACGATCTTTGGAGTGCCAGTTGAGCCGGAAGTGGTGAGGAGGAACCGCACGTTGCCGCTCGGTCGGGACGGGCTGGAGGGCGCGACGGTTCGCCACTCCGTGCCAGTCTCGGTCACGATCGCCACTCGTCGGCAGCCGGACCGTTCGACCAGCAGGTCGAGCGCCCGCCTGCCCAGATCCGGCGAGGGCAACAGCACGGCACGCCCGGCCATCGAGCACGCGAGGATGAGTGCGACCGTCTCGGGTGACTTCTTCGCTATGACCGCGACCGGCCCCTCGCCGGCGCCTGCGGTGAGGTCGCTATGGGCGCGGCGAGTGAGCTCCGCGAGCTCGGCGTAACTCACTGGGCTGCCGCGCCACCGCAGCGCGGAGGCTGTGGGTTGCCGTATCGCGTTGTCCAGGATGCTTTCGGTAAGAGACACCATGGTGTCGGAAACCCCAGTCACGGCATCGTTCTCCGATCGGTCGCGGAGGCCGGGATGACACTGCGAGCACTGCGGAATACGTTGTCCGGGTCGTACAGTCGTTTGACCTGCGCGAGCCTGGAGTAGATCGCCGAGCCGTACATCTCCGAGGCGTCTTCCGGGCTCTCTTCTTGCGATACGTAGTTCAGATATGCGCCGGGGTGCTTCCATTGCCGTATCGAGTTCATGCTTTCCCTGGCCCACGCGATGCCCTTCGGGTCGAGCACCGGATCGTCCCAGGACCCGTATGTGCTCACCATGAACGGGGCATCTCGCTGTGGAAATGACGATTCCGCGGCTGTGGTACGCGAAATTGCCCCTCTCAGGTACTCGATGTCAATCGAGCCGGTACGGGAAGGATTTTGCCTGGCGGCGTCGACGAGTTGCTCGATCGCGCTGTCGGGCAACTCCGAGAGATATCCGGACTTAGTGTAGTAACGCCGGCCGGTGGGCGCGCTGTCATCGACCATGGTTTGAAGCTTCAGATACGAAATCGTATGCTGGGTGGTGGTGCAATTCGGCATCGCGTCAAAGAGTCCGGAACTGTCGTCGAGACTGGTGGCGTCGTCGGCTGAGCACACAGCCAAAAAGTCAAGTACGGGCCGATCTGCCGCGGCGCGCGGAATGTGATCTTTCGGCGTCGAATTGCGCAGCCCACCCAGCAGATGGAAATCATCCGACAGCGTTGCGGTGAACTTTCGGTAGACCTGAAGCGCTGCAGTGACATCGTCTCCTGCGTACACGCCGGTTCGTAGCAGAATTGGGCCTACCCGGTGCAGACGCAGCCTGAACTTGGTAACGACACCAAAGTTTCCGCCGCTGCCACGAAGGGCCCACAGCAGGTCGGGGTGTTGGTCCTCGGACACGTCCACCACGGATCCGTCGGCGAGTACCACCTCGGCTCCGATGATGTGGTCGCAGGTCAGGCCCCACTTCCGGCAACGCCATCCGTAACCTCCGCCGAGTGCCAGGCCGCCGAGCCCCGTGTAGGAGAAGACTCCGGCCGGGCAGGCGAGCCTGTAGGCCGTGGTAGCGATGTCGACGTCGCGCAGCAGACAACCACCGTCGGCTTCCGCGATCCGGTTGTCCACATCGACCCTGACGGTGCGCATCAGCGAGAGGTCAATCATGATCGCACCGTCAGCAACCGCGCTGCCTGCGACGTTGTGGCCGCCGCACCGGATCGAGATGGGTAAACCGGCGCCTCGGGCGAAGCGGATGGCGGCGCTTACATCGCGCGTGGTGCGGCAGCGGGCGATCAGCGCTGGTCTTCGGTCGATCATCCCGTTCCACATCCGACGGGCTTCCTCAAACCCCGGATTGTCGGGTGACAGTAGCGAACCATCGAAGGCGCGAAGCGGCTCGGCAACGGTGGGATAGCAACGCATAAAGTCATCAAAACTCGATGATCTCAATCGAGGCTCCTCACGTTTCTGAACAGTTGCTGATTGGCAGGAACGTCACTCTCGGCTCGACTGGCGCACGGATATGGCCGGTGTTCTTACCAGCTAATCGGGTGAGTCGGACGTCAGCAGTGAATCTGGTCGGCGCCCCCACCGCCGGATTTTGCATTCAACGTGACCGCCCCCGCACGGCGCGTAACTCCACCTCGGTATGTCCCGATTCGATCTTGGGTCAAGTCATCCAGTAGGCGTCGTTGCCTGCCGGACCGATCATTGTCTGACGCTGAATAGAGTCGCGGCAGGCGCGGGGAGATACATGGTTGTTGAACAACAGTGCGCGGTGCAGCGGTTGAAGAGCGAGGCGCAGGGTAACCGGCTGGCTACTCTTGGTGGGATCATCGATCCGCCGCAGCCTGCGCACATCAGTCCCGGGACGAGTCATCCGTCCGTCGTGCGGCACAGCTCGACACGCCGCGCATGAGAGGCGGACATGCAGGGGGTGGGGGTCTAGGGCAGCCAGCCGGGCCGACTGGGCCGGCGACGAGCAGTGCGAAGGCCAGCGGTCCAGCGGGGCGCGCTCGGGCTGGGTGAACCCGGCGAAGCTCGTGCTGCTGGTGGTGGTCGTGCTGACCGGTATGACTATCCAGAGGCCGCTGCTGGACACCTGATCACCGCACCCTCGTCCGCTGCACGGCTGGCGAATCTCGCCGCCACGGCGGCGCAAGCTCGTGTTGCTTTCGGTGGCGACCTGGCTGTCGGTACTCAAGCCCAGAGGCCGGACCCAGCGCTGATCCCTGTGTCGTTGTCTGGCACGGCTTAGCCGGCCAGCAGCCGCAGGGTGTCCGGTCCGGACAGGCGCGCCGCACTGTGCGTCGCGACTTCATCAACTCATCGCGCTGCTCGCCAGCTTTGGATCAGAACTGGGTCACCGAACGGTCACGCTGAGTTATCCTCGGTAGGAACACCCGCGACGTACCGCCGGTCACATGTTGCGGATCCGCAAGTAGCGGCGGATATCTGGGATCGTGATCAATCCGAGAGTGATCACGCCAATGACGATGATCGCTGCCAGGGTTGTTGCGACGTAGCCAACGATGTACATGTGTCCTCAATCTATTCTCAGTGTTTCATCACCCCGACAGCATCGAGGCGACCACCCACGGCGGGCAGTGGTTTGAGGTTGGTGGGTCAAGGTAGGCGTAGACGCTGGTGTCTCACATAGCTTTGGATGGGACTGGCTCACCGGGCCGGTACGGGCGCGACACGGGGGAGCACTCCAGCCGATGGCGTGGATGACTCGGCTGGCCTCGGCCGATCCCTCAAGGAAGCCCACCACGGCAGCAGCCCTTCCCCGGTCGTGACTCGCGCTGTCGTTCGTAAGGAAACGCCGAAGCTTCGTAGTCCGCGCTGGCCGCCAACCACTCGACTAGCCGTGGGCTAGGGCGCAAGCGTAGCACTTGCGCACGCGAAATGCACGTCGAGTCTTATCGGGACCGGTTCGTTCGGAGACCGGTGCTTGCGTTGTGCCTGGCTCCTCGAGTTGGACTTGACCGAGCAACCCTGCGAATAACAGATGTGGGCGGGCCCTGATCGGATCGTGCGACGTGGGCATGCGGTGTGCTTGGTGGTGTCCGAGGAGCAGCTCAGTGCTGCTCGCGACGGTCAGAACTGCGGTCATGTGTCTGTGGTTGGTGGCGGAGCGCTGGGAGGATGGTTCGCCACCTGCGGCGCGTCGATCGCTAATTCGGCGCGGAGGTGGTCGGCCGGTTCGGCTTGGACTGGCAGGCGACCAGGTCGAGCTTGCGCATCAGCTCCCGTACGAGTTCGGGGCTGACCTGCTGTCCCTGACGAACAAGCTGGGCGTGCGTGCGACGATACCCGTACGTGTGATCAGAAGGTTGAAAATCGCTATGATGAAGTCTTTTGAGGTGTTGGCGGCGAATCACGGTGGCCGAGGCGGGGCCGGTTCTGCCATTTGTGATATTCCGAGGTGGATACCTCCGTCCGCTCGCACATTTTCGCGATGGGAAAGCTCACCTTCTGCGTGTCGATGAGTTCGCTTTTTGTGCTCACTGAGACCAGAAAATCTGTCTTCATTTTTCTAGCTCCCGGAGGTGCTCCCGTTCTGTGATCGACAACGGACGTTCCTCGTCGGTGTGGCCGGCCCGGTATTTCGTGTCACCCAATTCCCTAGCATGCCCTCGTTGACGTGGATCTCCCAGGAGATTTGGTGATCGGACGCGAAGTCTCGATCACCATCTTGGCCGCTTCGCCCTTGAACTCGGGTGTGTACTTCCTGTGCCGTTCTGACATTCATCCCGGTCCGGACCTTATTGGGTCCGGTGTCCGGAATCTGGGGGCGCCCCATTTTGTCCAACCGCTGGGCGTGGCGGCGCTGGGGAGATGGGGCCTGCTCGAGCGGCTCGTGGCGACGGGATGCCCACCGATCGACACCTACTCACTCGACTTCGGCCCGTTCACGATTTCCGGGTTGCCAGCGACCGACGACTCTCCGGTTGCGTACGCCCCTCGACGGACGCTGCTGGACGCGGCAGCGGAAGTGGGAGCGCAGGTGCGGGGAAGGGTTCACTGTCTCCGACGTCGTTGTTGAGGACGGTCGCGTGACCGGTGTCCGCGGGCACAGCAAGAACGGCCGGACCGTCACCGAGCAGGCCCGCGTGGTCGTTGGCGCAGATGGCCTGCACTCCCTCGTCGCGAAGTTCGTGCGACCCCCAGTACCACGACAGGCTGCGACTGATGTCTTGCTACTACACCTACTACAGCGGGCTGCCGATGGACGGCCGCTTGGAGGACTACATCCACCCTCATTGCGGATTCGCGGCGTGGCCCACGAACGACGGCCTGACGCTCGTCATCGGAGGCTGGCCGTTCGCGGAGCTCGTGGCCAACAAGAAGGACATCGAAGGCAATTACCTCTCAATGTTCGAACTGGCGCCAAGCTTCGCCGAACGGATCCGGGCTGCCCGCCGCGAGACCCGTTTCGTCGGCGCGGCCGTGCCTAACTTCTTCCGCAAGCCCTGCTCCAGCAGCTGCTCGGAGCGGCGCACGGCAACACCGAAGCGATGGACGCTTTCGCGCGCGTCACCGCCGGCGTGACGTCCCCAGCGCGTTCGTCCATGCCTGTCACTTCCGCACGCGGCCGGCGACGTGCCGGCCTAACTGTTCTCCTCTAGAACGCGAGTTATGTCACGGACCTTGGTGGGAATTTCAAGTTCGTTCGGATTGCTCTCAAGGAGCCTTTGACTACCTTCGGTCAAGGTGTAGCTCGATCGCGGGAAGCAGGCTAAGCTCCCGACGGTTCTGCCGGATCGTCGGGACCCGGAGCACCCCGAGCAATGCGGGAGGAGAGCATCGTGACCGTTGCGGTATGCGCGGCGACCGGCCGGGATCTCACCGAAGTGTCGGAGACCCGGGCCGAGGCATTCTTCGCCGACCCGGTCTCCTCGTGGTGGATCCCCGAGGGCCACCGGCGCAAGGAGATCCTCCCGGCGTTCTTCGGAATCATGGGCGAGGTCACCCTGCCCGGTGAGGAGGTGTACCGATCGACCGAGGGGTCGGTGCCGCCCTGTGGATACCGCCCGGTGGCCAGCCCACCGAGGAGGAGATGGCCGAACTGGCGCCGCGCCTCGGCGATGCCACCGCCGAATACGCGGCGACGCTGTTCGAGTTTCTTGCCCTGATGGACGAGAAGCACCCGAAGGAGCCGCACTTCTATTTGTTCTTCATCGGCATCAGGCCGGCCTGGCAGGGCCAGGGGATCGGCTCGGCGCTGTTGCGGGCTGTCCTCGATGGCTGCGACGAGACGGGGACGCCCGCCTACCTCGAAGCCAGCAGCGAGCGCAACAAGCGCCTGTACCTCCGCCACGGTTTCGAGGTCACCGACGAGATCCACCTGCGCGACTCCCCGCCGGTTTGGTATATGTGGCGTTCAGCGGGCTGACCCGCGCATGAACGCCGACCGATCGCCGCTCTTTTGCGGCACCGCTCTGGCTGAGCGCATCGAGCGGGTCGAGGTGCAACTCGTCACCAAGGGCAGCGAGGCCGCCCGCCGCCGCAGGGCAGATACGGCGGGCTTCGTGATCCCTCTTGCCGGCGGCGTGGCAAGCTTTGCCGAAGAGGGCTCGCCGCTCAACAAAGTCGCGGGGCTCGGCTTTGTCGGCGTGCCCAGCGCGGCCGCCTTCGACGAGATCGAGCAGGCATTCTTCGCCTGCGGCGCTTCCGTGCAGATCGAGCTCGCCCACCTCGCCGAACCCGCGATCGGCGCCCTTCTCACCGAACGAGGCTATCGGCTCGTCTCGTTCGAAAACGTGCTCGGCCTTGCCCTCACAGGCGAGCCCGAGCGAGTCACGCCATTTGAGGTCGAGGTCCGGCGCAGCACCGACGACGAGTTCGAATCGTGGCTCGACGTCGTGGCAGAGGGCTTCGGCCATCCCGACCCCCAAGGGGTGCCCTCGCACGAGGAGTTTCCGCGCGAGATCATTGCCAGCGCCATGCGTGACCTCACGGCAGCGGCTGGCGTCATGCGCTACGTCGCGCTGCGTGACGGGGTCATCGCCGGCGGCGCCAGCGTCCGCATGGCCGAGGGCGTCGCGCAGCTCACCGGTGCTGCGACCGCACCCGCGCACCGCCGCCGGGGTGTCCAGACCGCGCTGCTCTCGGCCCGGCTCGCCGACGCAGCAGCCGCCGGCTGCGACATCGCCGTCATCACCACGCAGCCGGGGTCAAAGTCGCAGCAGAACGCGCAGCGGCGGGGCTTCGATCTGCTTTATACTCGCGCCGTTCTGGTAAAACAGTCCTGAGCCGAGCCAGCGTGCCGATCAACGACGGGCCCGCGGTCATTGGGGCGAGCAAACCTCTTGGGGTTTGTTGTGGGGCTCGGAAACGCGATGCAGGGTCCTGACCTGCACTCCTCGTGTGCTGGGCGGTCGTGGGTGATCGTCGGATGCTGCTGCTGTCGATCTTGTACCGGCTCTTGCGTTGTCTGCTCGGTCTGACCACCGTGCTGGTACGGCGAGACCTGAGCAAGGACGCCGAGCTGCTGGTGTCGCGGCACGAAAACGTCGCGGCACGAAAACATCGTGTTTCCGCCAGATCTCCCGGGTCCACGACACGGCCGGCGACCAGGATCCGTATGAGGGGATCGTGGCTAGTGAGGATTGGGAGCAGCGGCTGTATGAGGAGCTGCGTCGGGTCAATGCGCTGGTCTGCGTGGTGACGTCGGCTTTTGTGGCTTCGGAGTGGTGCAAGGGTGAGGCGGTGATCGCCTGGGCTCAGGGGATCCGGTTGCTGGGTATCGGGGCTGTAGGTGCCCTCCGCGATCTCGCGCGAAAGTGCATCGACGATCTCTTGCTTGGAGACCTGGCGGGGCGGCGCCATGCTCGACGGACCGCCGCCCTCGTCTTCATTGATCTTTGTTGCTTACTCACTGCTCGGATCGGTCAACCCCACAGTAAGCGTGTTCCGCTCACCGCCGCAGTCCCTGAGCGGGTCACCCAAGCCACCCGGTGAGCGCGGTGGACAGTATTCGCGCGGCGTCTTCGTCCAGTCTGACTACGCACACGCCCGCGGCATGCGGGTCAAGTTCAATTTCACCATTCTTCTTCGTGACCACCAGGTTCGTGTACCCCCGTGCGCCGCCGTGCTGCACGCACGTCGCGTGGATCACCCGGCGGTTCGCGTTGCGATCATAATCGTCGATCACGTGTCCACTGTCGCGCCACAGTGGGACAGGTGCCACCCTTCCAGTGTCGCCAGCGACCGAAAGCTGCGGCGCAGACGACACCCGGGGGCGACGCGATGGGCGAACAAACGGACTTCTCCGCTGAACTCGCACGTCACCGTGTCGAAGCTGGCCTGTCTCTCGCAGACTTGGCACACCGCGCACACGTCCACCGAGGCTACGTCAGCAACATCGAACACGGGCACCGCTGGCCGACTGAGACCGTCGCCCGCGCCCTGGACACCGCGCTGCACGCCGACGGCGCCCTGCTGGCCATCTGGCAAGTCGCAGAAGCGACGGCCGTACCCACCGACCCCGACGAGTTCGATCGGTTCGAGCGCGCCCTCGCCGCGCCGCAACGCACCGACACCGCCGTCGTCGACCACCTCGCCCGAATGCTCGCCGAACAACGCCGAATTGAGGACGCCCTCGGTGCCCGGCGACTGCGCCCCGTCATACACGCCCAGATCAAAGTCATCGGCGACCTGACCCCCGGCGCCCGCGAACCGGTGCGCCGCGAACTCCTCGCCGTAGGCGCTCACTACTGCCAATTCGCAGGGTGGCTCGGCCAAGACACCATGGACAGCGCCGGGGCGAACCGGTATTACAACCGGGCACTGCACGCCGCGCGAGAACTCAATGACGCCGACATGACTGTCTCGGTGTTGTCCCTCAGGAGCCACCTCGCGTGGTCTCGAGGCGACGCCACCGCAGCCGTCGCGTTTGCACAAGCCGGGCAGAGCGACCCCCGGCGGGTCAGCGACGCCGTGCTGGCGCTGGTCGCTCAACAGGAGGCACGCGGGCACGCCATGGTCAGTGACGGTCCAGCCACCGAGCGGGCACTGGACCGGTCCGCTGCACTGACCCACGCCGCCGCCGAACACCCTGACCAAGCCCCGCCCTGGGTGTACTTCAACGACCCGAGCCGACTCGCCTTCCAGCGCGGAGTCGCCTACGTCGAGCTGGAGCGCCACGCCGACGCCGTGCCACTGTTAACCATCGCGCTGGACAGCCTCACCGACGACTACACCCGTGACCAGGCTCGGTACGCCGCCATCCTCGCGCTCGCCCTGGCCGGTGCCGGAGAAGCCGAAACAGCGCTGGTGCGTGCCAAGCACGCCGCCGAGCTAGCCGTCGCCACCGGGTCCGCGCTGGCCGCCCAAGAGCTGCGACGGGTCCGGACCGTGCTGCGCGCGCAGGGCGCCGAGCGTGCCGTGGCTGAGCTGGATGAGCACCTGCGGGCGCTCATCACCAGGTGAGACGATTGCGGCCCCCGGGTTAGCACCACGGGGGCCACATCGCGGCTGGCGTCTGTGCCAGGTGTAGTCGACCTGGGAGGGGCGTCAGCCGCGGCCAAGGATGCCACACCAGCACGCTGGGGCGCGGGTGCCGGCCTCGATGAGCCGGCACCGTCGCGCTGTTAATTCCTCACAGCTTGATTTGGGAAAGCCTGTGCTGGACAGGCTCGAGTGCGAGCTGAACCGCACCAAGAACCACTCCTCGCTCTCCGAGGATCGACAGCTCTACCGGTGGGGGAATGCGGGTCACTCGGCAGGCGGCGTCGAGATGCTTGCGGATGGCGCCCACCAGGATGTCGCCGGCATGGGCCAGACCGCCGCCGATGACGATCAGCTGAGGGTCGATGATGTGCACCACTTCGGCGAGGCCAGCAGCAAGGTCAGCGGCAAGATCGTCGATCCGGGCGATGGCATCGGCCTCGCCTGCCGCCGTGGCGTGGAACAGCGCCGCGGCGGTCCTGCGATCCTGCTTGCGTAGCCACTGATTGGCGCGGCCCCATGGGCTGGACGCGATGTTGGCGATCTCGCCGGCTCGGCCGGTCGCGCCGCGGTGCAACTGGCCACCGTGGAAGATGCCGAGCCCGATCCGCCGACCGGCCAGCACATACACCACGTCCCTAGCCTCCCCGACACACCCCATGCGGTGCTCGGCGACAGCGGCGAGGTTCGCGTCGTTTTCCACCCGGATGTCGCATCCTTGAGCGGGGAAGAGGTGTCGCAGGTGGGTACGCAAGAGGTCACCAGTCCAGCCGCGGATGACGTTGCAGACGGCGACGTTTCCGTGCTGATCCACGATCCCAGGAGTGCCGGCCGCAACTGCCCAGACGTGTTCGGGGGTGACGGCAGCGGCACTCAGTACGGCCGCAACCGTATTGTCGATTGCGGTGAGTCGGGTCTTTCGATCCGCGCCGCGGGCGACTGCTGTCTCGTGTTCCTGGGGCACCGGGTGCTCGACGCTGCCAGCCGGGTCGTTGTCAGCCTGGAGGGCACCTTCAAGATTGGTGACGATCGCGCGCACACTGTGTTCACCGACCTCGAGCCCCACCACGTAGCCCGCTCCTGCGCGGAAGCGGTGCATGACCGGGCGGCGGCCGGTGTTCTGCGGGACCCCCCCGCGCTCCTCAGCTCTCTCGACGTAGCCCTTGTCGATCAACTCTTTGAGCGCTCGCTCCACAGTGGTCCGTGACAACCCCAGCTCACGGATGAGCATGGTGACCGACTTCGGAGCGGCTCCGTACACCACCCGAAGAACGCTGATGGTGTTCGACCGGCCCACGGCCGCGGTGCTCGTAGGGGCGCAGTCCCACCTCGGCGTGTCCGCCACCACCAACTTCCCTCCCGCACCCGAGCCTGCCATTCGGCAGGCTACTTCTGCTGAAGACATCAGTATAACTGCTGGACGGCCAAGGGTTCCTCGTCATACTCTTCTGCTTACAACATTTGCAAAATATCTGGAGGATGGCATGGCACCACGTGCGCAGCCGGTGCGAGTCGCGGTGCTCGGCGCCGGAGTCCGGGGCACCGAGTTTTCACGGCGTGTTCGCCGGAGCGGAGGGGTGGTGGTCGCAGTCGCCGAGCCGAACCAGGCCCGGCGGGACCGGCTGGGCGGCGAACACTCCATTGCCCCGGAGTCCCGGTATGACGACTGGCGCCAATTCGCGGCGCGTGGCCCAGGACACGCGGACGCAGTGTTGATCACAACCCAAGATTTCGACCATGTCGATCCGTGTGAGCGATTCGCGGAACTCGGCTATCACATCTTGTGCGAAAAACCCATGGCACCCAACGAGCCGGACGCGGTGCGTATGGCCACCGCGGTCCAACAGGCCGGAGTGCTGTTCGCGGTGTGTCACATTCTGCGCTATACGCGCTACACCCAGGCACTGAAAGAGCTGCTGGACAGCGGGCGGATCGGGCAGGTCATGTGTATCCAGCACCTCGAACCCGTGGGCTGGTGGCACTTCGCGCATTCCTACGTGCGCGGCAACTGGCGCCGGGAAGAGCTGTCCTCGTCGCTCTTGATGGCCAAGTGTTGCCATGACCTGGACTGGCTCGGTTACCTCATCGGCTCCCGCCCACGGCAGGTGGCGTCGTTCGGACGGCTCAGTCACTTCCGGTCGGCACAGCGACCGGCCGGAGCGGCTGATCGATGCCTGGAGTGCGCGGTCGAGCCGGACTGCCCTTACTCCGCGCCGCGGCTATACCGGCGCTGTCTCGGTGACCCACGCCGGGAGCACTGGCCACTCGGGCCTGTCACCAACATCGCCACCGAGGCAGCGGTCACCGCCGCCCTGGCCAAGGGACCCTATGGCCGCTGCGTTTACGACTGTGACAACGACGCTGTCGATCACCAGGTTGTCGCGCTGGACTACGACAACGGCGTTACCGCCACCCACACCGTGACCGCGTTCACTGATAAGGCGGAACGCAAAACCCGGATCTTCGGCACCCATGGCTGTATCGACGGTGACGGCTACCAGCTAACGGTGTACGACTTCCGCACCGGCCCCACAGCCGCATCCCAGACCATCACCCCGTACCCCAGCCAAGGCCCCGACCAGGTGAGCCCACACGGAGACGGTGACCAGAACCTTGTCAACTCCTTCCTGACCGCCGTCACTATCGGCGACCCCACCCCGATCCTGTCCGGGCCCAGCGAGTCAGTGGACAGCCACCGTGTCGTCTGGGCCGCCGAACACGCCCGCCGCACCGGCACCGTCGTCACCCTCATCCCGCACCCACCAGTGGCAGAACCGCGGAACCTCCCCGAGGTGGGCACAGCGTCCATACCCGCCTGCCGGACACAGCCGTCGTGAAGCGGGTACACAGACCATCCCACCAACGCCTGTGGCTCATAGCGGTGGCGGTCGTTGTTGCTGGACTGGTGGCCAGTACATGGTGGTTGCTCACCGAGAAAACCCGCGGCGTAGAGATCGCCACTGTGCTAGCGCTGCCAGTGGCCGTCCTGAGCGTGGTGGCGACGATCGTCGCTGCGGCGGTGGCAATGCGCCGCTAAACCGAACTTACTTGTTACGTGGTCGGAGGGAGTCTCACCCTCCGGCTCTCGCAGATCCCAGCGTGAAGGAGGGCAGGCCGCTAACGAGGTGCAGTGGTGCTGGTCCTTTTCGACGGCCCCTCCGAACCGGACGTGTCCGGTGCTCATAGTGGATGTCTTCGGGCAGGCGAGGCAGACGACGAGGGTCTTACGGTGGCGCGTGGCCATCCGTTTGGCTCATTCGCGTGACCGCGCACCCGACCGGTGTGTGGACCACCCAAGCGCCCGCAACCTCATGATGGACATCTCCGACCGCGCCACTACCATCACGTTCCCGCTCCGAGACCGAGACTCCCGATTCACCAGGGCGTTCGACGCGGTCTTCACCGCCGACGGCATTCAGATCCTCACCAATCCACCCGGAGTGCCCCGGGCGAACGCGATCTGCGAACTGGCTGCGCCCTGGCGTGCTCGGTCAGTCGCCCGGGTGCTGCAGGAATGGACATCGGTGTTACGGATCTTTCACCATCCGACCCGGCCACATCTGGATGAGCTGGCGCTGTTGCGGACGCTGGAGTTAGCCGCTGCGGTGCTTGGTTGCGGCGATGAGCCGATCTTGCGATCTCCGCGTGGCACACGTGTCATCCCCAATCGGCAACGCTTGGCCGCTGTGGCCGTCTTGGGCGAGCGTGAGGCGCATCTCTCAGCGGTGCAGCGCCTCGCCCTCGTCGATGCCGCCGCATGGTGGCCTCGGAGCCCAACGGCGGCGAGGAACTTGCGTACGCTTTGCTCACTGCGAGCTGTTCAGCGGAGGTCACCAGGGAACACGTTTACCTCGCCCTAATACTACAGCCGCATCTTGTGATACTTGAGGTGTTGTCGCTGGTAGTGGGATGCACGGGCGCGGGTTTGGTGGCGTCGTCGCCAGCGGGACCAGTACTCGGTGTGGGCTTGAGGGTAGGTGAGTTTGGTCAGCGTGGC
>DATEMN010000273.1:0-4620 GCA_035275565.1 Pseudonocardiaceae bacterium | reverse complement strand
TTATTGCCCTCTTCGGCTAAGTGGATATAAAGGGTGGCGGCATCGATGGATTCACAAGGCCGCTGGTGGCGAGAAATCGATGCGCGCGCATGGCGAGAAAGCCATTACTCAGGTTGAACTCGTAGAGTCCGGCTGCGTGGTCACCAGGGTTCGATGATCAGGCCGGTTCCGGTGAGGCAGCCGTCGATCAGGTGGGGTCTGAACTGGATCTTCCTGAGCTTGCGTTTGACGATGCGGACGAGTCCACCGAGGTCGGGGGCGACGAAGTTGGCGATGGCGCGCTTGAGGAGCGACCACACGCCTTCGGCGGGGTTCAGTTCCGGTGCGTATGACGGCATCTGGAAGATCCGTAACCAGTCCTGGTGTTCCTTGGCGAAGGCGGCGAGCTCCTTGGCGAGGTGGACGTTGAGGTTGTCCCAGCACCACACGAGCGGGGCGTTCAGTTGCTGGTGGGCGGTGATGATCAGGTCCCGGTACTCGTGCCAGACGAACGTCTTCGGCTCGCCCTTGCGGCCGTGGTAGACGTGCAGCCGGTAGAAGAGGTGCGGGCGGCTGCCGGGCCGGAAGCAGACGGCGCCGGCGATGTTGACCCGGCCGTTTCCCCGGCCCCGCACCCGCACCACCGGCCGCGCTCCGCGCGGTGCCCAGGTGCGGCCTTTCGGCGGTTTCAGCCCCTGGCCTGCCTCGTCCTCGAAGCAGATGTAGGCGCCCAGGTCCGCCGCTGTCCTTTTAACTGCGGCCACACCTCGTCCTTCCACGTCTCGATGGCCTCCTCGTCCCGCTCGATCGCCCGACGCACCGGGACCTGGCAGGACCAGCCGTGCCGTTTCAGCAGCTTGGCCACCCCCTGGACCGTGTAGCCCTTGTGGAACAGCCTGCCGATCAGGGTCTTGATCCGGCCCAGTGTCCACCGCTGGTCATCACTGAAGCCATGAGCCAGCGGTCCCCGCTTCAGCTCCGCCTCCAGCCGCTCCCACTCCCGCACCGACAGCCGCTCGCGGGACACCGGCCCCTTCGACTTCAGCGCCGCCGCCCCGCCTTCGCGCCAGACCTTGCGCCACCGCCGCACCGTGCGCTCCGTGATCCGCAGATCGGCCGCGATCACTGTGGCTTCATCACCGCGCTCGAACCGCTCGGCTGCCTCCAGCCTCAGCAGTTCCCGCTTCTCCTGCTCGACGGGCGTATACCCGCCCCTCTGCGCGTACCGCATGATCCCGTCGTACCGCAGGGATCACGAACCGTCACGACCCCCACAGGCTCTACGAGTTCAACCTGAGTAACCGGTGAACCTATCCGGACACGGCACTGGGCCGGTCATGCTGCCATGGCCTCAGGTTGTCGACGAATGGGCCGCTCGCCCCCGCCGAAGCCCAACGCCGGTCTGTTCAGGAGGCTGCAGTGACCACCTGTTGGCGGGCTTTGGTGTGGGCAAGCCGGTAGGAGTCGCTGCCGGTCTCAATGATTCAGCCGAAATCCGCGGCCTCTCCTTCACCCCCAGTGCAATGTAGCCGCGATCACGTCGAACAGTTCCACCATCTGGTCGGCCAGCGGATCCACCGGTGTGGAGAAGTTCAGCATCAGCCAGCGAGTGGTCGCCGGGATCGGCACGTAGTACGTGAGGGTCGTGGTCGGCAATGTGTTCCCCAACTGAGCCTTGGGCTCGGCGGACTGGCGCTGACGTTGGCGTACGGCCTTGCCCGCCGCCTCCAATTCCACGACTCCGACCTCACCGATTCCCTGGCCAGCCAGGTGCTCGGCCATTTCGTCGGCGTCCGAGCACAGCGGCCATTCGTCCGGCGCGGGAACACTGATCAGCAATGAGGAAGCCAACGGTACGGAACCGACCGTAAGCGTCGAGAGATACAGCTCCGTTCCGCCCACGCTGTAGGCGTCCTTCGCCTTGCGCTGGAGGTCACGCATGAACTGCTGTTTGAGATGAGGAGCGTTGTCGACACCGCGGAACGTCCGTTCGGCAAGGAGCACAATGCCACGATCGCGGTCGTCGGGATCGAGCGGAAGTTGGAACCAGCCGTCCGGCACGATGACGTTGTAGTCCTTGGGAGGCGAGGTGAAGTCACCGGCTGTCTTCACTCTACGGCTCCCCCGGTCAGGGGGGCGATCCGCAACGTCCGGACCGCCTCGTCGGCCATTGCCGCGATGTCCTCCGTGCGGGCGATGGCCTCCCAGGTCACTGTCACCACGATGAGGCTCTGCATTCCGGACGGAAAAACGGCGTACCTGATGAACTCGGTGAGCTTGCGACCGAGACCGAACATGCGCTTGACCCGGAGCATCGCTTGCACGCGCACAGCGGGACCTGCCGACAGGTCCAAGTACGCGACCTGGGGCTCGCCTGTGACCGTGGCGTTCGCCCATTCCAGGAGCAGTGGCTGGACTTCCTCTCGGGTGGGACGTGCCACTCCCTCGTCACCGTACGAGTCCACCGTGAGGTTGGCCAAGCCCTCGCCGTGCTCGCTGTAGTACGCCGCAGCAAGCACAGGCACGTCATCGTTGAGGTCCACGGCTCGCTCGGCCATGTCGTCGACGACCGCGCTCTTCTCGATCTCCAGAGCCAACGGGTTGAGGCTGTTCACGACCCCTGCTGAGAGCGCCTCAGCCTCGGCCTTAGTTCCTTCACGGAGTGTCAGGTCGACCCAACCAGGCTGGAAGTCAAAAGAGCACTCGAACTTCTCGACCAGGGGCGCGCCCTCGTCCGATGGGGTCATGTCGTTCCTTTCACACATGGACACGGTCGTGGATTCAGCCCAACAGTGGGTTGAGGTTGCTGTCCAGGCCCAGGCCGCCCAGCGTAATCCCACTGCCGACGACCGACAGGCGGGTGGCCGTCTTGGAAATCTTGTTGAGAGCGCCGGCGTCGAGTTGGCCACCCAACGCGGAGGTGCCCAGTTTGACGGATTTCAAGTCGGAGGCCACACCGGGATCAGCCATGGAGAACGACTTTCCCAGCCCCTTGAAGGCATTTCCTCCACCCCGGCCCGAGAGCTCGTTCCAGGCCTTCCCATAGTTTCCGCTGCCGGGTTTAAGCGCCTTGAGGTTTGTGCTCCACGAAGTCTTCGAGAAAGGCTCGGTGAAGGGTTCCTTGAGCGACTTCAAAACATCACCCCGGCCCAGTTTGACCTGCTTGCCCGAAAGACTCCTGAGGTTCTTGTTCGCGCGGCTCACTTGCCGGACGGTCCGCGCTGCGCCCGCCCGACCCAGCTTACCGAGCGCGCCCTTCGCGAACTTGCCCGCGATCTTCGAAAATCCCTTGCCCACACCCATCATGACGAATCCGAGTGCGGCGAGACCAAGGTCCATCCACTCGGCGTTGCCCTGCAGGACCTGAACGAAGGTGGCCAAGAAATTGATCAATGTGGCAATCATCGCGATGGCACCCAGAACTCCGGCCAGCGCCTGCCCGATTACCGGTATCCAGCCGACGACCAACGAGAGGATCCCACACCAGGTGGCGATGAATGCAGTGACGTCGGCGATCGCAGCGACGAGAGTGTCCCAGAAGCCGTCCTTCAAGGAGTCATGGTTGATGACGGCGTCGATGGAGTCGCGTGCGCGCTTGGCTGCTTCATCACGGATCTTCCTGGCCTCATTGATTTTCTCGCGAGCCGCGTCGATCTCATCCTGGGCGGCATCCCGTGCCGATTCCAGATCTTTCTGACCGCGCTCACCGTCCTTTTTCTTATCCTTCTCGGACAGCGTTGCCAGACTCTTCTGTGCCGCCCCCTTGCGCTCATCCGCTTCCTGGGCGTCCTTCAGAGCAGCATCGGCGATTTCCTGAGCACGGTTCAGATCCGAGGCGTAGTTTCTCGGACGGGCATACAGTTTGTCCTGGTAGCCGCCACCCACCTCCGTCACCTCGGATCCGATGGCGGTGGCCGCGGTGTCATAGCGCTTGAAGGCTGCTTCGAGCTTAGTCAAGTTGCCCTTGGCCTTCTCGCGGAAATCCTTGCCCGCCTCGCTGTCCCAGGCGTCGACCTCGGCGACGGCCTTGAGATTACGGATCTGCCGTTCGAGTTCTTCAGCGGTTTTGCGCAGCGTCCTGCCCAGGGCCGCCATGCGGTCCGGATCCCCCGGGATGGGATCATTATCCGCTACCGGATGCCAGCCGTTCGGCCGTCCAGCCATGGCCTACTTCCCCTTCTTCCCGGGGTCCTGAGCGCCTCGAATCGCTTCAGCCAGCTGGTGGTCAATGTCCTCGTACGCCTTTGCCGCCGCCTTGGCAATCTGGGCGAGGAAATCGATCTCACCCGTCAGTTTTTCGCGGCTGATCTCCCAATTGCTCGCAAAGGCACCGAACTTTTCGGCGAGATCACCGTCGCCGAAGTCGTCTTCGTACTTGTCGCCTAGCTTTTCCAACCCTTCAAAAGCCTTCTTGACGTTATTGAGCCCGGTACCCATGCCTCTGATCACGTCAAGATCGAGACGCGTGTGATCGCCCTCGCCGCCCATGGTTTCCCCGTATCGAGTAGTTCCTACACCGGACCAGTTGCGCGTGATGACGTTGAATGCGGTGGTTGACGAGGCTGTAGGTCGCGTACGCCGGAGTACCCCGCCGCCGTTGCCCCGAGGCTCTCGCTCGCTGGCGTCCGCGGAACGGGACGA
>DATEMN010000272.1:0-4274 GCA_035275565.1 Pseudonocardiaceae bacterium | reverse complement strand
CACCCCGTGTTTCGAAGCGAATCGCGGTCGCGTGGCTGGTCGATCAGTGACAAGACAGGTTGGCCGTGTATCGGCACGGCGTGTTGTCCTTGCGGGTGGAGGGAGTCCCCGCGAGAGTATGATCCTGCTCTAGCGTGCGGGGCGGGGGTGTAGAGGCGTCGCACGAGATCTCAGCGAGGGGATAGCATCGGTGCACGCGGAAATCACGATCAACGGCAGTGCCGACCCGGTGGCTCGATATGTCGGATGGGCTCCGGTGCCGGCTCAGGTTCGGCTTGCGAACAGTGCCGGCGCCGGCCCGGTCGCCGTGACACTGCGAAGCCGGAACACCGCCACGGGCGGACAGGTTGAGTTCTACGCTGCCATTCCCGGAACTGGGCAGGCTGAACTATCGCTCACCTTGCCGGCAGCCGGAACGCCGGTGGACATCTTCATCGCCGGCAAGTGGGGGCGGCCGAGCAGCGACGATGGCGATGTCGCCGTCGATGTCATCGAGTCGGCCACCGATCAGGTGATCGGCAGCATTCCGTTGATGGTGCGCATCCGCAAGGACGCGATGGCCATGACGAACGCCGAGCGGAACCGTTTCCGCAACGCCTTCGCACGGTTCAACATCGATGAGCGGTACAACGATTTCCGTGCCGCACATGTCGAGATCTCAGACTTCGAAATGCACAAAGACGCCGGCTTCCTGCCGTGGCACCGTGCTTTCCTGCTGGACTTGGAGCGAGAGCTCCAGGGGATCGATCCAAGCGTCGCCATACCGTACTGGCAGTGGGACCGTCCCGCGCCTGCTGTGTTCAGTCCTCACTTCATGGGTTTCACCAGCCAGGACCCCTCCGCCACTCCGGCTGTGCGGTTCAGCTTGACCAACCCGTTTCAGTTCTGGGTCACGGAAGGGGTTCCGGGCATCGACCGAGTATCCCTGTTCGACACCCTGACGGAGAAAGCCAGTTCCGCCATATTCGGCCCCATCCACACCGAGGCTGAGACCTTAGACCTCGGTGAGCCCGGTGCGCTGTATGCTCAGTTTCGAACGATGGAAGGCAATCCGCATGGTGGCGGTCACGCCAGTTTCGCTAGAGGGCCATCATTCGTTGAAAATCCATTTACCGCCCCAAGGGACCCGCTCTTCTTCCTCCTCCACGCGAATGTGGACCGGTTGTGGGCGAAATGGCAGTGGATCAAGCACCGCTTCGACGTCACCCACCCCGGCACTTTCGAACCCGCCGACCCACCGCGCCGGGTCGGCCACAACTTGGAGGACACCATGTGGCCGTGGAATGGGGTTACCGAGCTCCCGCGTCCACCCACCGCACCCGGGGGAACCCTGGCGCCCTCCCCACTCACGAACGCACCCGGCCCCTGCCCGAGAGTACGCGACGTGATCGACTATCAGGGAGTCCACGCCCCGCCGGACCGTCTCGGGTACGACTATGATGATGTTCCGTTCCAGTTCGTATAGCCCGCCGCCGGTTCTGTAGTGAAGCAGTCTGGAGTGAAGCGCGATGAATGTCACAGAATATCGCACGCAGTACGAGGCCGAGCTGGAGCGGGCTGCGCGCGAGAAGGTGAGTTTTCGCGATCTGTTGGAGAGCTCCCGGGACGGTCAATCGGAGCCGCGGTCGGAGGACGACCTCACGGCGGCCATTGCGGTCATCCGGAACAATCACCCGGATGCCCGGTTGCGAGCTGCGGCTCTACAGCTCATCAGCCTCGACATCGATGAGAATCCCGAGCTGATCGGTTCGCTGCTCGAGGTGCTCCGTGACGGCACCATGCCCCTTGATGGGCGGATGGCAGTGCTCAGCCTCATGCAACAGATCAGCTTTAGTGCTAGGTCGTTTCCGGCGAGCCGACCGGACTATCTGGCGACCCTGCGGTCGATTATCGCCGATCCCGACGCCCTGCTGCGCCAGTCGGCCATCGGCATTCTCGCGCAGTACAAGGACGAGTACGTCCAACGGCACCTGATCGAAGGGCTGGAGGGTCGTTCCACGCCACTGGTCCCGGCGGCCATGGCCATCCAGTGCCTTGGCTACGACCTGCATGCGGAGTACTTCCCCCTGCTCCGGCGCATCATCGAGGCCCCCCCCAGCCAAGCGGCGAAGAAGGAAGCCGTCCGGCTGCTGGCGGCTGACCCCGAAGCTACCGACCTGCTGTTGTCAATCCTCCAGGACCGCAGCGAGGACCCCGAGGTGCGCAAGCTCAGTGCCATCGCGCTGCAAGCGGCGGTGCCAGACCGGTTCGCGGAGCAGGCCAGGCGGATCGTATTCGATGACGAGGACGAGGACGAGCTGCGTGTCGTGTCTCTCGTCGGGCTGACGTACTCCGCGGGCGCCGTCACGATGGGCGTGGATAGCGAGCTCATCGAGCGTGTCGAGCGGCTCGGTACCGAGTCGGCCTCCCGGGAGATGCGGCAGGCCGTCACCAGCTTCCTGTCCCGTCACGGTGGGTAACCGGCCGGGGCCGTCCGCTGTGGTGCCGGACGGTCCGATTGATCAGGACACGCCCGAAGAGCAGATCGCCGCCTTGGTCGATGCCGTCATCCTGGATCCGGCGCACCGGGACCGGTTGGTCGAGCTGCTGCCTGAACAGACCTCCCTCTACGCCGGGAGAGGCACGAACGCCACCACGCGGATCCGGGGCTACCTCCTGGCGGCTTTCGAGCGCGTCGGCCTGCCCGATGCGGCCCTGCCCTATGTTCTGGAGGAGCTGGAGAGCGGGCGGGATGCCTACCTGGTGGCCGCCGCCGCCAAGGCCCTGCGCGGCCTGGAGCGACCCACCAGTAGCGTCGTCGCGTTCTTGCTCAAGGCGATCGCGAACATCCGGTACCTCGACGACGCGGTGTCGTTCGACTGTTATCGCCCGCAGTGGCCGATGCCCAGCCACACCACGGCCATGGAAGAGATCATCAAGACCTGCGCCTGGCTGGGCATGTCGGCTCGGCCGGCGCTGCCCGCGCTTCAGGCGCTGTACCAGGATCGCCACGCCGTTAACGCGCCGACGCGGGCGATTCTCGAGGCCATCCTGGCCGGGTCCGGCGCTGCGGACACCCACTGCTGTGCCGCCCCAGCCGGCCTCGACCCGGCAGTGCAACCACCGCCACGCACCGTCTCGGTGCACCGCCGGGACCGGACCGTTCCGGTGAGCGTCGGGTTCGAGGACCAAGACGGGCTCAGACTCACCTACGAAGAGTTCTTCCTGGGGCGCCCGTCCGTCGTGGTGTTCTTCTACACGCGGTGCGACAACCCGAACAAGTGCTCGCTCACCATCTCGAAGCTGGCCCAGCTGCACGCCGCTCGGCGTGACGGTGGGCTGGACGGTCGGGTTCGGACCGCGGCGATCACCTACGACCCGGGTTACGACCTGCCGCCCCGGTTAACGGCCTACGGGCGCAACCGCGGTGTCGCCTTCGGCTCCGATGACCGGTTCCTGCGGACGACCACCGGGTTCGACGTGCTCGGCGACTACTTCGAGCTCGGGGTGAACTACGGCCCGACGCTGGTGAACCGGCACCGGACTGAGCTGTTCGTGCTCGACCGCGACGGACGGGTCGCCGCCACATTCGCCCGCTTGCAGTGGGACGTGCCCGAGGTACTCAACTGCGCCCGCGCGCTGGCGATTGCCGTCAGCGGATCAGTGGCCGGTGAGGCGGGTGATGACGGCTAGCGGGATCGGGAGCCACAGCGGGCGGTTGCTGTGCTCGTAGCCGACCTCGTAGACGGCCTTGTCCAGCTGGAAGGCGCGCAACAGGACGGCCTGACCCCGCAGATCGGGCGCGATCTGGGCGTAACCGTCGCAGAACGCGTCCCGGTTGTGGGTGGCCCACGCCAGCGCCACGGCGGCGTGCTGTTGCGGGTCGGCGTCACCCAGCGGCTGGTGGTGGGAGGCGTACTCGAAGGACTCCAGCATCCCGGCGACGTCACGCAGGGGTGAGTCCGGGGCGGTCCGCTCGGCCAGCGGCGCCATCGGCTCGCCCTCGAAGTCGATCAGCACCCAGCCGTTGACGCTGCGCAGCACCTGGCCGAGGTGCAGGTCGCCGTGCACTCGCTGGATCATCACGGGCCCGGTCAATCCGCGTACCGCGTCGAAGGCCGCCCGCAGCATAGGGGCGAACGCGGACAGCTCGGGCACTTGGTCGAGTACTCCGTCCAGCCTGCCGTGCATGCGGTCGGCCAGCGCGTTGAGGTAACCGGCCGGGGCTGGGGAACTACCCAGGGCGGTGGCCAGGTCGGCATGCACGGTGGCCACCGCCTGGCCGAGCCGGTGCG
>DATEMN010000271.1:0-2559 GCA_035275565.1 Pseudonocardiaceae bacterium | reverse complement strand
GGCGCAGGGCGGTGTCGCGGTGGTGCTGCCGGGCACCGGCGACAGCGTGGACGCGCACGTGGCGGACACGCTGACTGCTGGCGTCGGGCTGTGTGACGAGACAGCCGTCCAGGCGATCCTGGCTGCGGGTGCGGCCGCGGTCAGCTTGTTGCGGGCTCGCGGCGCCACCTTCGATAGCAGCGCCGGGGAGCTGGAGCGGACTCGGGAGGGTGGGCACCGGGCCTTCCGGGTGATCCGGGCTGGCGGTGACGCCACGGGAGCAGAGATCGAGCGGGCGCTGGCCGGTGCGGCCCGCGATGAAGGGGTGCCGCTGTTGGAAGGGCAGCCGGTGACCGACGTGCTGTGCGACGAGACCGGCCGGGTGGCTGGGTTGTCGCTACTCGGTGCCGGTGTGCTGCGCGCCAGGACCGTGTTGCTCGCCACCGGCGGCCTCGGCCAGCTTTACGCCGTCAGCACCAACGCCGAGGTCGCTACCGGAGATGGGCTGGCGCTAGCGCTGCGGGCTGGGGCGATGACCGCCGATCTGGAGTTCGTGCAGTTCCACCCGACGGCGCTGCACTCCGGGCCCGGGGCACGGGGCCGGCAGCCGCTGGTCACCGAGGCCATGCGTGGTGAGGGCGCGGTGCTGCTGGACATCACCGGTGCCCTGGTGATGACCGGGGTTCACCCGCTTGGTGGGCTCGCGCCACGGGATGTGGTAGCCGCCGCGATCACCAGCCGGATGGCCACGACCGACACCGACCACGTCCTACTCGATGCCACCCATCTCGGCGATGCGCTGCTGCGCCGCCGATTCCCGACAGTGCATGCCGCCTGTATGGCGATCGGCATCGACCCAAGCCGCGAGCCGATTCCCGTGGCACCAGCGGCGCACTACCAGTGCGGCGGTGTGGTCACGGATACCAGTGGCAGGACCACAGTGCCTGGGCTCTACGCCGTGGGGGAGGTGGCCCGGACCGGCCTGCACGGCGGGAACCGGCTGGCCTCCAACAGCCTGCTCGAGGGCCTGGTAATGGGCGCTCGAGCCGCCGAGGCGGTAGCCGCCGACCTGGTGGTATCCGCTCGTCCCGGTCCGCCGCTGCCACCGTGCTCGGTGCGCGCGGTGGCTGATCGCGAGGCGGTGCAGCTTTCGATGAGCGCCTATGCCGGCATCGGGCGTGACGCTGGGGGCCTGGCCATTGCCTCGTCGGTGGTCGGGGCCACCAGGCGGCAGTGTCTGAGAACACCGCGCGAGGCGGAGAACGCCGGGCTCACCCTTGCCGCGGCGGCGGTGCTTGCCGCCGCCACGGCGCGCACCGAGAGCCGTGGTTGTCACCTCCGCACCGATCACCCGCGCACCGCGGCGCGTTGGCGATGCAGCATCGCCGTGCTGCTCGACGACACGGGAGCTCCGGTGACCGGGGGATCAGCATTGGTCGGCGGGGCCGCGTGAGCACCGAGCTGGGCCTTGATGCCGAGGAGGTGCATCGGGTCATCGCCACTGCCTTAGAAGAAGACCTCCGCTACGGCCCGGATGCCACCACCGCCGCCTGCGTGCCGTCCGGCGCCGTGGCGACCGCGACAGTCTCGCCACGCAGACCCGGCACGCTGGCGGGATTGCCGGTATTTCTGGCCGTCCTCGACGAGGTGCTCGGTGCCGGCGGGTACACGATCACTGCCCGGCGTCAGGACGCCGACCGGCTCGCCGCCTGTGATATCGCGCTGGCGCTGCGCGCCCCGGTGGCGGGTCTGCTCACCGCAGAGCGCACCGCGCTCAACCTGCTGTGCCATCTCTCCGGGGTGGCCACCGCCACCGCGACCTGGGTCGATGCGGTGGCGGGCACGGGTGTCGCGATCCGGGACTCCCGCAAGACCCTGCCGGGGCTGCGAGTATTGCAGAAGTACGCGGTGCGCTGCGGCGGTGGGGTCAACCACCGGATGGGGCTCGGCGACGCTGTGCTCATCAAGGACAACCATGTGGCTGCTGCCGGCTCGGTGACCGCGGCCATCGCGGCCGTCCGGGTGCACACCCCTGAGTCGCCGTGTGAGGTGGAGGTCGGCACCCTCGACGAACTGGACGAGGCGCTCGCCGCCGGGGTGCCGCTGGTGCTGCTGGACAACATGTCTGTGCCGCAATGCGCCGAAGCGGTCCGCCGAGCGGCCACGTCGGGTACGGAACTGGAGGCATCCGGTGGGCTGACCCTGAGCGTGGCACGGGCTTACGCCAGCACCGGAGTGAACTATCTCTCAGTAGGTGCCCTGACCCACTCCGCTCCAGCGTTGGACCTGGGATTGGATCTGTCCTGAAGGCTCGGTACGCCTACGGAGTTGGCTCTGAATGGCGGCTTGCGGGTGTGGGAACTCAGCGGAAGATCGCGATGGGATGCACGATCAGCTTGCGAGTGCTGGGATCCCAGTCCTCGACACGGCCTAGGCAGCGGGCTGAGAACGTGCCGGTGGGGACGGTGCGGCGCAGGCCGGAGGCCGTGCAGGTGAGGTGGATTTGAGGGCCGTCGGCAGGGTCGGGGGGCTCGCCGTAGGGGGCCTCGAACGTCGTGACGGTGGGGGTGCGGTCCGCCG
>DATEMN010000270.1:0-4822 GCA_035275565.1 Pseudonocardiaceae bacterium | reverse complement strand
CCCGGACACGGCGGCACCGTCGAGAAGCGCCTCCTCCTGCGACAGCGCCTCCGCCCCGCGCATGAAGGCCAGAGCGTGACCGGCCTCGGCCGCGGTAGTGCCGCTGCCGTTGTCCGTGCTCAGCAAACCGAAGAGATTGAGCACCGACGATACGGCCGTGGAGTAGACGGTGAATGCCTGCTGTCGAGTGGCCTTCCCACCGTCGACCGCGGTGCGTTCGGCGGTCAGGGCGGCGAGTCGCTTCCGCACGACCGCCAACTGGTCCCGGTACTGCTGCGAACCCTCACCGGCCGAGGCCGAATCCGCCTTGCGGAAACCGGCGAGCACGACATCAGTCCTGCGCCGCTGCGCCTCCAGGGCCGCACGGCTGCTGTGTGACGAGAGCATGCGGACCGTCAGTTTCCGTTCCTCCTGGAACGCGCCGATCCCGGGCACCAGGGCATACGTGGTCTTCGCCGACAGCCCCTCCTGGCCGGCCTTGTGCCACTGGTCGAACACTGCGACCGAACCACTGGCCCACAGCAGGGTCAACGCTGTCGCCGGTACCACGGCGAGCGTGATGAGCGAGGCCCGGATGCTGCGGCCGCGACCGATGCCCGGGCTCATCTGCACAGACTTGCCCCGGTGTCTGCTCACTTTGCCCACCGGCATCCGATGGCGCGGCAATGAAGTGGAGCTGGGATAGGGGAATGCGGCACCGGCGGTTTCCTTTCCGGGGTGGCGCGTAAGGCGTCGGAACGGGCGGGCACACGGGGGACATACCAGCGCGGGCTAGCGAGTCGGCCGACACGGCAGGAACGCCGGAGGAGCTGTGATTCGCGGCGGCCCCCAACTCCTCCGCACAGTTGGCTAGGTATACAACCCAGCCATCCGACCGGGGTCAAGGGACCCAGCAAGTGGGCCCGTACATCTGTTTAGGACGAGGAGTACACTATGCGCATAGAAAACCGGGTGACGCCTTACGCCGAACACATCGCCCACAATGACGTTTGGGCTGACCACATAGGGTCGAGAGGAGCGGACGACGCACCTCGACCTGCAAATCACACTGCCCTGGCAGGCGACCGTCGGACGTGAGCAGATGTGACCCAGGTCATAACACCGAGGCAGCACCAAACGAGAACACGCAGACGGCACCGTGAACTCGGCGCCGCTCCGACCCTGCCTCACGCTGCTCGATGCTGCACCCTTGACACTCCCCACAGCAGCCCACCCGCTTGAGAGTTCACCTCTGCCAGGCTCGACCAGCAGGCGTTGGCGACCCACATCTTCGGGGGGCGACGATGGCGGCCGCGTCGGCATCCCACCCCGACCGGTCTCACATGAATTCCGGGCCCTCATTCCAGGCGTGGATGCTGTCGACACACGAGGGTCGGCCTACCAGCGGGGTGAGGCACACCCGATGGCGGCAGTCCAAGGTCGAACCCGTGCTCGCCGACCGCCGGTCGCGCTTCCCAATTGTCCACCCAGCGGCTGCCAGCAGCCCACAAACATGCAGCTTTCAGACGCACCCCGTGGCGACGGAGCTGCAGACCCGTCGATGGCTGCAGCAGCGACGTCGGATGAGGGTTGTAGGCCTGCAACCAGGGCTTGCTCGGGCCGCATCTGGGGAGCGTTCGATGGGTTCCACCGCGAGATAATTACGTATACTCTTATGCGTTGTGGCCGAGCAGTGTGCGGAACGTACGACATCGGCTTGCGGAGCCACAGCATCTTGTCGCGAAGGAGCGGGGATGAGCACACTGCCCGGTGGCGAAGTCGCCTCGAGTCCGAGCGCTGTCGGAACGATTGGGCTCCTCGACGCCGGGCGCATCGGTGAGTTGATCGCGGAGCGGTCGCTGGCTGCCGGTCACCCCATCCGTCTGCACACGCGGCAGGCAGATGTCCGGCAACCAGTGCAGGCGACGTTCCGGGGGTTGAAGACAGGCCGCCTACCGGGTACCCCGGAGAGCGCCTTGCCCCAGGCCCTCACGGCCGGCTGCGGCAGGAACGCTGCGGGACGATACGTCGTCGCCCCGCAATGGACCCGGACGCCACGTCGACGCTGTCACGCCCTGGCTCGCTTGGCTCTGACGCCCTGCCGGGACACTCCGGCCGACGTGTGCAGCGATCTCTCGAAGTTACTGGCCGCGGCCTATGACGGCTGATGAACCTTGGCGATGTGGCTCCCCACGAGAACGAGAGGTTCGACGAAGATCACCATTGACGCGCAGCCGTGCTCCGGGCACGAGCAGCGAGCGGTGACTGCCCCGGATGTGTTCGAACTCGACGACAACGGCTACGTCCTGCCCTTGGAGGCGAGATCCCCTCATGGCTTCCGTCGGAAGATCGAACCCGCTCGCGCGTCTTAGCAGCGAGCCGACCCGAGTGCGAGCCCCAACCGTCGACACTTCGCGGCACGCGATGACCGTGTCCTGAGTGGACGGGATCTCTACGAAGTCGACAAGGAGGCGGTCAGAGTGAACCGACCTATCCGCGTGGAGCAGGGCGACGACCATCACGGTCTGCCGGGTGGGTCGATGCCGGTGCGGGAGCAGCCTTGGCGCAGTTCGGCGATTGACCCGTTGTTCGGCGCATGCCGGACGGCCGCCGACCGCTGGTTGGTGGTCTCCATGCGGCAACCGGGCTGGCACTGGCCGGAGTTCCGCCGGCTCGTCGGCCAGGACGACCTCGTGACCGACGCGCGTAACGGCAACGTCCGGAAGGTCACGGCGCATGGCACAGAGGCCGCGGAGATCGTCGGCAGGCAAACGTACACCCAATGGGGCGAGACCCTGTCGCAGGCACAGAGACAGTGGGCGGCCGTACAGAACGCGTGGGAGATGCGGCAGGGCGCCTCGCTCTCAACGAGTGGCCCGGTCGTTCCCCAACTCGCCGAGCACACCGTTGAGGTGCTCCGCGAGCCATGTCTCCCCGATGAGGCGCTCACCCAACTGAAGGTCGACCGGACTGCGACGCGCCGACCGGTTGGCCCATTGCCGCCGGACCCTTTACCGACCCCGTGGAAACACATCACCTGAATCGCCGGTCGTGAGGTTCTCACCCCACCTGCCAGCACGGTTTGCCGCAGCGCCTGGTTCATGCGCCCTTCGAGACCCGTCTGCGGCTCTTTTCTCACTTTCTCAGACGGCAGCGTAGCCGCGGCTCCAACCCGCTGCGCAGCCGATCGCTGATCGCAGCGAGTGCCCGGCACTCGCCGACACTATGGGAAGCAGACATGATCGAGTCGGTCGGACGAACCCTCTTCTCACCACGGTCACGAGCATCGGTGGTGCTGATTTCTGCCGCGGCCCTGCTGGCAGGGTGCGGAGGCAGTGGCAGCGCCGCCACCACTGGCAGCACGGAAATCCCGACTGCGTTGGCGAGTGCGTTCCCCGGGAAGAAAGCCACCGGCAAGCCGGTCAAGATCGGCCTGATCACCAATGAAGGCGGCGCCAACACCAGTCAGCCCGAGAACAGAGAGGCCGCCGAAGCGGCGAGAAAGTACGCCAACGACAACCTGGGCGGGATCGCCGGCAGACCGATCACCTTCGTGATCTGCAAGACCGAGGAGGAACCGGCGACCGCACGGGACTGCGCGAACCAGATGGTCGAACAGAAAGTCGACGCAGTCGTACTGACGAGCAGTGCCATGGGCGACTCCATGGTGCCGATCGTGACCCAGGCCGGCATTCCCTGGACAAGCGCTGTGGCCGCCAGCAGCGCAGAGGCCACCAGCACCAACTCCTTCTCCTGGACGGGCGGTTTCCCGGCGACCATGACGTCGATGGCCGCGTACGCGAAGGAAAAGGGGTACAAGAAGGTTGCCGCGTTCGTCATCGACGCGCCAGCCGTGGTGAGCGGTGTCGAGGCTGTCGGCAAGCCTGTCTTCAAAAACGCCGGCATTGGCCTGCAGATTGTGGCGATAGCTGCAGGCACGCCGGACGCGTCGCCTCAGGTGAGTGCTGCGCTGCGGAGCAAGCCCGATGCCATCGCCATCGTCGGCGAGTCGACCGTGTGCACCTCAGTGCTTCAAGCGATGGGCACCCTCGGCGGCAACATTCCGAGGATGACCGTCCAGTCCTGTGTGGCCCCTGAGGTCGTCAACGCCGTAGGCCCAGGCATGGACGGCACACAGGTCTTCAGCGGCTTCGACACGGCCAGTGACAACATCGAGGCCCGGCTCTACCGGCAAGTGATGAAGCAGTACAGCCCCGACACACCGACCCAGGGCTACGCGGCGGTCGGGTACCAGAGCGTGCTGGGGCTCGTGCGCGCGCTGCACAGCCTTACGGGTGAGGTCACGCCGAAGACGATCGCCGTGGCCCTGCGCTCGGCGAAGAACATCGTGTTGCCTGCGGGCCACGGCTCCACGTTCACCTGTGATTCCTCGGCGGTGCCGGGGGTCAAAGCGGCCTGCTCGGCAAAGTTGGTCACCGGCACGCTGTCCGGAGGCAAGCTGGAAAACGTGCGGGTCATCGATCCCAGTCCATTGTTCGCGCGGTAGTCGGAGCAGCCGGAAGGGACGGTCTCGCCGATGAGCCAGTACGTGGTGTTTCTGTTGCTGGGACTGGGGAGTGGGGCGGTGTTCGGCGCGCTGGCGCTGGCGCTGGCGCTGACCTATCGCAGTTCCGGGGTTGTCAATTTCGCCACCGGAGCGATCGCGCTGTACGGCGCGTACACATACGCGTTCCTGCGCCAGGGTGAGCTGCTGGTGCCGATACCGGGCCTGCCGACGACAGTTGGGCTCGGCGGACCGCTCGGACTTGTCCCGGCGATATTGATCTCGCTGGTGCTCACCGGGGGTTTGGGGGTGCTGCTCTACGGGCTTGTCTTCCGGCAA
>DATEMN010000269.1:0-15238 GCA_035275565.1 Pseudonocardiaceae bacterium | reverse complement strand
TCGGTCTCGATGAGCATCTGAAGGCGTTGCTGGCCCGGAAGTGCGGCGGTGACCACGCGCCCGATGCGCTCAAGCAGAGATTGCGCCAGTCAATCCGGGAGATCATGATGCGCCAAGCTGTCCTCCGTGCGGAGGTGACTGTCGAGCGCAGTGATGACGGCACCGTCAGGGAGGTTCGGACCAGTGTCATCGAAAGCCGCACCCGGCTCTCGCCTGAGTGCTGAGCTCGCTGGCGTCCGCGCGGGCCCACCGGCGCTCCGGCGGGCCCGCGGTCCACGTCAGCTGTTGGGTCGCTTGCCGTGGTTGGCGGAGTTCTTCTTCCGGTCACGCTTCTTACGTCCCCGTTTAGACACCGCGGTCGTCCTCCCTGTCGAGTGTGGGCGATCGTCGGCGAGTCTTTCACGGATGCCATGACCGGTGTGCGATGTCGACGCTGAGCGAGTTGCTCGCCCAGCACACCCACCTGTCTGGCGCGGCGGTCGGTCACCTGCAGCGGATCGTTGCCGAGTGGCAGTTGCTCGCTGATCTGTCCTTCGCTGATCTGCTGATGTGGGTGCCGCTAGACAGCGTGGACAATGTCATCCCACCGGCGCAGGACTTCCTCAGCGTGGCCCATGTTCGACCCACCACCGGCCCCACCGCCCATCCCGAGGACGTGGTCGGCATCCGGGTTGCGGACACTGAGCGTCCGCTGCTGAGCCGGGTGCTGAGGGACGGCCGCATCCTGCGTGACGAGCAGTCGTACTGGCTGCGAGGCGTTCCGGTGCGTCGTGAGGTGGTGCCGGTTCGGTTGGGGGAGCGTCAGATCGCCGTCATCGGGCGGGAGGCGAACCTGGCAGTGCCCCGAGTGCCGAGCCCGCTGGAGATCGCATACCTGGGAATCGCCGCGGATCTGTGCCAGATGCTGGCCGACGGCACATTTCCGGACGCCGGCATCACCCCGGACCGCCAAGGTGGTCCCCGCGCGGGAGACGGCTTGCTCCGGCTGCATCCCACCGGAATCGTGATCTACGCAAGTCCCAACGCGTTGTCCGCTTATCGCCGGATGGGGCACGCTGCGGACCTCCGCGGTGAGCAGCTCGTACCGCTGACCCGCCAGCTGATCTCCGACCCGTTCGAGGCCGCCGAGGTCGCCCAGCGGATCCGCGCCGCAGTGGACGGCAGTTCGAGCACGCGGATCGAGGCCGACGCCGACGGCGCCACGATATTGTTCCGCGCGCTGCCGCTGCGCCCGCGTGGGGAGCCGGCCGGGGCGTTGGTGCTGGTCCGCGATGTGACCGAGCTGCGCAGCCGGGACCGTGCGCTGCTGTCCAAGGACGCCACTATCAGGGAAATCAACCACCGGGTGAAGAACAACCTGCAGACGGTGGCGGCGCTGCTGCGGTTGCAGGCTCGCCGTACGGTCAACGTCGAGGCCCGTCAAGCCCTGCAGGAGTCGGTGCGTCGGGTGGCGTCGATCGCCATGGTCCACGAGACGCTGTCGATCTCTCTGGATGAGCGGGTGGACATCGATGACGTTGTGGACAAGGTGCTACCGATGATCGCGGAGTTGTCCGGGGAGGCGAGCCGGGTCGTCGTTCGGAGGGAGGGCGCATTCGGGGTGTTGGCGACCGAACTCGCCACCCCCTTGGTCATGGTGCTTACGGAACTAGTGCAGAACGCACTGGAGCACGCCTTCACACCGGGTCGCGATGGTGAGGTGGTCCTCCGCGCCGAGCGATCCGCTAGGTCGCTGGAGGTGACCGTCTCTGATGACGGTTGCGGGCTTCCACCGGATTTCTCCCTGGAAGGGGCCGAGCGGCTGGGGTTGCAGATCGTGCGCACCCTGGTCGGTTCCGAGCTGCGAGGCTCCCTAGACTTGGTACGCCGACAACCCTGTGGCACCGTGGCGGTGCTGCGATTGCCGCTGACCACGCACCGCTGATGCTGGGGTCCGGTGGACAGATGTCGTACAGAGGGAGAGGGGCCCGGCATTTGATGCTGCCGGGCCCCTCTCCAGTCGTGCTCGTTACGCGGATCAGGCGCCGGTACGGGCCCCGGTGCGAGCGTTACGCCGCTTAAGGGCGCGCCGCTCGTCCTCGCTCATGCCTCCCCATACGCCGGCGTCTTGACCGGAGGCGAGTGCCCAATTGAGGCACTCGGCATTAACCGGACAACGTCGGCAGACGGTTTTCGCCTCGGCGATCTGCAGCAGAGCGGGACCGCTGGTTCCCACAGGGAAGAACAGCTCCGGGTCCTCGTCTCGGCAGGCCGCGTGATGGCGCCAGTCCATGGTTCTTGCTCCTCGTCGATCGCGCTGGTGATCTTACGTCTTCCAGCGCCGTCATCGTCTGTCATTTGGGCTTGTGAATGATTTCACAATCACCTGCGATGTCAAGAGGCATCTACGTACGCAGGAGACCAATTCACCCAGCGGATACCTACCGGTTGAACTACTCACCCCATGTGAAACCGATTCGCCGAACCCCACCCACAGGACAGCTGTGCGTCACGATCGCCAGACGCGACCCGCCCGCTCCGCACGGACACCGCAGTAGGTTCACCACGGTGCACCGCCCGAGTCGCACCGACCGGGAGGTCGCTGGACTCATGACAGCTGGCCCTGTCGATGTAACGAGATTGCCCGCCAGAACGATACGCCCCAGTTTCCGTTTCCGGGCGTGTCACCCAGCCGTGGTGGGGGCCAGCCGTGGTAAGAGGATGCTGAGATCGGCCGCTAGTCTGCTGGACGTGACTGCCACTCCACGACCGGTGCGGATCGCGGGCGTGCTCGTCGGGCTGCAGGGGGCGGTCGGTGTCGCGATCGCGGTCGGGCTTTTCGTCGCCGCTGCGCGTGGCCGCACCGGTCCGGTGCCGATCCTGGCCACCGGGATCTGGCTGGCCAGCTTTGGGGCCATCCTGCTTGCTGTCGGTGCGAGTCTGGTGCGGGGCCGGCACGGCGCGCGCACGCCGGCCATCGTCGCTCAGCTGCTGCTGCTCGGCGTCTGCTGGTACGCTGCGGGCCCCTCCTCGCAGCCTGCCTACGGAGTGCCGGCCGCCGCGTTCTGTGTGGCTGTACTGGCGCTGCTGTTCTGCCCACCCACACTGCTCTGGACCACCGGGTGCGACAGGGGTTAGTTGAGGTTCGCGCGGAGGCTGCGGGCGGCTTGCTCGAGGGGCTCCGCGTGTTGTGGCCACTGAGGGACCTGCGACTCGAGGAACGCGGCGCCGTCGAGGAAGCGGCCCTGCCGGCCGAGCGTATGGCCCAGTTCGAGGAGTTCCTGGATCCCCACCCCGGGCAACGCAAGCCGCATCCGCAATACCCATTCGAGGTCCGTGGGTTGGCCAAGGCCACGGTAGGCCGCCCGCAGGTTCTCCAAGATGCGGGCGAATATCGCCCTTCTGGGTGACGTCGTGAGCAGATGGTTCCCGAATCGAACGTTCGGACCGGCCTGGGTCGAGGCGCGGAACAGTGCTTCGCACCCGGCGAGGTCGAGGAGCGCGCCGCCGTTGAACGCGTCGAGATAACGGTTGGTGGCCATCGGACGGACCAGGAAGTGGCCGGGCATGCTGACACCTTCCAGTGGCACCCCGGCGCGGCGCCCTACCTCGATGCAGACGACCGACAGTGTGATCGGGATGCCGAGCCTGCGGACCAGCACATGATTCAGCAAGGAGTTGCGCGGATCGTAGTAGTGCGTGGTGTTGCCGGCGAAACCTTCCTGGACGAATAGCCGGCGGATGAGCGTCTCGAGCGAGTCGACCCGCTCGGCCAGCCGATCCAACTCGCGCAGTGACGCGCCGACGTCAAGTAACGGGTCTGCGCCGGCTGCGATGGCGAGCGCGCCCACGTCGAGTTCTGGCCCAGGCCCGCGGCCGGCCAGTAAGGTGATGAAGTGCTCGACTGCATCCACGGTGTAGTCGATCGTGCGCCACACCGGGCCTGGTGTCGACACCCGCATCGGTTATCTACACCTCGACGTTTATCCCGGGGTGAGCCGAGGGAAGGGGCTGACCAGTTGTGCGCTCTGGTCAGCGCCGCTTCCCGAGGCCACGACCTCAGCCCTGCTTGGTCTCCCAGAAGATCTTGTCGATCTCCGCGATCCGGTCCAGCAGCTCCTGCCCGGTCTCTGGGTCGGTGGAGCCTTTGGTTCCGGTCGCGCCCGCAGCCTTGGTGGCCTTGTTGAACAGCTCGTGCAGCTGCGGGTACTTCTCGAAATGCGGCGGTTTGAAGTAGTCGGTCCACAGCACCCAGAGGTGATGTTTGACCAAGTCGCTGCGCTGCTCCTTGATCTCGATCGCCCGCGCCCGGAACTCCGGGTCGGAGTTGGACTGGTACTTCTCCTGGATCGCCTTGACCGACTCGGCTTCGATCCGGGCCTGCGCCGGGTCGTAGATACCGCACGGGAGGTCGCAGTGTGCAGTGACCTCCAGGCGGGGACCGTGCAGGCGGGGACCGTGCAGAATCCGCGACAGCAGTCGCATCGTGCCTCCCTGACGTGTGCTGCTCCGACGTCACGCGACCCTACTCGTGCCCGGCGCACTGAGCATCCTGGACGGTGATCATTGATGGCATCCAGTTCAGTCGGGTGGCCATGGCGGTGCGCGACGGTGCGTGGCCCTTCG
The DNA here is from genome assembly GCA_035275565.1 of Pseudonocardiaceae bacterium. Lineage (GTDB taxonomy): Bacteria > Actinomycetota > Actinomycetes > Mycobacteriales > Pseudonocardiaceae. The sequence continues at coordinate 10,633 of DATEMN010000269.1, read as the reverse complement.
ATGTCTCCGACCTTGTCCGACGGCGACGTCGTGCTGGCCAGCGTGCGGGCCCGAGCGCGTCCGGGGGCGGTGGTGCTGGTCAGCTGGGCGCAGCGCCCTGGCCAACTCTCGGTCAAACGGGTGATAGGCCGGCACGGGACCGGCTGGTGGGTGCTGGGCGACAACCCCGACGGCTCCACCGACTCCCGCCAGCTCGGCACCGCGGACCTGATCGCGGTGGTCCTTGCCCGCCTCTACCCCACCCCTCGCTTCCTCCGCGGGCACTCGTCCCCCTGGCGTCCCCCGCCTTCAACTGGATGACCCCACGGCAGCCCAGGTCATGTCGCGGCGCGGAGGGCGGCGTAGCGAGCTTGGCAGTGCTCCCAGTGGGGGAGGACGCCGGCTTCGGCAGCTTCGGCGAGGGTGGGGGCTGCGTGGTCGGAGTCCGACAGCTGCACGTCGAGGTCTGCGGGCCAGGGCAGCCGCAGCGCGGGATCCAGCGGATGCACTGAGCGTTGCATTGGGGGGTCATAGCCGGTCGAGCAGAGGTAGGTCATAACGGTGTCGTCGGTCAGCGCGATGAACGCATGTCCGATCCCCTCGGCGAGGTACACCGCACGGCAGGTCTCGGTGTCCAACTGCACCGCTTCCCATCGACCGAATGCGGGTGAGCCCACCCGGACATCGATCGCGACGTCGAGCAGCGCGCCCCGGGAGCAGTGCACGTACTTGGCTTGGCCGGGCGGCACGTCGGAGAAGTGCACCCCGCGGATCACACCGCGCCGGGACACGCTGTGGCTGGACTGCGCCACGCGCAATCGGTGCCCCGTGGCGTCAACGAAAACCGATTCCTGGAACGGTGCGACGAACCGACCGCGGACGTCGGGAAAAATCTTCGGGGTGAACTCGATCACACCCGGAACTGCCAACTCGCGGAACTGCACGTGTTGCACCCTAGCCAGTGTGACACCCTGGCCCGGCCAGAGACTGCCGGAAGGATTGTATCGAGCCCGCTGGACGCTTGTGCGGTGCCGTGACGGCCGAGGCGGTGGGTCGGCGCACGCAGCGACTCCCGCCACCTGATCTAGTGACACTCTGATCCGGTCGCAGCGCTAGTCGGCGCCGAAAGACGTCACACGCGGTTGCTGGATCCGCATAACCGATCGCTGGTTCGCGCGTTATGCCCTCGACAGAGTTGTGACACGCCGAGGTCGGGGTCAACGCGTGTGTCGCCCGCGACCGTCATGCTGACGAGTGATGGTCACCGGGAGGCACAGCGGAAGGGTGGTGCCGGTGGCCGACCGGGCTGAATGGGTGGATTTCGCGCCTTCATCATCGGATGCCGGGCAAGTGGGCCGGGTGACGTCCAGTCGCCCACTCGCGGCCGTCCCGCTGGGTGAGGCGATCCCGCTGCCGGAATCGCCCGCGCTGGTGTGCGACGGGGGCGTTGTCGTCCAGGCCAACCTGGCAGCGGCCCGGCTCGCTGGCCGGTGGTTGCCGGACTCGCTGATCGGGTTTCCGCTGCACCGTTTGCTCACGGGTGCCGGTACCGACGCCGAGCTCATCGGGCCGGAAGGGCATTCCGTACCGGTGCGGGTGACGCGCTGGATCGCGCCGGGCACGAACTTGCTGGTGGTGTTCTTGGTCGACGTCTCCGACCTGTGCCCGACCAGACGCCAGGCGCTCAGCACCGAGCCCAGGTGCACGGAGGTCGAGTCGGTTGCGAGCCTGAGGTCTTGGCAGACCAGCACTGCCCGGTGGTCGCGGCGGCGTCGGGACATCAATGAGCCATGGGCACTGGAGTGTGAGCTGCGTGAGGAGCAGCGTCGACTGGCCGAGGCGCAGCGGGTGGCCCGGATCGGGGCCTGGGAGTGGGACCCGGCCTCGGGCCGGCTCGTCTGGTCGGACATGATGCACGATCTCTACGGGACTCAGTCGGCGTCCGGCCCCACCACGTACCAGTTCTATCTTTCCCTGGTGCACCCCGACGACCGGGGATGGGTGGACGAGCTGTGGCGTCAACTCGTCGTCGATCATCTTCCGGTGGAATGCGAGCACCGGGTGCTACGGCCGGACGGGGAAATGCGTACCTTCCGGTGCCACGGGGCGGCCATCACCGACCCGTCCGGGAGCCTGCGGCTGGTCGGTACCGCGCAGGACGTCACCGAGCAGCGAACCGCCGAGACCCGGGTGATGCGCTCCAGCCAGCGCTTCGCTGACCTGGTGGCGATCGCCCCGGTAGGCATCGGGATCTTCGATGACGCCGATCGGCTGGTGGACGCCAACGAGGCGCTGTGCAAGCTGCTGGGTTACGACCTGGAGACCCTTCGGGGGATGAGTTCCGAGGCGCTCACCCACCCGGAGGAGCGGGTCGAGCGCCTGCGCACCATGCGCGCTTACCCGTCGGCGATCAGCGAGAGCTATACCGTGCCGCAGCGGATGCTGATGCGGGCCGACGGCGAGCCGGTGTACTGCGAGCTGCACGTCTCGGCGTCGGTACAGGATGACGGGCAACGCTTCATGCTGGTGGTCTTCAGCGACGTCACCGAGCGGCGTCGAGTAGCCGAGGCGCTGAGGTACCGGGCGACCCATGACGAGCTCACCGGCCTGCCCAACCGGACCGCGATCAAGGACACCTTGACCGAATTGCTCGCGTCGCCCGCGCCTGACCTCGCCGTGTTGTTCTGCGATATCGACAACTTCAAGCGGGTCAACGATGCGCTGGGTCATGACGCCGGCGACGAGATGCTGGTCGCGCTGGCGCGGTGGCTGTGCGACGGGTTACCCGAGGGTTGTACCGGCGGCCGGCTCTCCGGCGACGTCTTCGTGGTGATCTGTTCCGATGTCGCCGCTCAGGGCGGTGTCAGCGCGCTCGTCGCGACGGTCTCGGCGTTATTGCGCACCGCGATCCCGGTACGTGGCCAGCTGATCCGGGTGTCGGCAGCCATCGGGGTAGCGGTGCCGGACGCTGTGACTGACAACGCCGCTACCGGCGGCGCGGAGGACCTGCTGCGTTTCGCCGACGCCGCCCTGTTCGAGGCCAAGCGGGGCGGCACCGGCCATTTCGTCATGGCCAACGCGGCGTTGATGGCGCTGGCCGATCGGCAGGTGGAGCTGGAGTGCGAGCTTCGCGAGGCGCTGGTGCGTGACGAACTTCAGTTGTTCTACCAGCCGGTGGTCGATCCCGACGGTGTGGTCCTCTCGGCGGAGGCCCTGCTGCGCTGGCCGCACCCGGAACGCGGCATGCTGAGCCCAGACGTGTTCCTGCCGGTGGCCGAGCAGGGCGGCATGATGCGCGAGTTGGACCGTTGGGTGCTGCGCACCGCGTTGCATGAAGCGCGGGACTGGGTGACGCAGGATGGGCGCCCGATCGCCGTCGCGGTCAACCTCTCCGCGCAACTTCCCGGCGAGCCCGGATTCGTCGACACGGTGGCTACCGCGATAGCCGAGAGCGGGCTGCCCTGGGACCGCCTGGTGCTGGAGCTGGTGGAGACCGCGCTGGTGGACCTGCCCGACGAGACTCGGCGGGCAATGGGTGAGCTGGTCGAGCGCGGGGTGCGCTTCGCGGTGGATGATTTCGGCACCGGTTACTCCTCGCTGGCCCGGCTCAAGGAGTTGCCCACCCAGATCGTCAAGCTGGATCGGCGGTTCGTTTCCGGCGTCGGGATCGACCCGTCGGACTTCGCGGTGGCCCGTGCGGTGGTCGACATGGTCGGTGCGATAGGTCGTACCTGTGTCGCCGAGGGCGTGGAGACCACGACTCAATTCCAGGTGCTGCGGGGGCTCGGGGTGGACGCCTACCAGGGCTGGTTGTTCTCCCGCCCGGTCAGCGGACCCGCGTTCCGCTCGCTGCTCGAGTTCGGCCGGCTGAGTTTCGCGTGTTCTGGGGACACGACGCAGTAATCCCGGGTTCTCGGTTACCGTTCGGGGGTGATCGAGTTCTGTGGGGTCACGAAGCGGTTCGGCGACGGGACTGTGGCTGTTGCGGCGTTGGATCTTCTCGCGACCGAGGGTCGGATTACCGTGCTGGTCGGGCCATCCGGCTGCGGCAAGACCACGTCCCTGCGGATGGTCAACCGGATGGTGGAGCCCACCTCGGGCACGGTGCTGATCGGTGGGCGCGACATCCGCTCCCGCCCGCCGGCGCAGCTGCGCCGGGGCATCGGCTACGTCATCCAGCAGGCCGGTTTGTTCCCGCACCGCACGGTCGTGGACAACATCGCCACGGTGCCGCTGCTCACCGGTTCGACCCGGCGGGCCGCCCGGGCCCGGGCCGCCGAGCTGCTCGAACTCGTCGGGTTGCCCGCCGAGCTGGGTCGGCGCTACCCCGCGCAGCTGTCCGGCGGCCAGCAGCAGCGGGTCGGGGTGGCCCGTGCGCTGGCCGCCGACCCGCCGGTGCTGCTGATGGACGAGCCGTTCTCGGCCGTCGATCCGGTGGTCCGGGAGGGCTTGCAGGACGAGCTACTGCGGCTGCAGGGGGAGCTGGGTAAGACCATCCTGTTCGTCACGCACGACATCGACGAGGCGGTCAAGCTCGGCGACGCCGTCGCGGTGCTGCGGACCGGTGGCGTGCTGGCGCAGTTCGACTCGCCGCAGCAGCTGCTCGCCGAGCCCGCTGACGACTTCGTCGCCGGATTCGTCGGACGTGACCGCGGCTACCGGGCGCTGTCTTTCGCCGGCTCCGATGACCTGCCGGTGCACGAACTGGGAACGGTGCCCGTCGGTACGGGCGGGGCCGGTGGGTGGCGGCTGGTTGTGGACGCCGACGGCCGGCCGCGTGGCTGGTTGGCTCCGGGTGATCCCGACGGCGTACTGCGCGCCGGGGGGTCGTTGCACCGGTTCGGTGGTCCGATGCGGACCGCGCTGGACGCCGCGCTGTCCTCGCCGTCAGGCTTGGGCGTGGTGGTCGATGGCGACGGTGCGGTGGTAGGCGGGGTGCGCGCCGAGGAGGTCCTCGAGGTGTGGCGCCGGCAGCGGGGTAGCGATGATCACTGACATTGGCAGCTATCTGAGCAGCGCGAGCAACCGGGCCAAGGTGCTCGAGCTGCTCGGCGAGCACGTCGTCCTCGCGGTCGGGCCGCTGCTCATCGGGTTGGCGGTGGCGGTGCCGTTGGGGTGGGCGGCGCAGCGGGTGCGCTGGCTGCGGCCGGCGGTGCTCGGGTCGGCCAGCGTGGTGTACACGGTGCCGTCGCTAGCCCTTTTCGTGATCATGCCGGGCATTCTGGGTACCCGGATTCTGGACGGCGCGAACGTGGTGGTCGCGCTGGCGCTGTACACCGCTGCGCTGCTGGTGCGGCCGGTGGCCGATGCGTTGGCCGCGGTGCCCGGGCACGTAGTGGCCGCGGCCACCGCGATGGGCTACCGGCCGGCCCGGCGATTCGTCGCCGTCGAGCTGCCGATGGCTGTCCCGGTGCTGGCGGCCGGCGTCCGGGTGGCGTCGGTGAGCAACATCAGCCTGGTCAGTGTGGGGGCGTTGATCGGCACCGGCGGGCTGGGACAGCTGTTCACCGAGGGCTTCCAGACCCGGTACCTGGCGCCGATCGTGATTGGCATCGTGCTGACCGTTGCACTGGCACTGGCGATGGACCTGCTGCTGGTGAGGCTGCGGCGGGCGGCGACCCCCTGGATGAGAGCATGATCTTCGCTCAGGTGCTGGCCTGGTTCGCCGACGCGGCGCACTGGCGGGGCCCCGACGGTGTCCCGACGCGGATCGTCGAGCACCTGTACTACACCGTCATCACGGTGCTCATCGCGTCGGCGATCGCGGTGCCGCTCGGGTTGTGGGTGGGGCACACCGGCCGGGGCGGGGTGGTGCTGGTGGGGCTGGCCAACGCGATGCGGGCGCTGCCCACGTTGGGCCTGCTGACCTTGTTGTTCCTGCTGCTGCGCTCGCAGGGGGTCTCGACGGTGGTTGCGCTGGTCGTGCTGGCCGTGCCCCCGGTGCTGGCCGGCAGCTACGCCGGGGTGCAGAGCGTCGGGGCTGATGTCGTCGACGCCGCCCGGGGGATGGGTATGACGTCGGCCCAGCGCCTGTTCCAGATCGAGCTGCCGGGTGCCCTTCCGTTGCTGCTCGGTGGGGTGCGCAGCGCGGTGCTGCAGGTGGTGGCGACTACCACCGTGGCGGCCTACCTGGGGCTCGGTGGCCTGGGCCGGCTGCTGCTGGACGGATTGCGTTCGGCGGATTATCCGCAGATGGTGGCAGGGGCGCTGCTCACCGCGGGGCTGGCGGTGGCGCTGGATGTGCTGCTGGCCGGGGTGACGCGGCTTGCAGTAGCTACCGGAGTGCAGCTGTCTGTGGATTCGCGGGCGGCTCGGATCGGAGGAGGATGATCGATGACACGCATCGCGGTGTTGATCATGACTGTGCTGGTGGCGGTCACTGTCACGGCTTGCGGGTCCGGCAACCCGCTGGCCGGCGGCGGCAGTGGCGGCACCGTCGTGGTCGGCTCGGCTGACTTCGCCGAGAGCGAGCTGCTCATGGAGATCTATGCCGCGGCGCTGCGCAAGGCAGGGATCGAGGTGCAGACCCGCCCCCGGCTGGGCACCCGCGAGATCACCAACGTCGCCGTGCAGGACGGGTCGATCACCGTGATGCCCGAGTACTCGGGCAACCTGCTGCAGTCGGTCGACCCGAACGCGACCGCAACGGCGGCAGACGACGTGTACACCGCGCTGCAGCGGTCCCTACCTCGGGGCTTGGAGGTGCTCGAGCAGTCCGCGGCGGAGGATTCCGACGTCCTGGTCGTCACCCAGCAGACCGCTCAGGCATTGGGGCTCACCAGCATGGACCAGCTTGGGCCGCATTGCGGGCAGCTCACCCTGGGCGCCGCCGGTGAGTGGTCGAGCCGCTGGAAAGACAAGATTGCCCAAGTCTACGAGTGTACTTTCCGCGAGATCCGCAGCACCGACCCGGCCGGTCCGGTGACGCTGGAGGCGCTCCGCAGCGGGCAGGTGCAGATCGTGAACCTGTTCACCACCTCGCCCGACATCGCCGCCAACCGGTGGGTCGAGTTGGCGGACCCGAAGAACATGTATCCGGCTCAGCGCATCCTTCCGCTGGTGCGCGCCGGGGCGCTGAACCAGGCGGGCATCGACGCTCTCAACGCGGTCTCAGCCGCCCTCACCACTGAGAAGCTCACCGAACTCAACCGCCGGATCATCGAGGAGCGCGCAGCCCCCGCCGACCTAGCCAAGGACTTCACCTTGTGAGTGGGAAACGGTGTTATAACACCGTTTCCCACTCACAAGGTGGCCCGGGTCGCCATCGTCGCACCGACCACGCCGAGTCCGGCCAGCACCGCGAGCAGCACTGGCAGCGCGAGCGCCGGTGAGCCCAGCAGCGCCAGCAGCGCGCCGCCGGCGCCGATCAGGATCGCGGTGCTGAGTTGGTCGGACATCTGTGCCGCCGATGAGTGGAACCCCACCTCGCCGGTGCTGGACTGCTGCAGCAGCAGAAATGACACCGCGGAGTAGCCCAACCCCATGCCGATCCCGGCGATGCCCCACAGCGGCAGGGCCAGCCATGGGATGCCCCAGCCCGGCGCAACCAGCAGTAGGCCGGCGGTGGCCGCCGCGAGCAGGCTGAACCCGATCTGTAGCAGCCGCTGCCGGGGCAGGTCCGGGTGGCGGCCCTGCCATCCGGAGGCCGCCGACCAGCCCAGCGAGGCGACCACCAGCGGGATCCCGGCTGCGGTCAGTGCCCAATGGTGGGTGCTGGTCAAAATCAGCGGCAGGTAGGAGTTGGTGGCGAAGAACACCCCGGCGAGCAGCCCCCGGGCGGCCACCACGGTCGGCACGCCACGGCGCGCCCGGAACACCCCGGCCGGCAACAACCGGCGCATCGACGGCACTAGCAGCACCAGAGCGGCCCCGCCCACCACGGCGGCGCCGGTGCTCGGACGCTGAGCGGCCCAACTCAGTGCGGAGACCCCCACTGCGGCGCATAGCGCGGCGAACACCAGCCCGCGTCGTGGGGGAATGCCCCGTCCGGGGTTCGGCTTCCCGAGCCGGCGCACCGCGGGCACCACCAGCGCGACCGCGAGTACCACTACCGGGACCAGACCGAGGAACACCCAGTGCCAGGCCAGCCGTTCTGCCACCACCCCGGCGACCGGCGGCCCGATCAGCGAGGGCAATACCCACGCTGAGGACATCAGCCCGAAGAGGGCGGGACGGGTCCGCTCGGCGTAGACCACCGCGATGAGCACGAAGACTGCAACCGTCAGGATGCCGGCTCCCCACCCTTGCAGCACCCGCCCCACCAACAGCTGCGGCATGCCGGCCGCGGTGCCAGCCACCAGCAACCCCACCCCGAACAGCACCGGGGCCGCCACCAGCGGGATCCGCGGCCCGGCCAGGTCGCACCACCGCCCGCCGAGCACGGTGCCGAACACGCCGGCCGCCATGAACGCCACGAACGGCCAAGCGTACAGCGACACCGCGCCGAGGTCGGCGACCAGCGCCGGCATGGCGGTGCCTACCCCCATCGCCTCGAACGCCACCATGCTGATCAGCAGCAGCACGCCGACCGTGGTCGTGCGGCGGCTTGGGCCGAACAGCTCCGAGCGAACCACAGCCACCGATCCCGCACCAGGCACTACCCTCATGACGACCAGCCTGCAATCTCCACCCCAGTCCAGGTCAAGGCCCCCACCCCGCGATTCGGCTCCGAATGGCACTCGTTCGATGGTTGCGACGAAGTCCTCCACCCTGATAGGCAGCATGTCGACGCCGCGCTTGTCCCACGCAGCGAGGTCGATGGGATCCGGGCCGTTATGGATTGCCCAGGACTTGATGATCTTTCCCTGTTGCTTCCCCAGCAACCGGAGTAGCATCATTCGGACATCCCAGTAGCGCGGGCTGTAGCCCGGCGGAAAGGTCCACAATCTCTTTCTTCGGCGATGTAGGTGACGAGTTTGTACGGTTCACCGTTGTCTGTGAATGTGCGTTCGAGGGAGTGTCGTAGTTTGTCGTCACGATAAGAATGCATTCGCGAACGTTCTCCGACTCGCGGGTGCGGCGGGCCAATCGGGCAAGGAAGTGGTCAGCGGGGGCTCAGAGTGGGCGGCGCACCCACCACGTGGTTCGATCCTGACCCGGCCGCGGACCGTTACCGGTCGGGACGTTGCGCAGCCAGCCGCGTGCCGATCAGACTGGCCGATCATGCATGCGCCGCTCACCGTCGTGGCGTGTCCGTTCAGCGACGCCGGGACGAACCCGGCTTGCGCGATGAGGCGGCCGGACTCGCCAGGTAGGTGTGGTGTTCCGTGAAGACGTCCGCACCCCTGGAAGACTTGCGACCCGGGCATCACGGGAACAGCCCTTCCCGCTCGCGTCGATGTTGGCGCGGCTCACCTCGCCGGTGAACCCGATGCCCTGCATGGTCAGATGCAGCCACCGTGCGGGGATCGGGTTCAGGGTGGCAGATTGTTGAGTATGGGGAAGTAGTCGGCGGCGAGCCGGTACACGGCAGGTTGGTTGTTACGTGACGTGCCAGGTATAATAGAATGACCAACCTGCTAGCCGGGCCGCCACCAGTGATCCCGTATGGACTGCGCGGTCTCAGTCATCAGGCCCCGCTTCTAGGTGGTTAGCGTGGTGATGACCGCGTGGCGCCGAGTTGTTGCCTATGGCTCCGGTTAGCCTCGCCCGTCGCCATTCGAAGCGATCGCTGTCGCGGGGACGACCAGTCGCGGCCTGATCGGTCTGACCGATCAAACATGTGCCGTTCACCGTCTTGAAGCATCCGTTCGACGATGCTCCATGTCGGTCTTGTTGAGTTCACGGTCGCGGCACCGACGCCCGCCCGTCTGATGGGCACACTCATGTCGGCCGGTTTGACTATCATCGACGCCCCCTCCGGGGTGCACCTTGCCTACCGCCTCGGTGTGCCGTTGACCTGGGCAGTGTGGCGACGGGTCGTCGAGTGGTCTGACGCCGGGCGTGATGCAAGGCTGGTGGGTATGGACTACACACAGCTGGGCCGTAGCGGCCTTTCGGTGTCCCGACTGTGCCTGGGGACGATGAACTTCGGCCCGGAGACCTCTGAGGCTGACAGTCACGCGATCATGGACCGGGCGCATGAGCACGGCATCAACTTCTTTGACACCGCGAACGTCTATGGCTGGCGTAAAGGGGAAGGGATTACCGAGCAGATCATCGGCCGGTGGTTCTCCGCTGGCGGCGGGCGTCGCGAGCGCACCGTGTTGGCGACCAAGCTCTATCAACAGACGGGGGACTGGCCCAACGAGACCAAGCTCTCCGCGTTGAATATCCGGCGGGCCTGCGATGCGTCGCTGCGCCGGTTGCAGACCGACTACATCGACCTCTACCAGATGCACCACGTGGATCGGGCCACCCCGTGGGAGGAGATCTGGGAGGCCATGTCGGTGCTCCGGCAGCAGGGAAAGATCATCTATGTCGGCTCGTCGAACTTCGCCGGATGGCATCTGACGGCGGCTCAGGAGCGAGCCCGGCTCCGGCAACTCTTCGGGCTGGTCAGCGAGCAGTCCATCTACAACTTGCTCACCCGTTGGGTCGAGCTGGAGGTGTTGCCCGCCGCGCGAGAGTACGGCATCGGGCTTATCCCGTGGTCGCCGTTGCACGGTGGTCTGCTCAGTGGTGTGCTGCGCAAGCAGCGCGAGGGGTCCGGTTC
>DATEMN010000268.1:0-10425 GCA_035275565.1 Pseudonocardiaceae bacterium | reverse complement strand
GTCCGTCCGGCCGGCCGACCTGCTGCTGCTTGCGGGCCCACCGCTCGAGATCGCGAAGGCTCAACTCGCCCGATCGCCGGTGCAGGCCGCGAAGTGCGTCGGCGAGATCGTCCAGCGACGTCAGACCAGCAGGATCCAGCTCGTTGCCAGACGTCCCTGCTCGACCCGCCCGCCGGGCCCCCGGGCTCGGCGGCGGCACCGGAATCGGGGTGGTTGGCCGCGGTCCGGCCCTGTACACACTGGGTCGATGCCGGCACCACCGGCCCGGGCGACGCGGGCCCCGGCAGCAGTACCCAGCCATGGCGGACGATAGGCAAGGCCATGGGCGTCCCGCAGCCCAGCCAGACCGGCTGTGTACGGATCGGTACCTACGCCGAGGTGAACCTGCGCTTCGCCCGGTCCGGCACCGCCGCCGCGCCGATCGCGCTACGCGCCGAGGGTGCCGTCACGATCCGACCGACCGCACCGGCGACCACCGCGAGCAGCTTCGTACTCGACTCCGCAGCAGCTGAGGTCGGCTACTGGCTGGTCGAGGGTTTCACGATCGACAAGCAGGGCCAAGATGGCGCCGGCATCATCGTCCGCGGGCGAATCACCGACGCCATTATCGAGAGCAACGAAGTCACCGGCTTCGCACGCTGGACCTCAGGGTCGAACGTCTCGCACGTCGAGCAGGCCGGGTACGGCCGGGCCGACGCACACGGGCTTTCCATCGAGGGCTCCGGCGGCTCCACGGCGTCGGTGGAGCGGGTGCTGGTGCGGCGCACCTCGTTCCACGATAACGGCGGCGACGGCGTGCAGTGCCTGACCGACACCGACTCCGTCGGTGGTGCCACCCGGGCCGGCGACCCGAAGGACATCGACCTGGTCGACAACCGGATGGTGAACACCCCAGGCAGCGCGCCGGTCGAAGAGAACGCCATCGACCTCAAATCCTGCCAGCGGGTGAGCATCCGCGGCTCCGACCCACCGACCGGCAGCGGCGCGGCGGTGCAATGGAACAAGTTCGCCGAGTTCCTGCCGACCCGCAAGGCCGTCGACGCGAGCGGCGGAGGCAACTCCTCCAACGGCGACGCGATCGTCGTGCACTACCGCGCCACCCAGGTGCTCATCGAGAACCTGCGGCTCTGGAACGCCTGTACCGGCCTGTCGATGGGCCGCTCGGAAGCGGTGGTGCGGGACGTCACGGTCCGCAGGGTGCTGATGTTCGTTCTCCGATACGGGCAGGCCCCGCCCGGCGGGACGGCCGCGGACGGCGAGCGATGCAAGGGTCGGGGCATCCAGGTCACCAACGCCACCCACCTCGACCTCTACCACCTGACGCTAGACGACGTACCGAGCCAGGCCGTGCTGCTGTCCGCAGACGCCGGACCGGTCTCGGACGTCGACCTGTGGAACAGCATGCCGAACTCGGCCGGAGATTAGGTCCTGCCCTTTCGAGCCACGGCTGCGTACTCAGCTGACGGGCGCGCCGAACCACTGGGGCAGCTGGCCGAGCAGATCCTGCTGATCGTCACCGACCCACGCCACGTGGCCGTCCGGCCGCAGCAGTACGGCGGGCACGTCCAGTTCCTCGCTGACGTCCACCACGTGGTCGACCCGATCCGTCCAGCCCGCCACCGAGAACCGGCCGGTCTGGTCGAGCAGTAGCCCGCGGCCGCCGTGCATCAGCTCATAGAGACGTCCCCGCTTCAGTCTCACGTCCCGCAGCCGCCGGCCGAGCAGTTCATGCCCCTCGCCGAAGTCGTAGCGGACCCCGATCGCGGTGATCTTCTCGATCAGGTATCGGTTCACGTCCTCGAAGTCCATCAGTTCCGACAGCAGCCGGCGCACTGCCTGGGGACCCGGCTCGAGGGACATCAGCTCGGCCTGCGCGCGGGTGTTGTCCAGCACGGCGGCGGCCACCGGGTGCCGTTCGGTGTGGTAGCTGTCCAGCAGCGCCTCCGGTGCCCAGCCGTTGACCTCGGCGGCCAGTTTCCAGCCCAGGTTGAACGCGTCCTGAATGCCTAGGTTGAGGCCCTGCCCGCCCATCGGCGGGTGGATATGCGCCGCGTCGCCGGCCAGCAGCACCCGGCCGGTCCGGTAGCACTCGGCCAGCCGGGTGGCGTCGCCGAAGCGGGAGAGCCAGCGCGGTGAGTGCACCCCGAAGTCGGTCCCGGCGGTCGCCCGCAGCTGCTGCTTGACCTCCTCGAGGGTCGGCGGGACCGAGCGGTCCTCGGCCACTCCCTCGGCGGGCACGACAATGCGGTGCACCCCGTCCCCGAGGGGCACGGCGCCGAACCGCTTCTGGGTCTTGTAGACCTCGGCCACCACGGCGGCCAGCGTCTCCGGCGGCACGGCCACCTCCACCTCGCCCAACAGCGTCTCGACCCTGGTGGGCTCACCGGAGAAGCCGATACCGAGCAACTTGCGCACCGTGCTGCGGCCACCGTCGCAACCGACGAGGTAGCGCGAGCGCAACCGCGTGCCGTCGGCCAGCTCGGCGATCACCCCGTGGTCATCTTGGCTCAGCCCGACCAGCTCGCAGCCGCGCCGGATCTCGACGCCGAGTTCGGTGGCGTGCTCGGTCAGCAAACGCTCGACGACGGGCTGCGGGATGCCGAGAACGTACGGATGCGCGGTGTCCAGCCGGTCCGGCGACTGCTTGGCGATACCGGCGAAGAAACCACCGACCGGGTACTGCCGGCCGAGCGTGAGGAACCGCTCCAGCAGACCGCGCTGGTCCATCACCTCAACGCTGCGCGCGTGCAGGCCAAGCGCGCGGACAATCCTGGTCGGCTCCGCGTCCTTCTCCAGCACGAGTGCGTGCACGCCCTGTAGTCGTAACTCGCTGGCCAGCATCACGCCGGTCGGTCCGCCGCCGGCAACGATCACGTCAATCATGAAACCCCCTCCTTCAACAAGGTTGCATGTCGGCCAGCTGCTCCGCGCAGTCCGGCGGCGCGCACCCCCGCACCTCCGCGGCGAATGCCCGCCGCCGCACCGCGAGTCCCACCGGCGGTTCGACGCCCCCGCGAGACCCACACGTCGACAAGAGCACACATACGTCGCGAATCCCTGATTTCCGCAGGTTCTGGCTTCGGCTGGAGATTCTGCGGCACGACCCGGGTCTTGCCGCAAGACCCCCAGTGCGCTATACGTTGAGAGTGGCAAGGAGTGGGTAACCTCCTTGCCTTTGCCTTGTGTCGTCCGCTGTGGACGGACAAGCTCCTCCCGAAGCAGCGACGCGCCGGGTACGGCGATGCCGGTAGTCCAGGAGGACCTCCCACGGGCCTGCAAATGCAGCCGCACAACGAGAGGTCCTTCGCCCTCTTCCAGCTTGGCCGGCTCGAACGTCGTCGAGAGCGCCGCCATTCTCATGGAGTTCGCCACCGCGCCGGAGGGCGCAAAACTCTTGACCGAACCTGCACCCTGGATCGAGGGCCGCTGGCCGATAGACGCCGCGAGGGTCCGGTCAATCGTGTTGGTGTTGCAAGGGGGGATAGGCCCGCAGCCCGACCGCCCCCGCCCCGGCCAGGATGGCCGGCCGCCGCGGCGGCGTTGAGCACCTCAGCTGCGGCGGCCAACTGCTCCAGGTCAGACACGCCAAAACGCCGCGGCAGGATGGTCGATCCGTGCTGGGGCAGGGCCGGGGCGGGGTATGCGTAGGGGTCTTCGACGGTGGGGGCGATCTGGATGTCGTTGGGCATGCACAGATGCGCCACGCAACGGTGGGTCATCGCGGTGCGGACCGCGTTGTCCGCCAGTCCGAGGACCTGCTGCAGCCGCGCTGAAGCGTCGGGAGACGGAAGAAGCTGAAGCGAAGGAGAAAGCAGGATCAGCGTGGCAGGGCGGCAAGCTCATCTTCACAACCAAGTGGGGCACGCTGATCGAACCGCGCAACTTCAACCGCTCCGGGGGTGCCCGCTGCGCGAAAGCCAGGGTCCGGAAGATCACGATGCACGACGGACGACGCACCTGCGCAACGCTGCTGGTGGGCCTGGACGTCCACCCCCGCGAAGTCATGCAGATCCTACGCCACGCGCAGATCGCGGTCACCATGGAGATCTACGCCCAAGCATCATCAAGAGCCACCCGAGCTGCGTTGAAACGGTTGGGAGACAGCCTCACCACTTACTCGCACACCGTACAAGTCGCTGAACTGCGGCTTTGTTACACCGTGGCGCTCACCAATCCTGTGTGTAGGCCCGAGACCGAGCGCGAAGCATCTGGTGGGGCCTGCGCGACCGCCTGGATGAGCGCGGCATCGCCGAGTTGATTACCGAGGTCGCCCACGTTACGACCCCGGCCACGATCACGCTGAGCAGCGACAGCGGCAGGCCAGCCTCCTCCTCTCATAGGCATGGGATGTGAGGTGTTCCCCGCAGGGGACACATGAGTGTGTCGCGGCCAACGCCATAGCAGCACTACGCGTCCCTCATGCCCATCTCGTCGCCGTCATGCGAACCTGCACCTGCGCTGGGGCGCGGATGCATGACACCGCAAATGGGCGGCGAGCGGGTGTGATTTGCACGCGGCCACAGACATCGTTCAGGAAATTCACGCTCATCAGCATGGCGGACATCCTTCGCTCATTCAGCGCGAGCGGCATAAGGGTCACGACGCTATAATTCAGTCGTGAAACGGACGCATTCTTGGCGACAACGGTACAGTTTACCGAAGGCCCAGAAAGCGTTTCCGTGCGGATCGCAACCATCTGACCGGACTCGGCCGCTGGGCACGAACCGAGCAACATCCTTGGGATGAAAAGCACCGGAGATCCCTGGTCGTCGTGGTTCGGAACACGAACCGCTGGGCGCCCGGCGCTATCGCCGTCTGAAGATGCGGGCGAGCTTGTTCAACACGTCTTTCACCCGGTCGCGTAACTTCCGGCCGCTCTTGCCACCCGTTCTGCGACTTGTCCCACCCCTAGCAGGGGAGGCCAATGCGGGTACGGGCGCGGGCACAGGTCCGGGCGCGGTTTCGGGCACGGTGATCGCGCCGCTGGCACGCCACGCAGCGGCCTGTGTCACCATGGTCGTCAGGCTCCGGTAGAACTCCGATGACTGGTCGGCCCCGTCCCTGTCACACCAGGTCAACAGATGAGAGAGCACGGCGTCGTACTCGTGGAAGGGCCGCTGGAGGGTGTGCAGCCGCAACTTCGTATCGATCATCTTCCGTCGCTCCGAGGAGAGGCCAGAGCCGGGGAGTTGGGAGAGGAGCAATGTAACGTTGCCCATGACATGGTCGATAAAACTATCGCGCTGCTCGCGCTCGACCTTCCGCATTCGGGCGTTCTGAATGTCTTCTTCGCGCCCCGGTGTCTCCTCCATCGTGGTCATTCGCTCGGTGTCGGTAAGCGTGGGGACCGGATAGTTGAGCATGTCGGAGTTGTATGCCTCATTGATCACCACATGCGTCAGTTCATGGACGAGCACAGCGATGCGGTCGTGGGTGTCCATGTCCGCTGGGCGAGCATAGGAGACGGAGTACTGCCCGTCGCCCAAGTGACGGGTGCTACCACCGGTCGAGCCCGCAGTCTGTTCGAAGGAAACCCGCTCAAGGTGCGCGAACAGTTCATCGAGCAGCGCCTGGACCGCGGGGTTCTGCGTCTCATTCCGGTAGTTGAACAGTACCTCTCGGTCTTCCTCGGTGGTGTTGGCGGCCGCCGTCTGGGCTTGCACGCGCTGCGCCACCGTATGCTGGGCATCCATCCGTTGCGCCACCAGCCGCGCGACCGCCGCGTTCCCCGCGGTGCGCTGCAGCGCCGGCAGCTCCATCAGCGGCCGACCACTCACGGCCCGAGGAAGCTGACTCCCCCGCACCTCAGACAGGCGCCGGTCGCTTCGCTTCGGTGGCCTCTCCCAGTCATGCATACGGCCTCCGAGTCTCGACTCCGCCTACCCTCTTTCTACGCTCCGTATCGGCGTGTGACCAGAGCCGTCAGGGCAGAACCACGCCGAAGAGCACAGGACGATCACGAGCAAATCTGAAGCTAGTAAGCGAGAGCCATTCACCCGCGTCTGGCACTCTATGCCAACGAGCTTTCCATGTGGCCTGGCATCGCCATCTTTCAGCGGTATGAGCAGAGTACGCGTGATCGTGACTTCCAGCTCATCCAGGACTCTGTCGGGTTCCAGAAGTCGGCCCGTGCCACTGACCTGGGAGATCGGTGGGATCGGCTGGCAGGGCATGATCGTGAGCCGTGTCCTTACGCTTGCCCTACCTGATCTTCTGTCAGCTGGCGAACCTGCTGGTGTTGCTCACCCGTTCATCGACGTCCAAGGACGTCGAGCTCCTAGTGCTGCGTCACGAAGTCGCCGCGCTGCGTAGAGCCAACCCGAAGCCGCGCCTGGACTGGGCGGATCGCGCAGTGTTCACCGAGCTCGCCCGAAAGCTGTCCAGATGCTGCGGCGGCATCGCCTGGTCACACCGGGCACAATCCTGCGCTAGCACCGGCGCCTGGTCGCCAAGAAATGGACGTATCCGAACCGCCTCGGGCGTCCGCCTCTCGAGGACGCGGTGGCCGTGTCGATCGAGCGCATGGCCCAGGAGAACCACCGTCGGGGATACCAACGGATCCAGGGCAAGCTGCTCAAACTCGGCCACCACGTGGGAGCATCGACGATCCGCCGTGGCCTCAAGCGGTTGCGAATACCCCCAGCGTCGATCCGAGACACCGACAGGACATGGCGGTAGTTCCTGCGAGCTCCGGCGTCGACGATGCTGGCTTACGACTTCTTCCCGTGGACTCCCGCGGTGACCCTCCAGTGGATCTCCGTATTCTTCGTGCTGGAGGTCGGCAGCCGGTCAGTACATCTATTGGGTACGACCACGAACCCGGACGGCACATGGACCACCCAGCAGTTTCGCAACCTGGCTATGGATCTCGGCGAGCGCGTCACCCAGTTCCGGTTCCTCATCCGAGATCGAGCCGATCAATTCGCAGCATCGTTCGATGCTGTCCTGGCCGATGTAGACATCCGCGTGGTCAGGATTCCTCCGCGGTGCCCCGGGCGAATAGTTTCGCCGAACGGTTGGCGCGCACGCTCAGAGCCGAACTCACCGACCACATATTGATCTTCAGCCAGCAGCACCTCCGTATCGTTCTCGCGGAATACGTTCGCCACTACCACGGTCGACGACCCCACCGCGCCCGCGACCTTCGCCCACTACGGCCGACCCACCCTGTGGCCGACCTCAGCCATGAACGCATCACGCGTCGACCGGTTATGGGTGGCCTGATTAACGAGTACGAACGAGTCGCGTGAAGCCGCTGCTCAACGGAAGTGGCCGCCTCCTGGAACCCCACTCTGTGCCCGAGCCTGTCATCAGTCAACGCAAACGATGCGTCTGAGCATCCTGAACATAGAAGACCCTCTTATCCGAAGGATTATGTCGACAGTAGAAGCGGCAGTTATAGTCGCGGGCGTGTCCGCGATTCTATCGCTGATCTCCAGAATCAGTGTAGAGTTATTGAGGCGCCGTTCGGTTCGCCAGCTAGAAATGTTGTGCAGCGAATATCAGCAAGACCCGGAAAGAGGATTTTCCGGGGCAGGTCCTGAGCGGCTGATTTGCGCGCAGCATGCACTTGTGGACCTTCTGGATTTCCTCGATCCTGATCGTGAGCGCTTTTTCGACTTCCGAGATCGAATCGGTACAACGACAAAAGACGATCATCCATGATGAGGACTGCATCCCGCCCGCTCACCAAGCATGGCCGGACCTCGTCCGCTCATGCGGCGCGAACGGGATGCGGATCGCGACTCTCTTCCATAGCGGCAGGTGAAAGAAGGGACTCGCACACCGGAGAAGCATGAACGCCCAGGTCAGGGACCCAGGCGTTCACGGTGGAGGTGCTAACCGCTTACTCGCACTCCACGCCAGCCGCTGACCTGAGGTTTTGCCGGACCGTGGCACTAACCAGCCCGGTGGGTGCAGCGAGACCGAGCACGAAGCGTCTGTGGAGCCTCCGCGAGCACCTCGATAAGCGCGAGATCACCGAGCTGATCACCGCCTACCGCCACGGCGCCACCACCGCCTCCCTCGCCGCTGCCCACGGCGTGCGCCTCAGCAGCGTCAAGCGCCTCCTACACACCGCCGGTGTCCACCACACCCCGCCCACCCGAGCATCCACAAAGGCCACACCCGCCGCCGCGTATCCGTAGCCCGCTCATGCCTGGGCGTTCACCGCGCGCTCAGCGGTAGTAGAGGACGTTGCATCTGGCGGCTCCTCTGGGTAACTATGCGTTGGCTTGTGGATGGCTTCCTGAGCCTGAGCGGAACGCGTTTTGATCACTACTCCCAGGACGAGTCGTGGCGGTAGTCCGTCGCGATGTCTTAGACGCCCGAACCGGCGTACCGATGGGGATCGGCTTGCGTAGGTGCGGCCGGGTTGTGGCTTTCTGGTTGTGGCGACACCGAGGTGCTCAAGGATGCCGAGGAGCGCTTCGGCGGTGCGGGCGCCCTGGGTGGTGACGGCCAGGAGTATGTCCTAGAACTCGGCACGCGTGTGGGTGTCGAGAATGTGGCGCTGGCTTCGTCCCAGGGACACCAGTGGCCACGACGGGCCGCGCGATGAAGAAAGAGGAACCGCCATGAAGTACCTGCTGCTCAAGCACTACCGAGGTGGCCCGGCTCCCGCTGTGGACTGGGTGCCGATGGACCGATGGACGCCGGAGGAGGTCGACGCGCACGTGCAGTTCATGCGCGACTTCGCAGCCCGTTTGGAAGAGACGGGTGAGTTCGTCGATGCCCAGGCTCTGGCGTCTGAGGGCGCGTTCGTGCGGTATGACGGCGAGGGGCGCCCACCGGTGACCGATGGTCCGTTCGCTGAGACCAAGGACCTCATCGCCGGCTGGATGGTCATCGACGTGGAGTCTTGGGATCGCGCGGTCGCGCTGGCTGGGGAGCTATCCGCCGCTCCCGGGGCCGGTGGCGAGCCGATCCACGAGTGGCTGGAGGTGCGCCCGTTTCTCACCGAGTCGCCCACGGTGACCGAGTGAACGAGTCACTGCTGCGAGAGCTCGTACCCGCGGTGATCGGTGTCCTCGTCCGGCGCGGAGCCGACTTCGCGTCGGCTGAGGATGCCGTGCAGCAGGCCCTGATCCGGGCGCTGGAGACCTGGCCGGACGATCCACCGCGCGATCCGAAGGCGTGGCTGGTCGCGGTCGCGTGGCGCAGGTTCCTCGACGCCGTCCGTGCCGAGGCGTCGCGGCGGGGCCGGGAACTCACCGTTCAGGTCGAGCCCCCGGCCGGTCCGGTGCCCGGCACGGACGACACGCTGTGGCTCTATTTCCTGTGTGCGCACCCCATCCTGGCGCGGGGGTCGGCCGTCGCCCTGACGCTGCGCGCGGTCGGTGGCCTGACCACCCGACAGATCGCGACAGCATTCCTCGTCCCCGAGTCGACCATGGCGCAGCGGATCAGCCGGGCCAAGCGGCGGATCGCGGGGCTGCCGCTCGACCAGCCCGGCGATCTCGGGACCGTGCTGCGCGTGCTCTACCTCGTCTTCAACGAGGGGTACAGCGGAGACGTCGACCTGGCGGCCGAAGCGATCCGCCTCGCCCGCCAGCTCGTCGCCTTGACCGACGAGCCCGAGGTCGCGGGGCTGCTCGCGCTCATGCTGCTACACCATGCACGCCGCACGTCTCGCACTGGCCCGGGAGGTCGCCTGGTGCCGCTTGCTGAGCAGGACCGATCGCGCTGGGACACCTGCCTGATCACCGAGGGGGTGACGATTCTGCAGGCCGCGCTGGCCCGCGACCGGTTGGGCGAATACCAGGCGCAGGCCGCGATCGCCGCCCTGCACGCGGACGCCCGAAGCACCTCCGAGACGGACTGGGTGCAGATCGTGGAGTGGTACGACGAACTGCTGCTCCTCACCGGCAGCCCGGTGGTGCGGCTCAACCGCGCAGTGGCCGTCGGCGAGGCCGACGGACCGCAAGCCGGCCTGGCGGCGCTGACTGACGTGAACCCCGACCTGCCCCGTTACGCTGCGGTGACGGCATACCTGCACGAACGCGCCGGTGACCTCGAGCACGCCGCCAAGCTGTATGCCGAGGCATCCCGCGCCGCGACCAGCGTGCCGGAGCGCGACCACCTCACCCGCGAAGCCGCACGAGTACGGCAACTGCTGCGGCCGTGAGCGCGGCATCCGCCCGCACTCGTGTTCACAGGGAACGGGAGGGCGTTCGTGTCATCTCAGCTCCTATCGGGGTACCGTGAAAGAACTTCGGGACGCATGGGCTACCTGCCGGAGTGCTCCAAGACCGCCCTGATGGCGTCACACAGTCGGTCGCCGAGCAGTGCCGCACCATGCGTGGTCGGGTGCACCCCGTCCGACAGACACGGTTCGGTCTCTTCGGCAAAGAGGGTCGACAGGTCCAGGAAGGTAGCGGACGGGAATTCCTCGGCCAACCGGCCGAGCCCTTCCCGGTAGACCCG
>DATEMN010000267.1:0-2543 GCA_035275565.1 Pseudonocardiaceae bacterium | reverse complement strand
GTGGAGGTGACCGGTACTAATAGGCCGAGGGCTTGTCCTCAGTTGCTCGCGTCCACTGTGTTGGTTCTGAAACCACGAACAGCCCCGCTGTAGTCACAGCAGCGGTGCGGCTGGACAGTTTCATAGTGTTTCGGTGGTTATAGCGTGAGGGAAACGCCCGGTTACATTCCGAACCCGGAAGCTAAGCCTTACAGCGCCGATGGTACTGCAGGGGGGACCCTGTGGGAGAGTAGGACGCCGCCGAACTCCCTTTAGAGCTCTGGCTCTTGGGCACACAGCCCAAGAGCCAGAGCTTTTTTGCGTTGAGGTAAGGTCAGGGGGCATCGTTGGCACGTTTCCCACAGGAGGCTCCCGGGTGGAGGTCCAGGAGACCCGCGTCCAGACAGACCGGGTCCTCACCATCCCCAACATCCTCAGCATGGCGCGTCTCGTCGGCGTGCCGATCTTCCTGTGGCTGATTCTCAGGCCTGAGTTCGGAGGCCCCAAGAGTGACGGGTGGGCGCTGCTGGTGCTGGCTCTGAGCGGAGTCAGTGACTATCTGGACGGCAAGCTCGCGCGACGTTGGAACCAGATCAGCAGCCTTGGCCGGCTTCTCGATCCCGCGGCCGACCGGCTCTACATTCTCTCGACTTTGGTCGGTCTTACCTGGCGCGAGATTCTGCCAATCTGGTTGACTGCTGTACTTCTGGTGCGCGAGCTGGTCCTGCTGGTGATGGTGGGCATCCTCAGGCGGCACGGCTATCCGCCGCCGCAGGTGAACTTCCTGGGTAAGGCGGCCACCTTCAACCTGATGTACGCCTTCCCACTGCTCTTGCTCAGTGACGGAACTGGATGGATCTCGTCACTCGCTGCTATTTTCGGATGGGCGTTCGCTGGTTGGGGTACAACGCTCTACTGGTGGGCAGGAGTCCTCTACGTAGTACAAGTCCGCCGCCTGGTACGTGCGGACGCCATGGCCGATTGAACTCGCCGATTGCTGCGGCCGAAGCGGCCCGATGGCCCTCGGTGGAAAAGTGCGGGACAATCTGGACGGGTGAAGTCGGCTAGACCGTCGTCTCTTTGAGGAGGACGCTTCCGACATGAAGGCCGTCGTGATGGCCGGAGGCGAAGGCACACGCCTTCGCCCCATGACCTCTAGCATGCCCAAGCCGCTCCTACCCGTGGCCAACCGCCCGATCATGGAGCATGTGCTGCGGCTGCTCAAAAGGCATGGGCTGAACGAGACCGTCGTAACTGTCCAGTTCCTGGCCTCATTGGTCAAGAACTACTTCGGTGACGGCGAGGAGCTCGGAATGGAGCTCTCTTATGCCAATGAGGAGAAGCCACTCGGTACCGCCGGAAGCGTCAAGAACGCCGAAGAGGCGTTGAAGGACGATGCTTTCCTCGTTATCTCCGGTGATGCCCTGACCGACTTCGACCTCACCGAGCTCATCAATTTCCATAAGGAAAAGGGTGCGCTGGTCACCGTGTGTCTGACACGTGTGCCCAATCCGCTGGAATTCGGCATCACGATCGTCGACGAAGAGGGCAAGGTCGAGCGGTTTCTCGAGAAGCCGACGTGGGGGCAGGTCTTCTCGGACACCGTGAACACGGGCATCTATGTCATGGAGCCCGAGGTCTTCGACTATGTCGAACCCGACGTGCCCGTCGACTGGTCAGGCGATGTCTTCCCGCAGTTGATGAAGGAAGGCAAGCCGGTCTATGGCTATGTCGCGGAGGGGTACTGGGAGGACGTCGGCACACACGAGAGCTATGTGAAGGCGCAGGCCGACGTGCTGGAGGGCAAGGTCGACGTCGAGATCGACGGTTTCGAGATCTCGCCGGGCGTGTGGGTGGCGGAGGGTGCCGAGGTGCATCCGGACGCGGTTCTGCGTGGGCCTCTCTACATCGGCGACTACGCCAAGGTCGAGGCCGGGGCGGAAATCCGCGAGCACACCGTGGTCGGCTCGAACGTGGTCGTCAAGACTGGTGCCTTTCTGCACAAGGCCGTCGTGCACGACAACGTGTACGTGGGCCAGCACAGCAATCTGCGTGGCTGCGTCGTCGGAAAGAACACCGACATCATGCGTGCCGCTCGGATCGAGGACGGCGCTGTCATCGGCGATGAGTGCCTGATCGGTGAAGAATCGATCGTTCAGGGCAATGTGCGGGTCTACCCGTTCAAGACCATCGAGGCCGGTGCCTTCGTCAACACCTCGGTCATCTGGGAATCCAGGGGCCAGGCCCATCTCTTCGGTGCTCGCGGGGTCTCCGGCATTCTGAACGTGGAGATCACGCCCGAGCTCGCGGTGCGCCTGGCCGGCGCCTACGCGACGACGCTCAAGAAGGGCTCCACCGTCACCACGGCCCGCGACCACTCCCGTGGTGCCCGGGCGCTGAAGCGGGCGGTCATCTCCGCGCTGCAGGCCAGCGCCATCGACGTACGCGACCTGGAGAACGTACCGCTGCCAGTTGCCCGGCAGCAGACCGCGCGGGGCAGTGCCGGCGGGATCATGATCCGGACGACGCCTGGGGTGCCCGATTCCGTGGACATCATGTTCTTC
>DATEMN010000266.1:0-6582 GCA_035275565.1 Pseudonocardiaceae bacterium | reverse complement strand
AGCTCCGCGGCGATCGCCAGGTTGCGGTGCAACTCGGTGGTCGAGCCGTCCCACATGTGGGACTGGAACAGCGGGTTGCCACCACGGGCCACTCGCTCCTGAGAGATCGCGATCAGCGGCCGGACGAAGGCGTCGAGCTTGTCCTGCGGGCAGTGGTCGGTGTGCAGCACGACGTTGATCGGATACTTCGCGGCCACCACGTGGGCGAACTCGGCCATCGCCACCGAGCCAGTGACCATGTCCTTGACCTTGCCGCCCGAGGCGAACTCCGACCCCCCCGTGGACAGCTGCACGATGCCGTCGCTCTCCGCCTCGGCGAACCCGCGAAGGGCTGCGTTCAGTGTCTCCGACGAGGTCACGTTGATCGCCGGGTAGGCGAACTGGTCGGCCTTCGCACGGTCCAGCATCTCGCTGTAGACCTCGGGCGTCGCGATGGGCATGGTGGCTGACCTCCGGGTACTCGTTACTGGGATTGTGTCGCAGTATGGTCCACCCGTCCGGCACGACGCGATCGGACGGGCGCTGTGGGCCCCCAGTACGTTTCCTGGTGTGGCTCCCGACGAACCGTTGGACCGCGTGACTGTGCAGCACTCGGTCGAGATGACCCTCGGTCACCTGCGGGTGCTGGACACCGAGCCGAGCACCCCGCCGGCCCCCGCTGTGGACGCTCCGCTGACGTTGGAGGATCTCTACCGCCAGCACCGGATGCGGCTGGTGCGGCTGGCGATCCTGCTGGTGGACGAGCAGCCCACCGCCGAGGACGTCGTGCAGGAGGCGTTCACCGGGCTGCACCGGCACTGGTCGGGACTGCGCGACGAGGCGGCCGCGTTGGGATACCTGCGCACCGCGGTGGTCAATGGCTCCCGTTCGGTGCTGCGCCGTCGCAAGACCGCCCGCGGCTACGTCCCACCACACCAGGCCAATGCGCGCTCGGCGGAGTCGCTGGCGATGCTCACCACCGAACATCAGGCCGTGGTGGCAGCGCTGGCCGACCTGCCGCCGCGGCAACGTGAGGTGCTGGTGCTGCGCTACTACGGGGGGATGAGCGAAGCGGAGATCGCGGCGGCCACCGGAGTCAGCCGCGGCACGGTGAAGTCCAGCGCCAGCCGCGCCCTCGACACCCTGCAACGAATCTTGGAGCAACGATGACTCATGAGTGTGAATGACGACTGGCTGACCGCGGCACTGCGGGCGCAGGCGTCCGGGCTGGGTTCCGGGTCACCGGTACCGTCCAGTCACCACCTGGCGCAGCCCCGGACCAGGTGGCCGGCCTGGGTGGTGCTCGCCCTTGCGGTGCTGCTCGGAACGATGGCAGGCGGGCTGGCCGGGCTGATCAGCACCTGGTGACAGCGGGTGCGCAGCTGGTCACACCCGGGTTCCCGGGTACCGTGACACCGTGCCGCCCTCCCTCGCCACCATGTCGCTGGCCTTCGGCCCGTCTTGGCTCGATCCCGAGCAGTTGCTGCGGATGCTGGGCCCCTACGTGCTATTAGGGCTGTGTCTGATCATCTTCGCCGAGTGCGGTCTGCTCATCGGCTTCTTCTTGCCCGGCGATTCGCTGCTGTTCACCGCTGGACTGTTCGTCGCCAACGGCATCATCGGCACCCCGATCTGGCTGGTCTGCCTGCTGCTCACGGTGTGCGCGGTGGTGGGCAACGCCGTCGGCTACGGCATCGGCGTCAAGGTCGGACCGGCGCTGTTCAACCGGCCGGATTCCCGGCTGTTCAAGCGTGAGCACGTGGACAAGACGCACGCCTTCTTCGAGAAGTACGGGCCACGAGCCATCGTGCTGGGCCGCTTCGTGCCTATCGTGCGGACCTTCATCACAGCGATCGCCGGAGTGGGCCGGATGGATCCGCGCCGCTACTTCACCTACTCGGTGATCGGTGGTGTCGCCTGGGCCACCGGGGTCACCCTGCTCGGCTTCTGGCTGGGCCGGATCACGTTCGTCAGGGAACACGTGGAGCTGATCCTGATCGGCATCGTGGTGCTGTCAATCCTGCCGATCGTGATCGAGGCGGTGAAGGTCCGTAGGCAGAGCAGGCAGAACCAGCGGATCGCGGGAACCGGGCGGTGAACGGTAGCCAGCACCCTGGGACGCAGCTAGGGTGGCCGGGATTGGTCAAGACCCTCGCGGTGCCCTGCCTCACGGTCACCTTCGTGGCCGGGTTGTGGCGCTACCACCCGCGTAGTGGCGCTACCACGATCGAGTAGGCAAGGTGGTGCGGATGCCACGTCACGGTTCCTCGGTACCTCCTGACCAGCGCCGATCCAGTCGTAGCATCCGGCTGATCGCCGCCGGAGCCGTGCTCGGCGCGTTGACGGCGCTGGCGACGGTCACCGTGCCAGCGCGGCCAGGCGCCCTGCTCACCGTCGTCGCGCCAGACCCGGTCACCGAGATCAGCGTGCAGCCACTACGTGCCCCCGTGCACACCTGCCTGACCTGGCAGAAACCGGATGCCTCCGACGCCAGCCAGGTACTGTGCACGCAACCACACCTGTTCGAGGTCACCGGGACACTAGACCTCGACGACTTTGACACCCAGGCCGCCTTCCCCGACCCGCAACACTGGCAGCAGCTGGTGACCGAACGGTGCACCCAGCGCACCACTGCGGCGTTGGCCGACCGCTTCGACCCGTTCGGTCGGTTCACGGTGGGGGCGATCAAACCCAGTGAGGCAGGCTGGCTGCGCGGGGATCGGATGCTGCGCTGCGGGGTGCAGACCGCCGGCCGCACCGGGACACTGTTCCCCAGCACCGGCAGTGTGCTGCAGCAGGACCAGTCCGACGTGCATCCGGCTGGCGTCTGTCTGGGCAACGACGGCAAAGCCGTGGGTGACCCGGTCGATTGCGCGGATCCTCACGCGGTGGAGCTAGTCGGCGTGGTCGATCTCAAAGGCGCGTTCCCCGACGGATACCCCGACGAAGCCGCGCAGGACCGGGTGCTGAACACGGAGTGCATCCGGCTGGCGAAGGACTTCGCCGGTGGACCGGCGGTGGCCGCGAACAAGGGGCTCACGCTGTTCTGGGAGACGCTGCAGGCGGAGAGCTGGCAGGCCGGGAGCACCCGGGTGGACTGCCGGCTCGGCGCGTTCCTGCCGGACCGTTCCGGTTTCGCCCCGGTCACCGGCAGCGTGAAGGGCCCGGTACAGGTGGGCAAACAACCTGCCCCGCCCGCTCCAAGAACCACCGGGCCGGCGCCCATGGCAGAACCTCCGGTGGCCCCAATCGACGTGGCTGAGCCACCGCCCTGATGGGAACCTGGTGCAGTGCCGACCGGTTCGACGAACTCGTGGCGGAGGCTTTGGACCTCATCCCGGCCCAGCTCACGGCGGCGATGGACAACGTGGTGGTACTGGTCGAGCCCCGCAACCCGGACGATGCCGGGCTGCTCGGGCTCTACGAGGGCGTCGCACTCACCGAGCGGGACTCCTACTACGGCGGGGTGCTGCCCGATCGGATCACCATCTACCGCGACGCCCTGCTCGATATCTGCCGCGATGAGCAGGAACTGGTGGACGAGGTCGCGGTGACGGTGGTGCACGAGGTGGCGCATCACTTCGGGATCCCCGAGCACCGGCTGCACGAGCTCGGCTGGGGCTAGTAAGGAACAAGCGGATTGCCCCCGCCACCCGCTTCCGGCTTCAACCACCGGGACGGCTGTGCAGTCGTGTCCGAACTAAGACCGGGATTCCACTGGGCCAGCGAGGTGGGGGCCGACATCTCGCCATGGTCGAGATTCTGACGGAGGACGAAATGGTTTGGATTCTGCTTGTTGGCGCCATCGCCGCCGAGGTGACCGCTACGTCAGCACTGAAGTTGAGCGACGGGTTCAGTAAACTGGCGCCGAGCCTGGTGGTCGCGGTCGGGTACATTGTATCCTTCGCGCTGCTGGCCCTAGCGCTCAAGAAGATAGAGGTCAGCGTCGCGTACGCGATCTGGTCCGGCGTGGGCACCGCCGCCGTGGCTATGATCGGGGTCGTGGCGATGAAAGAGCCGCTGACCGCAGCCAAGGTTGTGGGAGTCCTGCTGATCATCGGCGGTGTCGTCACCCTCAACCTCACCGGCTCGCACTGAACGCGGCCTGGGTGCCCATGCCCGGAATGCGCTAGCTGGCCTCCCTCCCCGTGCGGTTGCGCCATTCGCGGAAGTGATTTTTAGTGACGGATCACGTTGTTACCGTAGTGAAGGGGAAGAATAGTCTCGAATGATGAACGCTACCTGGGAGTCCACGGCGGCGGGTGTCCTGCTCTTGCCATCCGGGAAGCTCGTCCGCGGCCGAGGCCTGAAGAAACTGCTTCCACCGGGTCCGCGACCCGACTTCGCGCTCTACCTGCACGGCCGCGAGCCGCTGCCGGTGGAGTGGGAGAGCCGCTGGCTCCACTGGCCCGACTTCTGGCTGCCGACCGACCGTCCGGCCTTTGGCAAGGTCTTGCGCGAGCTCCTGGAACGAGCCGAGACCGAACGCGTCGAGATCGCCTGTGGCGGCGGGATCGGCCGCACGGGCACAGCCTTGGCATGCCTCGCCGTGCTCGACGGCGTGCCCAACGACGAGGCGATCGCCTACATCCGCAAGAACTACTCGCGGCGAGCCGTCGAGACACCTTGGCAGAAGCGCTTCGTCGCCCGCTTCGCGTGAATCCCTGAGCAGGGCGCCCTGAACCACTGCTGTGGGCATCGCCGCAACAGGGGAAAGGTAACGGCCGAGCAACCGATAGGCCGATACCGTCTCTGACGTGCTCGACGGTCCTGGCCAGGCGAGGATCACCGCAGCGGTGGACGTGAGCCGCAATAACCGCAATAACGACGAGACGGTCGTCGCACAGGACGAGGAACGGCCAGCCCGTCGACTTACCGGCCCGGTCGACGCCGGGATCACCGCGGCCGGCGCGCTGGTCGCGGTGTCCGTGCTCTACCAGGTGTTCTGGCCGCTGGCCCAGGGCAACCAGTTCTCGCTCATCCTGTTCCTGGCCTCAACGCTGCCGCTGGTGTTCCTGTGCTATCGCCCCCGACTTGGTAGACGGCGGCTGGGGGTCCGTGATAACCCCACCGTCGCGGACTGTGTGCTCGCGGTGCTGGCCGTCGCGGTGTGCCTGTACCCGGTGCTGCCGGTGCGTCTCAGCACCGGTGGAGGCGGCTTCGATGCGTTTCTGGACCGCCAGGGCATCCTGGCCGCGCCGGACGTGCTGGCCGGGGCGGTGCTGCTGCTCCTGGTGCTGGAGGCCTGCCGACGGACCACCGGCTGGGTGCTGCCCGCCGTCTGCCTGCTGTTCTTGGCCTACTCCTACTATGGTGGCCTGCTGCCGCAGAGCTGGTCGATCGCGCACCAGGGCCTGAACGTCGACGAGATCGTCAACGCGCTGTACAACGACGCGTCCGGCTTCTATGGCGTCCCGCTGGACGTGGCGGCGAGCTACCTCGTGCTGTTCGCGATCTACGCCGCGCTGCTGGATCTCTCCGGTGCGGGCCGGTTCTTCATCGAGCTGTCGCTGGCGGCGTTCGGCCGTTCCCGCACCGCACCGGGCCGGACCGTCGCGCTGTCCGGGTTCCTGCTCGGCACGGTGTCCGGCTCGGGCGCGGCGACCACGGTCAGCCTCGGCTCGGTGACCTGGCCGATCCTGCGCCGCGCGGGCTATCCGGCCGAGCACGCCGGCGGGATGCTGGCCGCGGCGGGCATCGGCGCGATCCTCTCGCCGCCCACGCTCGGCGCCGCAGCCTTCATCATCGCCGAGTACCTGCAGGTGTCCTACCTGCAGGTCCTGCTATGGGCGATCATCCCGACGCTGCTCTATTACCTGGGCATCCTGCTCGCCGTCGAGATCGACGCCCGGCGGCTGGGGACCACGGCGGTCGACGTGACGACCGCGTCACCCTGGCGCCTGCTCGGTCGCTTCGGCTACCACTTCCTCTCGCTGGCCGTGATCGTGCTGTTCCTCGCGGTGGGCATCCCGCCGTTCACCGCGGTGGTCTACGCATGCGGGGTGCAGCTGGTGCTGTCCTTCCTGGACCGTCGCCATGCGCTGACTCCACGCCGGCTCTACGCCGCGCTGGCTACCGGGGTGCGCAGTGTGCTGCCGGTGGTCGCGGTCTGCGCCGCTGCCGGGATCATCACCTCGACTATCGTCAAGACCGGGCTGGGCCTGCAGCTGTCCTCGATCCTGGTCGGCACCGCCCGGGCCATCACGGACAACCCGACCGGCACGCTGATCGCCACCGTCGTGCTCGCTGCGGTGGCCGTCGCCCTGCTGGGGTTGGCGGTACCGGTGACCGCGTCGTTCATCATCGCCTGGGTGATCATCGGCCCGGCGCTGATGAATCTGGGGGTCGCACCTCCCGAGGCGGCGATGTTCCTGTTCTACTTCGCGGTGCTCTCCGAGGTCACCCCGCCCACCGCGCTGGCCGCGGTCGCAGCGTCGGCGATCACCGGGGGGCGGGTGATGGCCACTATGATGCAGGCCGCCAAGTACGCGTTGCCCGCCTTCCTGGTGCCGTTCGCCTTCGTGCTCACCGGCAATGGCGCCGCGCTGCTGACGATCGGCTCGCCGGGGACCATTCTCTGGACGGCCGCGACGTCGGCGGTCG
>DATEMN010000265.1:0-2512 GCA_035275565.1 Pseudonocardiaceae bacterium | reverse complement strand
GAGTCCGGATCCGGAAAGACAACGACCGCGCTGTCCATCCTCGGGCTGGTGCCACAGCCCGGGCGGGTCACCTCCGGCCGCGTGCTGCTCCACGGCGAGGACCTGCTCCGCCTGAACGAGGCGCAACTGCGCAAGGTCCGCGGATCCCGGGTCGGCCTTGTCGCCCAGGAGCCCATGGCCGCGCTCGACCCCTCCTTCACCGTCGGCTCGCAACTGGACGAGATGATCTGCCTGCATCGGCGCGTCCGTCGGCGGGAGGCCCGGCAGATCGCGCTGGATCTGCTGGCCCGTGTCGGCCTGCCCGATCCGGCCGCGGTCGCCGGCCGGTATCCGCACCAGCTCTCCGGGGGCATCGCACAGCGCGTGGCGATCGCGCTCGCCCTCAGCGGCGAGCCCGATGTCCTGGTCGCCGACGAACCCACCGCGGCGCTCGACGTCACCGTCCAGGCAGAAATCATCGATCTCCTGCTGCACCTGCGGGAGGAGTCCTCACTGACGCTTCTGCTGGTCACACACGATCTGGGTGTGGTCGCCGACATCTGCGACCGGGTCGCGGTCATGGCGGACGGACGTCTGATCGAGGAGGGCTCCACGGAGGCGGTGTTGCTGTCGCCCGCCCAGGAATACACCCGCACGCTGGTCGCGGCAACACCCCGGCTTCCGGTCGAGGCAGGCCAGGAAAGGAGCTGGGGATGAGTACACCCCTGCTGGACGTCAAGGATCTCGGTGTGGAGTACAGGAGCGGATGGCGCTCCAGTCCCACCAAGGCGGTCGACGACGTGAGCCTCACGGTCGGCCACCGGGAAATCGTGGGCCTGGTGGGCGAGTCGGGCTCGGGCAAGTCGACGGTGGGCAGGGCGATTCTCGGCCTGACGGCCCCGGCGCGGGGCACCATCCACCTGGGCGGCCAGGACATCACCCACCAGCACGCCGCCGAACGGCGGGATCTGCCCACCGGGCTCCAGGTCGTCTTCCAAGACCCCTACGCCTCTCTCAATCCGGCACGCACCATCGGCAGGACGCTGGGTGAACCCCTCGAGGTCCACGGCAAGCTCAGTGCCGGGGACGCCCGAAGGCGGATCGGAGAACTGCTGAACCGGGTCGGCCTGCCCGCCGACGCGATCGACCGCTACCCGAGCGCGTTCTCCGGAGGCCAGCGTCAGCGCATCGCCATCGCCAGGGCGATCTCCACCGACCCGGCGCTTGTCATCTGCGACGAACCGACCAGCGCCCTCGACGTGATCACCCAGGCACGGATGCTCGACCTGATGAGCGACCTCAGCCGCGAGCGAGGGACAGCGATGTTGTTCATCGCGCACAACCTCGCGGTGGTCGCAGCGATCGCCCAACGAGTGGTCGTGCTCTACCGCGGGCGCGTCATGGAAACCGGAACCACACAGGACGTCCTGTGCCGGCCGCTACACCCCTACACCCAGGCGTTGATCGCGAGCTCACCCGTGGCCGACCCGCTCCGCCAACGCAAACGGCGGGCAGCCCGGCAGCAAGCCGACCCGGTCGCCGGCGGTGAGGGGACTGGAACCGCACCGCAAGGCTGTCCCTTCGCACCACGCTGCCCGCACGCCACGTCAACGTGCCGGATCCAGCGTCCGGCCGTCACCCTCGTCGACGGCCGGTCGGTCGCTTGCCACCTCTTCACCGCCGACACCCCCACACCTGAGGGAGCGACCGCATGAGCGATATGACCCTGGAACGCCGCGTCCAGCGGTTGGAGGACATCCAGGGCGTCACCCACCCGATGAACCGCTTGGCGTACCCGCATTCCGCGGGCATGACCGCCCGTGAGATCGAGGAGTCTCGGGTGAAGGTGACGCCGGGCAGCACCTTCGAGGCCGAGAACCGGGTCGAGTCGTCGATCGATCGCCCGGGCCATTTCCCCACACTCGGTGAGACGGCACCGGGTGCGCACCGTCCGGATCGCGAGGTGACCTCTAGCCAGTCCTCCTCGGTGAGCGTCGCGTCCGCACTGCAACCCGAGCCGCCGAAACCGTACGACAACTTCTATGAGTCGACCAGCTATCCCGACAAGCCCGCGCGCGTGGAGCGCGTGGTCAACAACGAGAGTGAGGACCAGTGAGCGAGCTCAGCGGCGCACTGACGGCGGACCTGGTGGTGATCGGGGCCGGTGGTGCCGGCCTGCCGGCAGCGATCACCGCACAGGAGCATGGTCTGGAACGGGTCGTGGTGCTGGAAAAGCGCCCGCTCGTGGGCGGAAACGCCGGTATGTCCGGCGGGTTCCTGTTCTCGGTGCAGAGCAGGTCCCAGCGTGAGGCCGGCCTCGGGAACTCGCCCGACGCTGTCTTCCGGGACACGATGGCGTACCACCATTACGACGGCGTGGATCCCCGGCTTGTCCGGCTGTGGGTGGACGAAGCCGACGAGACGGTGAACTGGCTGGAGGATCGCGGTATCGGCTACCGGCCCATGACGGGAGTCGACCTTGGCGTGGAGCCCAGCGGATGGTCCAACCACCCTGGCAGCTTCCAGCGGGTGA
>DATEMN010000264.1:0-2346 GCA_035275565.1 Pseudonocardiaceae bacterium | reverse complement strand
TCGCTGTCGCTCGCCGGCCTGCGGCCGGTCTTGACCCCGGCTTGATGGCAACCGGCTTTCATCACAGTGCCGCTCTCGTTGAGAGCGCCAAGCACACGCTGCCGCTGTGCTTTCACTCTGTGGTTGTCAAGGTTCGGTTGGGAAGTGAATTCGGGGTCCCCGGGGCTTGCGGTGTTGCTCGGGCGGCTAGTCGGGGCCGCGGGGTTTGCCGCGCAGCAGACCGGCTTTGCGGTCTCGGTCGGTCTTGGTTCGGTGGTGGGGCCAGCAGGGGGAGGCGAGGTTCTCGAAGGTGGTCTGGCCGCCGTTGGCGCAGGGGTCGACGTGGTCTCGTTCGAGGTGGGTGGGTTCCGGGGAACGTCGCAACGCGTGGTGGTCATTGGGCTGGGGCCAGAAGACTATGCAGGCGTTCTGCTGGCGTCTCCCAGTCGAGGGTTTTGCGGGGTCGTGAGTTCAGCTCGGCGGCCACGGCGGCGAGGTCTTGTGGGGTGTGGCCGGCGAGGTTGGTGCCTTTGGGGAAGTACTGCCTGAGCAAACCGTTGGTGTTCTCGTTGGTGCCTCGTTGCCAAGGGCTGGCGGGGTCGCAGAAGTAGACCGGGATGTTGGTGGCGACGCTGAACTCGTGGTGGCGGCCCATCTCGCTGCCCTGGTCCCAGGTGAGGGAGCGGGTGAGGTGAGCGGGTAACTGCGACACGGTCTTGATCAGGGCGTCTCGGACGCTCTCGGCGTCGTGGCGCCCGGGGAGATGGAGCAACATGACGTAGCGGGTGGAGCGTTCGACCAGCGTGCCGATGGCGGAGCGGTTGTCCGGTCCGAGGATCAGATCACCTTCCCAGTGGCCGGGAACAGCGCGGTCGGCGATCTCGGCGGGGCGGTCGCTGATCATGACCATCGGTTCGAAGCGCCCCTGGCGCTGGTCGGGACGACGGCGTGGTTTGCGTCGGGCTCGACCGGTCCGCAGTGCCCTGGTGAGCTCGCGTCGTAGCTCACCACGTCCTTGCACGTAAAGGGCTTGATAGATCGTCTCGTGTGCCACGCGCATCTCGGGCCGGTCAGGGAACAGCTTCGGTAACGAACGGCTGATCTGCTCGGGACTCCAACGCTTGTCGAGCTTCTTCTGGACGAACATCCGGAGTTCCGGGTTGTCCACCAGCTTTCCCGGTTTCGGTCGAACTCGCCGTTCGACCGCCGCCCGGTGCGCTCGGTGTGGTCGATAGCCCTGCCGGCGGTCGCCGTTGCGGCGGATCTCCCGGCTAACGGTGGAAGGGCTCCGGCCCAGTTCCCGGGCGATGGCCCGGATCGACCGGCCCTCCCGGAGGCAGTCAGCGATGACCAGCCGTTCCTCCAAGGATACGAACCTCGGGTCGATCGGAGCTGGCGGATGGACCACCGGTGGATAGAACACCACCCGATCGGCTCGGATCACCTGCTTTCGGCCATAACGCCAGTAGTCGCCGGTTCTCCGAGCCACTCCGACGATCCGACAGGCAGCCGAGTTCGTCATTCCTTCCGACATGAGCTGCCGGTATAGATCCTTCTTCTCCTTCAGCGGTTGATTCCCGCCAACCTTCCGGGGTCGACGACGACGAGGCAACGCAACTCCTCAAGAACTCAGGTGTTGCGACGACCGATGGAATCCGCCGGTGGTGGCGCCGGTCGCAGCCCGGCTCCGAGCAGATACGTCCTTCGAAGTCGGGCGGTGCACCGAGCATCAGCGCCGTTCGCAGCACGGCTGGGTAGCGCCGTCCGAAGTGGGCGATGGTGTGGAGCTCGGTGCCGGTGTGGAGCACTGCTTTGAGGAAGGCGTCCTGCCCCAGTCGCTGGGCGAGTGAGACAGGGATGGGGCCGCCGCCGATGATGTGGCATTGCTCGCGGTCTTCGGCGTGGCCGCGGCGGTAGGCGCGCAGGTCGCAGACGATGACGAGGTCGGCCTGGTGGGCTTTGCCCTTGCCGCCGGTCTCGATCATCCGGATGAAGGCAGTGGCGGCGTCGTGGGCGCGCTGTTGGGTCGTGGCGCGACCGGAGTCCTGATCGAGTGGCTGGCCTTGCCGACGCTGCTGGTTGGTCACCCGCCGGCGTTGCTGCCCGACGCGGTCGGTCTCGGCGTCGAGCCGGCTGGTGAACGGAACCCCGAACTCCGGCGGGAGTTCAAGCTCAATCCGGGTGTTGCCCAGCTGGTTGACCCAGTGGCGGGCGCGCATGGCGGCGTGCTGGAGGGCGTGGAGCTCTTCGGGGTCGATGGCCCGGACCCGCCGGTCCCGCGCCTTTTCCTTTAACGTCTTGAGGCTGTTCTGCTTAGCGAGATCCAGCAGGTCGGCCGCCGAGCCCGGGCATTCGGTCTCTGTCTTG
>DATEMN010000263.1:0-2570 GCA_035275565.1 Pseudonocardiaceae bacterium | reverse complement strand
ACTCGTTGGCCGGTGAGCTCGCCCACTTGGTGGCCACCGAGGGGATGACGGCGCTGCAGTACGGCTCGGCGCAGGGCATGGCGGAGCTACGCGAGCAGATCTGCGAGGTAATGGTCCTGGAGGGGATCCGGGCACACGCCGACGACGTCACGGTGACCGTCGGCTCGCAGATGGCCCTGGACATGGTCACCCGGATCTTCTGCGATCCGGGGGACGTGGTGCTCGCCGAGGCACCATCCTACGTCGGGGCACTGACCACCTTCGCTTCCTACCAGGCCCAAGTGGTGCAGGTGCCGATGGACGACGAGGGGTTGGTACCCGCCGAGTTGGACGCGGCACTGCGGTCGCTGCGTGCCCGGGGGCGCGTCCCCAAGTTCCTGTACACCATCCCGAATTTTCACAATCCGGCCGGCGTGACAATGGCCGTGCCGCGCCGCGCCGAGGTACGCGAGTTGTGCGCCGAGCACCAGGTGCTGATCGTCGAGGACAACGCCTACGGGTTGCTCGGTTTCGACGGTCAGACCTATCCGGCGCTGCGGGCCGCCGACGGGGACAATGTGGTCTACCTGGGCACGTTCTCCAAGACCTTCGCGCCTGGACTTCGGGTCGGCTGGGCGCTGGCCCCGCACGCGGTGCGGGAGAAGCTGGTGCTGGCCGCGGAGTCGGCGACGCTGTGCCCTCCCGCGTTCACTCAGGCCGTGGTGTCGCACTATCTGGCTCAGCACGACTGGAAGGGTCAGATCAAGAACTACCAGCAGGCTTACCGGATCCGTCGAGATGCCTTGCTGGCGGCGTTGCACCAGTATCTGCCACCGGGGTGCCGGTGGACCCAGCCGGCCGGCGGGTTCTACGTCTGGCTCACGGTGCCCGAAGGCTTGGACACCAAGGCGATGCTGCCCCGGGCGGTGACCCAGCGGGTGGCCTATGTGCCGGGCACCGCCTTCTACACCGACCCCGGCAGCTCGCAAGCCAGCCGACTGATGCGACTGTCGTTCTGCTACCCGACACCGGAGCGGATCACCGAAGGCGTGCGCCGCTTGGCCACCGTGCTCGACGGCGAACTCGAAGTGCAGCGCACCTTCGGTAACGTGCGACCACGCACCGTGTCCGGTCCGCAGTCCCCAACACCGGACACCGCCTGAGGAGTTCTCCCGTGACCGATCGCACCGTCACTGTGCTGGCGGGTGGGTTGTCGCACGAACGCGACGTGTCGTTGCGCTCCGGGCGCAGGCTGTCCAGCGCGCTGCGGGACGTCGGGCTGCACGTTGACGTGTGGGACATCGACGCCACGCTGGTCAGCCGGCTCACCGGCAGCCGGCCGGACGCCGTCGTGGTGGCCCTGCACGGCGGGGCAGGGGAGAACGGCGCCGTGCAGTCAATCCTGGAGATGCTGCAGATCCCCTATGTCGGTGCTGGTCCGAGGGCCTGCCGGCGGGCCTGGGACAAGCCGACCGCCAAGGACGAGCTGGCCCGTGCCGGGTTGACCACCCCGGACTGGGTCACACTGCCGCACGCCACCTTCCGCGATCTCGGGGCGCAAGCCGTGCTCGACGCGCTGGTGACCCGGCTCGGCCTACCACTGATCCTCAAACCGCACCAGGGCGGCTCCGCGCTGGGCGTGCACGTGGTACGTGAGATCACCGAGCTGCCCGGCGCCATGGTGAGCTGCCTGGCCTACGGGGACACCGTCCTCGCCGAGCGGTTCATAGAGGGCATTGAGGTCGCCGTCACGGTGGTCGATGAGCCGGACGGTCCGCGGGCGCTGCCAGCGGTGGAGATCGAGGCTAAGTCCGGTTTCTACGACTACGCTGCTCGCTACACCGCCGGGCTGGCCACCTTCCACACCCCGGCCCGGCTGACCGCCGCGGTGGCCGCCGCGGCGGCCGACCTCGCAGTGGGCGCGCACCGGCAGCTCGGGCTGCGTGACGTGTCCCGGACCGATGCGGTGGTGACCCCGGACGGGGTGGCGCACTTTCTCGAGGTCAACGTGGCTCCCGGGCTCACCGAGACGTCCCTGCTGCCGATGGCCATCGAGTCAGACGGCTTGAAGCTGGGCACAGTGTTCGGCGACCTGATCGAGCGAGCGGTGGCTCGGAACTGACCCAACGTGGGCCTGAGGCTGGAGAACCGGGCCCGCTACTGCGCGTCGAGCCCATGATCGACAACGTCATCGGACATGTCCTCGATCCCCAAGCGCACATCGGAGGTCGAGGAACATCAGAACGGTGGACGGCGCTAAGCCCTGACGGTGCTGGTCAGCAGGATGTGGATCAT
The DNA here is from genome assembly GCA_035275565.1 of Pseudonocardiaceae bacterium. GTDB lineage: Bacteria > Actinomycetota > Actinomycetes > Mycobacteriales > Pseudonocardiaceae. Next base: position 296 of record DATEMN010000263.1, on the reverse strand, counting down.
GGCCACCTGGTTGTTCGGAAACCCTTCCGCAGATAGTCTGTGATTATCTGCGATAGCATCGACAGCGACCAGGAAGTACGTCCCCTCCAGATGGGTCCGACTCGCCGTGTTATCTGCGATAGCCCTCGGAGGGCATGTGGGTATCGTTCACCGCCTTGACGCCGGCCCGGCCGGACCCGCGCTCGGTGACGCGGTCGCCGCGTTCCTCCGCGAGGTCGACAACCCGAACACAGCCCGCTCTTACGGGATCGCGCTGCGCGCCTTGGTCGCCGAACTCGGCACCGATGCGGCGGTCG
>DATEMN010000262.1:0-4586 GCA_035275565.1 Pseudonocardiaceae bacterium | reverse complement strand
CGGGTGAAGATCCGCGTCTAGATGACCAGTGGGCCGTTAGGCCAATCGCGGGATGATCTCTCGCGAACCAGTCCGGCAGCGGATGTTGACGTCCGAGAACAGGAGACAGCCGCGGGTGGTGTCTCATCGTCTGAATCGCGCCGCTCGCGGTGTGGCAGCTGGAGCTGTCCTGGTTGCTTTGTTCGGCGTTACCGCACTCCCCGCGGTCGCCGATCCTATCCCCGTACCTGATCCGGTTAAGACCGACCCGGTCAAGACCGTTGCAGAAGTCCGTGAGTTGAGCCGCCAGGCTGAGGTGATCACTGAGCAGTGGCATCTGGCTACGGACCGGCTGATGGCTCGACGGGCCGATGCCGATCGAGCACGTAGCGATGTAGCGGCGGCGACGGTCACCGCTGATCAGGCTCGCTCCGCCCAACAGACGTTCCGCGCTCAAGTCGATCGGTTGACCAGCGCCACCTTCGAAGGCGTTCGGATCAGTAGCTTGACCGCAATGCTGATCAGTGACTCACCCCAGCAGTTCATGGACCAGATGTCCGCGCTGGACGTGTTGGCGGTGAGCAACAGAGAGGCGCTGGACAAGCTTTCGGCTGCGGTCGCCCGTACCGAGCAGGCAGAGCTCGCTGCCACCGATGCCGAGACGCGGGCAGCGGTCGCTGAGCTGGACGCGGGCCGGATAGCTGAGGATGTGGCTCAGGCCCGGATTGAGATGGGCCGCCAGATCGCTCTCGTACAGGAGCGCTTGGGCAAACTCACCCCTGATGAGCTCGTCCACTACGCCTCCGAGGGATTCACCGATTTCCCGCTCGACATAGCAGGTGACGGGATCGGAATCATGGCCTTGCGGGCAGCCCTGACCAGGCAGGGAGCCCCGTATATCTGGGGAGCCGAGGGCCCCGGGACCTTCGACTGCTCGGGCTTAGTGATGTGGGCTTACCGTCAGGCCGGGGTGATCCTCCCGAGGGGTAGTTGGGATCAGGCCAGGGTCGGCAGCCCGGTGGTCTCCGGATTGCTGCCGGGCGACCTCATCGCGTTGTACTCTCCGGTGAGCCACATCGGTATGTATGTGGGGAACGGCCTCTATATCAACGCGCCGCAGAGCGGCGATGTGGTCAAAGTCGCCAGGGTTCCGTGGCGTGACGTCACGGCGATTCGACGCATCGGCTGATTCCCACTTATCAGTTGTGTCCAGATTCACCCGATAGTGGGCACTGAGGGTACCCCACGATCCCGAGATTGTCAGGGTGGCCTTCTAACGTCCGTCGTGACGAGATCACGAGTGAGACGGGAGCCCGACATGATCGTGGATTGTGACCGATGTGTGGTGCGTGGCAACGCTTGCCAAGACTGCGTCATCACCGTGCTGTTCGGAGCCCCGCCTGGGGGCGTCGAGCTGGATGGTGCAGAACGACGGGCGCTGGACACCCTGGCCGAGGTGGGCATGGTACCTCGGCTGCAACTGGTGGCTCGTGGCAAAGATCACAGCAGCATCGGTCACGGCGGTACCCAGACCGGGCCCTGCGAGCACAGGGGCGCTGAGCGGTCCACAAACAGCGATGAGCGGTCTTCCCGGCGCGTGTGCTGATCGGGGGGGCTGAACACTGAGCAGAGTTGCAGTGACGCCGACCGTTCCCGGGGGTCGTCTCGGCCCATTGCAGGGGGTCGGTGGTGACAACGCAGGTGGCCTTTCGTAACCTTGCCGCGACTTTGCGGTAACTGCTTCCTGAACTGGGTGGCAACGCAAGTCGCTGCCGAATCGGCTTCGTCGAGGAGTTGACCGGGGACCCATCGTTTTCTGGGTGAAGCCGAGTGGGTGTGCATGCCCAACCGGAGGGCTCGCACCCACTCCAGCCCGAACCCGTTCAGCTGACCCCGGTAGGCGGTCCGAAGGGAAAAGGAGACAGACGCGACGTGTTGTCGCACCGTCTGACGCGTAGCGCTGCGGCAGCGATCACTGCCGCCGTAGCTGTCCTGGTGGTCTTGATTCCTACCCCGGCTGCGGCCGACCCCAACCCGCCTGGAGACACCCCGACGGCCACGCAGCGACTCGCCGAGCTGAATCGGCAGGCGGAGATGCTCACCGAGCGGTGGCACTACGCTCGCGACCAGTTGCATGCTCGCCGGGCCGACCTGGAACGGGCCAGGGCTGATGTCACCGCCGCTGCCGCTTCGGGAGAACGTGCCAGGACGGTCGAGGGTCAGTACCGCGGGCAGGTCGATCGGTTAACCAATGCTTCCTTCCAGGGTGCGCGGCTCAACCGGCTGTCCGCATTGCTGGTCAGTGACTCACCCGAAGAGTTTCTGGACCAGATGTCGGCGCTGGATACGCTCGCGGTGGACAACAAGCAGGCACTGGACCGTCTCGCCGGTGCCGTCGCCCAGGCCCGGCAGGCCGAGCAGGCGGCCACCGACGCGGCGTCGCGGGCCGGTCAAGCCGAACGCGATGCGGCCCGGCTGGAAGGTGACCTGACTCGGTCCCGCGCCGAGATGGACCGCCAGATCCAGGTGGTCGAGCAGCGCCTCGCGGCGCTCAACCGCGAGGAACGGGACGCTTATACCGCTGGCGGGAGGATCAACTTCCCGATCAACCTGGTCGGTACTGGTGCCGCGGTCCGAGCTGCGCGGGCCGCGCTGAGCAAACAGGGTTCACCCTACGTCTGGGGCGGTGACGGCCCCATCACGTTCGACTGTTCGGGGCTGGTGAAGTGGGCCTTTGCCCAGGCTGGCGTGTCGGGTCTGCCGCACTCATCCCAGGAGCAGGCGCGAATGGGGCGTAGCATCGCCCGGTCGCAGCTGCGACCGGGCGACCTCATCGCGCTGTATTCCCCGATCAGCCACATCGGTATCTACGTCGGTGACGGCTTCTACGTGAACGCACCGCAGAGCGGAGACGTCGTGAAGGTCGTCGGAGTGCCGTGGCGTGACGTCACCGCGATGAGCCGGATCGGCTGAGCGCCGCCCCACGCAGGCGGTGGCTGCAACTCTCCGGGCGGTCCCGGCTACCCTCCGGCGGTGCCACGGATCCTGTTGGTGAGCAACGACTTCCCGCCTCGACCCGGCGGTATCCAGGCCTATCTGCACGAACTGACCAGAGTGTTGCCCGTCGGCGAGGTCACCGTCTATGCACCGGACTGGCCCGGAGCGGCGGCCTTCGACGCGCAGTTGCCCTTCCCCGTCGTCCGGCATCCCGGAACTCTCATGCTCCCCACCCCTCCGGTCCTGCGGAGGGTCTGCACACTGCTGCGGGAGCTGCGCTGCGAGACCGCGTGGTTCGGCGCTGCCGCTCCGCTCGCGCTGCTGGGTCCGGCGGTGCGCCGTGCTGGGATACGACGGGTAGTGGCGAGCAGCCACGGACACGAGGTGGGTTGGTCGATGCTGCCCCTCGGCCGGCTGGCACTGCGCCGGATCGGAACGGATGCCGATGTGGTCACCGCGGTAAGCCGATACACTCGCGCCCGCGTCGCCTCCGCGTTCGGTCCCGAAGCAGCCCTCGAACTACTCCCGCCTGGAGTGGACTGCACAGCTTTCCACCCGGATCCCGCCGCACGGGCAGAGATCCGGCGACGTCATCGTCTGGGGGAGGCTCCGGTAGTGGTATGCGTCTCGCGGCTGGTGGCTCGCAAAGGGCAAGACATGCTGGTGCGGGCGCTACCCGTGATTCGGCGGCGGGTGCCGGGAGCCACGTTGCTGCTCGTCGGGGACGGTCCCCGACGAGCAGCGTTGCACCGGCTGGCCGAGTCGTGTGGCGTCGCCGACTCCGTGGTGTGCACAGGATCGGTGCCGTGGTCGGAGCTGCCCGCGCATTACGCGGCGGGCGACGTCTTCGCGATGCCCTGCCGGACCCGTGGTCGAGGGCTGGACGTCGAGGGGCTCGGTCTGGTGTTTTTGGAAGCAGCGGCGACTGGCTTGCCGGTGGTCGCTGGTGACGCTGGCGGGGCGCGGGAGACCGTCCGCCCTAGCGACACCGGTGAGCTGGTGAACGGTCGTGACGTCGCGGCCGTGGCCGGGACCGTCGGGACGCTGCTCGCCGATCCCGAGCGGGCCGCGGCGATGGGCTGGCGTGGGCGACACTGGATGCGCCGGGAATGGAGCTGGTCGTGCCGCGCACAGCAGCTCACCCAGCTGCTGCTACCCGGCTCGTGAGTGCGTAACGGTGTGAGAACACCGTTACGCACTCACGAGTAGAGGGCATCGATATCGGCGGCGAAGTCTTTGGCCACCACGGCGCGCTTAAGCTTGAGACTCGGAGTGAGCTGGCCACCGTCCTCGGTGAAGTCCACCGGCAGAATCCGGAACTTGCGGATCGATTCGGCCCGCGAGACGGTTTTGTTGGCCTCGTCCACCGCGACTTGTACTTCCGCCCGCAGGTCCGCATCCTCGATCAGGTCGGCAGCGGAGCTGCCAGCCGGTTTGCTGTGCTCGGCGTTCCAGAGCGGCAGGGCTTCGGTGTCGAGGGTGATCAAGGCGGCGATGAAGGGCTGCTTGTCACCCACCACCATGCACTGGCTGATGAGCCGGTGGGCGCGGATCCGGTCCTCCAGACCGGATGGGGAGACGTTCTTGCCCCCTGCCGTGACGATGATCTC
>DATEMN010000261.1:0-6724 GCA_035275565.1 Pseudonocardiaceae bacterium | reverse complement strand
CGGCATAGGAGCGAGCGGAGCTGCCAGGCTTTCAAAGGCGACAGCAGGTAGCCGGGGTAGGACGCCAGCCAGCTCGCGCTGCCCAGGCTGACGGCGTCCGCGCCGGCCCAGAAGTATTCCCGGCAGTCGTCGAAGGTGCGGATCCCGCCAGTCGCGATCACCGGCAGGGTGATCCCCGCGTCGCGCAGCTCGGCGACCACCCGTAGCCCGATCGGCTTGATCGCCCGGCCGGACAGCCCGCCGTAGCGGTTGGCCAGCCACGGCTGGCCGGTCCGCGGATCGAGCCGCAGCGCGCGCACGGTGTTGATCGCGGTGAGCGCCGAGACTCCGGCGGTGGCAGCCTGGTGGGCGTGCCCGACGTAGTCGCGGTCCGGGGACAGCTTGAGGATCACCGGGTGCCGGCTGCGGGGCACTGCGTCGGTGAGCACCCCGTCCAGGATCGGCTCGAAATCGTGATCGACGTTCGGGCAGGAGACGTTGAACTCCACGGCCGCGATCTCACCCGGGGGCACCACCGCGTTCACCGCATCGACGAGACAGACGAACTCCTCGGCCGCGAAGCCACCCACCGAGATGATGGTGTTCTGCTCGCGGGTGCGGGGGTAGTAGTCACGCAGGTAGGCCTCGATCCCGACATTGCACCAACCGAAGGCGTTGATCCAGCCGGCATCGACACGGCGCAGCACCGTGGCGTAGCGGCGTAGCAGACTGGGCAGTGCGCGCAGTGGCCAGTCGGTGCGGTTGGTGAAATGCCCGTCGCGGGGCTGCACCGTCAGGGTGCGGGTGGTGACCGCACCGAACCGTTCCAGCGGCACGAACCGGGAGATCGGGCTCATCCCGTAGGGCACCAGTCCGGAGTCCGGGGCGCCGTAGCCGAGCAGGCTCGATGAGGTGACCAGCCTGTTGCGCAGCCGGATATCGCCCAACCAGACCTCGCCCACGGTCCTCCTTACGCTCGCGGGAGCTGGCGTCAGGATAGGTCGTGAGCAATCCGGGATCCTCAGCGTGCTGGGGTCAGCACGGCGAGATCCGTCTGCGGGAAGTCCTCCCCGGTGCACAGCAGCGGGCGTCCCGCGAGGCGGCAGGTCGCGTAGGTGAGACAGTCACCGAAGTTCAATGCGGCAGGGTGCCGTCCCTTGCCGTAGCGTGCGAACGCATCAACTGCGACGGGCCAGTGTGCTGCCGTGTACGGGATGGTTTCGACGTCCGCCTCGTCAAGCAGCCGAGCAAGCAGTGACCTGCACCATGAATCAACCATGGTGGATTGGCAGTATTTGCATGGCCATCACGAAGGTGTCGGTGAGCGTTGACGCAGATCTGCTTGCCGAGGCCCGCGAGCTGGCTGGGCGGCGCGGGCTCTCGGCGCTGATCAACGATGCGCTGCGGATCAGACTCCAACATGCCCGGGTCAGCCGGCTACTCGATGAGGACGGACGCAGACGAGGGGGAAGTCATCCCTAGCCTGTGGTCAGGGTGAATGGCTGGGCGGTCAGGGGGTGACGGTGGTGAGGAAGGCTCGCCAGGCGGCGGTGGGGACGGTCAGGGTGAGGCCGTGGCGGTCCTTGGAGTCACGCACCAGCACACCCTGTGGCGCGGGCGCGAGCTCAACGCAGTCACCGTTGGGGCCGCTGTAACTGCTGGTGCGCCAGCCGACCTCGACGCAGTCACCGCTGTATGAGCTGTAGCTGCTGGTGCGCCAGACGATGCCGTCCAGCTCAGGCACGGCCATCATGGTCCTCTCGATCCGAATAGAGCTCGGTTGCCAGGGTGGCAATCAGCTCCCGTGATTCTCCCTCGTTCAGGGCAGTCCCGGCCAGCGTCGCCAGGATGTGCTGGTAGGCGGCGATCTCCGCCGGCTCCTCCAGGAACAGGCAGGAGGTCTGGCTCTCCAGGTAGGCCACCGGCTTGAACTCGGCGAACTCCAGCAACTTGAAATGCCCGGCGATCCCGGCGTGCGCGCCGAGCGCGGCGGGCACCACCCGCAGCGTGAGGTAGGGGCGCACCGACATCCGCAGCAGGTGATGCAGCTGGTCGGATATCACTACCGGCCCGCCGACCGACAGCCGTAGCACGAGCTCATGGATGAAGAAGGTGAACCGGGGCGGGCGGTCTCTGCTGAGCAGGCGCTGGCGGGCCAGCCGGGCGGCCACCCGGTCCTCGACCTCGTCCACCGGAACCGTTCGTGGATCCCGGATCACCGCACGGGCGTAGTCACCGATCTGCAACAGGCCGGGCACCATCATCGCCTGGAAGTCACTGATCGCGACCGCCTTGTCCTCGTGGTCGATCAACGTCCGGAGCTGTTTCGGCAGCCGGGAGCCGTATTGCTGCAGCCAGCCGGGAGTGTTCTGGTCCTGGCACAGCCCGAGCAGCCGCTCACGCTCGGGGCCGGTAACCCGGCACAGCCCGAGGATCGCCGCGACATGCAGCGGGCTGGCGTTGCGCTTGCCGGACAGCAGCCGCGACACCCAGCTTGGTGACCAGTCAAGCTGGTGTGCGACCTGCTTTCCGTTCAGCCGGGCGCGTTCCATTGCTCGGCGCAGTCCCTCGCCGAGTTCCCGGCTACGTACCGTAGCCTCACGGTCTCGCATGATGACCTCCTGCGGCGACCGTAAACCCACATGGCGCAACCTTCCCGTCAATTCCTCCTCGACATGAAACCGTTGCGTGACCGGAGGTCAATGTGATCGCAACCGCTCAGGAGGCCACGAGTGGGAACGAGCCGAACAGCAGTGGCCAGGCCCAGAGCTTAGGTCGGGCGCGGCATGATCGACTAGATCATATAGGCATATAGAATAAAACAGACACATTTGACTTCAACGTTAGTTGAGGTTTTAGCCTGCGGTCGAGGACATCGGCGATGTCTGAACGCTCGGCAGGAGTCTGGTGGTGTGCCATGGACATGGAAGTCACAGCGTGGACGTCGATGTACAACGTGATGCACGCGCAGCAGGAGCAACGCCCGTTCTCCATGGCCACACTGCGGCGCATCAGCGGGTTCGCCCGGCCACACCGCCCGCAGTTGGGATTGTTCCTCCTGCTCAGCGTCGCCACAGCAGTGCTGGCGGTCGCGACACCGGTGCTCGCCGGCCGGGTCGTCACCGCGATCGTGCAGGGGGCGGCAGCCGACGTCGTGGTGGGGCTGGCGTTGCTGATCGCCGTCATCGCAGTCGCGGAGGCCGGGTTCGGCCTGGTGACCCGGTGGCTGTCAGCGGGGATCGGCGAAGGCCTGATCCTCCAACTGCGCACCACGGTGTTCGATCACGTGCAGCGGATGCCGATCGCGTTCTTCACCCGCACCCGCACCGGAGCGCTGGTCAGCCGCTTGAACAACGACGTGATCGGCGCCCAGCGGGCGTTCAGCGACACGCTGTCCGGAGTGGTCAGCAACGTGGTGACGCTGGCGCTCACGCTCGTGGTGATGATCGGGATCTCGTGGCAGATCACGCTGCTCTCGCTGGTACTGCTGCCGGCTTTCGTGCTGCCGGCGCGACGGATGGGCATCCGGCTGGCACGGCTGGAACGTGAGGCGGCCAATCACAACGCGCTGATGAGCACGCAGATGACCGAGCGGTTCTCCGCACCCGGCGCGACGCTGGTGAAACTGTTCGGCCGGCCCGCCCGGGAGTCCGCGGAGTTCGCCACCCGAGCCCGGCGGGTGCGCGACATCGGGGTGCGCACCGCGATGGTGCAGTCGGTGTTCGTCACCGCGTTGACGCTGGTGTCGGCGCTGGCGCTGGCCGTCGTCTACGGGCTCGGTGGCTTCTACGCGCTGCGCGGCCAGCTGGAACCGGGCGCGGTGGTGGCACTCGCACTACTGCTCACCCGGCTCTACGCGCCACTGACCGCGCTGGCCAGCGCGCGGGTGGAGGTGATGAGCGCCCTGGTCAGTTTCGAGCGGGTGTTCGAGGTGCTCGACCTGACCCCGCTTATCCAGGACAAGCCTGACGCTGGACGGGTGCCGGCCGGGCCGGTGTCGGTGGAGTTCGACGGGGTGCGCTTCGGCTACCCGTCGGCGGACAAGGTGTCGCTGGCGTCGCTGGAGGAGGTCGCGCAGCTCGATGAGCGCGGCGGGGTGGAGGTGCTGCACGGGGTGTCGTTCCGCGCCGAGCCGGGGCAGATGGTGGCGCTGGTCGGATCCTCGGGTGCCGGGAAGTCGACGATCGCGCAGCTGGTGGCGCGACTGTACGACGTCGAGGGCGGGGCGGTGCGACTGTCCGGTGTGGACGTCCGAGACCTGTCCGCCGAGTCGATCCGCGACACGCTCGGGATGGTCACCCAGGATGGGCATCTATTCCACGAGTCGGTGCGGGCGAACCTCCTGCTGGCCCGGCCGGAGGCATCCGAGGACGAGTTGTGGGAGGTGCTGCGCCGAGCCCGGCTGGCCGACCTTGTCGCCGCGCTGCCCGACGGGCTGGACACCGTCGTCGGCGAACGCGGGTACCGCCTGTCCGGCGGCGAGCGCCAGCGGCTGACGATCGCCCGGCTGCTCCTGGCACGCCCCCGGGTGGTGATCCTCGACGAGGCCACCGCACACCTGGACTCGACGTCGGAAGCAGCGGTGCAGGCGGCGCTGGGCGAGGCCCTGGCCGGGCGGACCGCGGTGGTGATCGCCCACCGGCTCTCGACCGTCCGGGCCGCCGACCTCATCCTCGTCATCGAGGATGGGCGGATCGTAGAACGCGGCACCCACACCGACCTGATCTCCGCCGGCGGTCGATACGAGGAGCTTTACCGCACCCAGTTCGACCAGCCGCCCGTAGCGGGGGCGCTGACCTGATCGCTATCTCGCCCCGCACACCATCTCGACCGGAGCGATCTCGCCGCGGCGCAGATTGTCAAACAAGTTGGCGGTCTTGGCGGCGTGATCCGCGCCAAACATAATGTGTAGCCCGAGCGGTGGCGGTCCATCCCGCGCGATCCGCGTCCGCAGCTGCGCGAAGGAGTCGAGTGCGAACTCACGCCGGTTGCGGTCGCTGAACACCTCGAACCCGGCCTCGCCGAGCAGCTGCCGGTACCCGGCGGGATCGAGCAGGAAGCTGGTGGCCGCGACGGTCGCCCAGGGCACGGGGTAGCCGACCTCCCCGTCACCGGTGCGCATGACCTCGTACAGCCCGAACCGGCCGCCCGGCACCAGCACCCGGCGGATCTCGGCGAACAGGGCCGCCTTGTCCTCGATGTTCATGGCAACGTGCAGCAGGCACGCCGCGTCGAAGGTGCCCCCCTGAAACGGCAGGTCGGTGCCGCTGGCCTGCTGGATCTCCACGAGCCCGTCAAGCCGGCAACGGGCGGTCAGCTCCCGGGCGACCTCGACGAACTCCGGCGTGAGGTCGACGCCGGCAACCCGGACCCCGAACCGACGCGCCAGATAGCGGGACGCGCCACCCATTCCACAGCCGACGTCGAGCACCCGCAAGCCCGGACGCAGGTCCAACTGATCAGCCAGCTCTACGGTGGCCTGCCGGCCGCCGATGTGGAACTCATCGACCGGCGCGAGAGCGTCCGGATCGAGTTCGGCCAGGTCAGCTCCGCTCGCGGCGAGCCCGTCGAGAATCGCCCGCAACAGCCCACCACGGGAGTAGTGACCGGTCACCTCCGCCGCCGTTCCCACCCGTAGCAGTGTCCTACCCGCCCGTGGCAGGACTCAAGACCCCAGTGACACGACAAAGAGCGAAACGATCTTGCGTCAGACTGAGTGATTCGGTGCGGGGCCGACATGCTCGACTAACCGGATCGCCTGGTCGATGACTCTGACGAGTACCATCGCACTGTTCGGTTGCTGCCGTCCTCGGTTAGCTGGCCGCCGGACGTACGTTCGAGCAGATTCTCGACGACTACCCGTACTTAGAGCGCCAAGACATCCTGGCGGCTTTGGAGTTCGCTGTTGCCGCAGTTCAGGAGCGTGATCTTCCGCTCGCTCGGCCGGCATGAGGTTTCTCGTTGATGCCGATCTCTCCCCTCGGGTTGCGGCTCGCCTTTGCGATGGAGGCCATGAGGCGTCCCACGTTCAAGATCATGGACTACTGAATTCTGACGATGAGAAGATCCTTCACTACGCCCTCGACGCGGGCCACGTCATCATCTCCGCGGACTCCGACTTCGCAACGATGCTCGCACTTACTGGCATGGTCGCGCCGTCGTTGATCTTGTTCCGTTCTACGGACCATCTCAGCCCTACCGAGCAGGCGCACCTCCTCCTCGCTAATCTTCCGGCAGTGCTTCAAGATCTTGATTCTGGATGCGTTGACTCGATTAGCCAGAATCACTTACGTGTGAAATCGCTTCCCATTCGACGTTGAGCGCCATCCGTCGTCAACCGCAGAAAACCGGTGCACCCTCTGGTGCCATAGCGGCATGACCGAGCAGGCCCCACGCGAGATCATTCAACGAGAACTCTGTAATGATTCTGGCGCGATCATGCACGTGGTCGAGCGTGGCGAGTCGTTCATGATCACTCGCAACGGGACCCGATCGACGCTGACGTTATCCGACCGGGCCGCTAGCACACCGAGAACCTTGGCAAGGCAGCTGGCGCGATCTGCGGCCGCGTGGGTATTTCCGACGTCATCGACGCGCTGGTCGTGGTCACCGCGCTGCGCCTGGACGCTCTGGTGGTCACCAGAACCCGATGACCTCCAACACCTCGCGCCCAGCCTGCGCAGTAAGCTGGCGCTCTATACCGTGTGACCCTTCGGATCGTCATCGAAGAGGATGTGACCGTGCA
>DATEMN010000260.1:0-4437 GCA_035275565.1 Pseudonocardiaceae bacterium | reverse complement strand
TTCGCCCGCGCTGAGTCACTCATCGCCGATATCTACGAGGCACTACGCGCCCGGCCTGAACTATTTGAGCGGTCCCTGTTCGTCATCACCTACGACGAGCACGGGGGCTTCTATGACCACGTTCCACCCCCCACGGGAATCACGAGCCCCGGCGATCCACCCAGTAGGCTAGGCCGCCTCATGGCCAGCTTGATACACAGGAAAACTACATCCTTCGACTTCACCATGCTTGGGCCCCGGGTGCCAGCGGTGGTGGTGTCCCCCTGCATCGCTGCCGGAACAGTCGATGACACGGTGCGTGACCACGCCAGCGTTCCCGCCACACTGCGCGCCGTGTTCGCACCGGACGCAGCACCACTCACCCGACGCGACGCGTGGTCGCCCCCGTTCCATACCCTGTGCAACCTCGACCAGCCTCGACGCGGCCAGGAACTCCCTGACCTCTCCGCACACGTGACCCGCCAGTCGCACGAGACGCCTGTGACAGCCACGTCAGAGTCCAGTACGCCGGACCGCACAATAAACATGCCGCAGTATTACCGCGACTTTGTCGCCCAGGCCGAGTACGTCAAGAAACACCTACTGGAGGTAGACGAGCCGGAAGCAGCTCAGAAAACCCGACCGGCACCGACCGAAAAAGCCATCGACGTCACCCGCTTATTCCGTGAAGCGGCTAGCCGACACCGCGACGAACTGCCACCCGGCTAGTTGCATTTAGTCTCGTCGCATGTCGCCCACGGTTGGAACCACGTCGCGTCGATGTGGCAGTCGAATTCTCCTGCACGCTGTATCTCTTAGCCATGATCGCAATTTTGGAGAGCAAAAAACGCCGAGCTGGCCGAGCATGAGGAGATCCCGGACGTGTTCTCCCCGTTTGAACGCGTTGGCCTGCTCACCGCCAGGGGCCACTCGCTGCTGGCGTGGGAATGGGACGGAGACAGCGATTGAGCTGGTCAGTAGCACCGCTTGGCGACAAGCCGGTGCTGCGTGTCCCAAAACGATATGATGGACGGGGAGTTCATGGAGCTAGCCGCCAGGATATTGTGGCAATGGGCTTGGTCTGTCCTTGGGGGCGGGAGCGCTCTCGATTGCATCTACTGGTCTTCAAGCAACGGCCAGCACGCCAAATTCAGGGGTTGCTTCATGGTGAAGTCGAGGCTGCGGCAGACAGTGCATCGCGGTCGTCTGTGCCAGAATTTCCAGGGTTTCGGCCAGTTGCAAATCTGGCACTGGCCGCGTTGATTCACGTCATGCTGCCGGAGTATTATGATCGCGCCTGCCAGTAATCGCATCGTTTGTTCCTTGACGGCTGCTGGCGGGATCGGCTCTATCGCTTCGAAGCTTGCCGGCGAGTTCTTCAAGCTGTTCTAAAAGTACATGGCGCCGGGTTTGTCAAACGTTGCTCACGACTTTCAGGCCCGTATCTGGACCTAGTCGCTCAAATCGGCCCGTCCAACGTGAGACGACGAGTCGCCCGGCACGGGCGCCGACGAGTTTGTCGAGGATGGTCAGGGTGCCACCGAGGTTGGTGCGCCAGTAATCGACCGGGTTGCTCCGTGACTCACGTACCTTGGTCAGCACGGCCAGGTGGCAGATGCCATCAACCTCGGCGAGTGTGGTGGGCAGGGTCTCGGGTGTGCGCAGATCGCCCTCAAGCCGCTGGACGCCGGCGGGCAGTGCAGACGCCCGCGAGCGAGTCAGCCCGATGACCTGGTGCCCGTGCTCGACCAGGAGGGCGGCCACCGCGTAGCCGACGAAACCGGCGGCCCCGGTGACCAGGACCTTCATCGGCCAAGCAGCTGGTGCCGGTGCCGCCAAGCCAGCTCGATGCAGGCCCGGCCGTGCGGCGTTAACGGCTCGGTGCGCAGCCGCTCACGGGCCGCCGCGGTGAACGGGATTCCCACGGTCGGGCGGCCGGCCTCTGTGCTGACCGCGGCACCTTCCTCGTTTACCGCGACCATGGTGGAGAACAGCGCATCGAACACCGGCGCCTCGATGACCGCGACCGTCAGCAGATTCACCCACAGGGTGAGCGGCTCGCACACCAAGGCGCAGGCGAACACCCGGAAGTCACCCGCCTGGCGGGCCCGCTCGAACGAGGCGAAGGGCTCGTCGGTGTCGTAGGCGATCGGGTCAATGCTGTTGCCGTCGTGTTCGCTATTGCCGAGGAACTCTTCGGAGAACTCGCGCTGGATGTTACGCCAGAGCGAGAAGTCGTTGTTTTGATGCGCCGGTGCCAGCGCTGCGGGCTGGAACTCACCTGCGGGCATCACGTGATACGTGCCGCCCCCGGAGGCCACTGACTTGGCGTCCCGGTGGTGCAGGTACATGCGGTGACCCTCGATAGGGTCGCGCCGGATCGTCAACGTAGCGATGCCGGGCAGGACCGGTCGCGCGGACAGATCGAACGGGTCGACGATGCTCCGGCGAAACGGCAACTCCGGGAAACTCGGGCGCTTTCGGCCTGCGGTGAGCCACGCTTGCGCGAACTCGTGCGCCACGCTCTCACACACGTCGAGAACCTCGAAAAAGCTCGTGTAGTTGAACCCCAGCACTCCCCGGGAACCAGCCCATGCCACGTCCAGCAACCGGTAACTAACCCGGTTGTCGAACAGTCCGGGGCGGGCCAAATCGCGCAGCGCGCGAGAGTACCGGTCATAGCGCTCATTGCTGGCCATCAGAGGTCGCGCGCCCGCTGATGCGGGACTCTTACCGAGCAGCGGCGGCGTTGGCGCCTCAGCGCGCCAGGCCAGCTTGATGTCAGTCAGCTCGACCGGGGCCTCGGGCATCCAACTCGCCGTGGTGAGCGCACTCGTTCCGGGGATGCGCTGCTGCGCCGGGTACAGCTCGCCGGCCAGATCGCCCAGCAGTGCGCGGTGGGCGTTGAGCCGGCGCCGGACCTCCCGCCAGCGTTCCTGGCTGTCGCGGGCTGGGCCGGGCCGGTCGCTGACGTGCGCGGTGGACGGGCTTGCCTCCGCCGAGTGGTCCGCCAGCACACCAAACCGCTCCGGCGGGATACCCAGCTTGCGCGCTAGGTGCCGCAGCTCCGCGATGTCGCGCAGCACCTGGGTGCCCTTCTCCAGCTTCGACAGCCGCGACTGCGTGGTGTTGAGGCGGACAGCCGCGTCCTGCTGGGTCAGCCCCTCGTACCTGCGGTACCAGCGGATGATCTGCCCCACGTCCGAACCATCCGGCGGCGCCGACGCGGCGTGCGCCACCTGTAACCACCCCATAAAGTCCCCGTCTCCGGTATCCTGCGTCGTCCCCGTGATGATCGTAGGTGCGGCAGTCGTTGTCAGGTCGTCCACCACGGTCGCGGCCGTGTCCTCAGCGGTGTCAGCTGCATCATCCAACGGCGGACTCGGTGACCCCACCGTGACCCGGGTTTCAGCGATATTCCTGGTGAACCGTGCTTGGGCGCCTTCTCCCGCGCGTTCCAAGGTGGTATCCAACGCCTGCTGCATTTCGGCACTGGGTACGCGGTCGGGCTTTTGGTGCCATGTTGCGACCGTCCGCACCGCGGTGCCCAGATGTGCGGCGAACGAGTCATGGGTCATCCGTAGCGCCGCTTGCAGCGCGCACGCGGTACGACCCGTCCACAGCTGTACCGGCTCCATCACAAACAGCCCCGGAAGCCGCGAGGTGCGCTCCGTGTGCACGGCAAGCGAGCTAGGAGTGCATCACCAGTGCATGGTTGGTGCGGCGGATTTGCCGGTGACTTCTCGGCATGAACAGCAGCCACCTGCAACACCTAGTCCCTCACTTTTTCCGGTTGGAGTCCACGAGCTGGATCATCGCTTCGACATTGGCGTTGATCTCCTCGAGGCGGCCACTCAACTCGCCAAGAGCGCCGAGCTGTGTCTCGATCTGCGCAAGACGATATTCAATCGCGGCCAGTCTCCCCGGAACGTCGTTATCAGAACGGCTCACCGGTTCGCCGAGAGCCGGGACACGCTGGCCCTTCAGGACCGCGACCAGGTGCTGCGGGTGCCACCCCAGCGCCATGGACAGCGCTTCCAACGTCCGCGCGCTCCGCCGACGCTGAGCGGAATTGTGGTAAAGCTCGCCGACTGTTGCTTTCGAGACCCGCGAGCGATCAATCAACTCGGCCTGATTGATGCGCAGTTCTGTCATGCGCTGGCTGATCGCCTGCGCCACCGCCGCCCAGTCCTCCGACACATAGTCCTCCGCACTCCACTCTGGCGGCAAACAGTAGCGCGGGCCCACCCGGGTTGACCGTTGTCTCCGCCCACAGCCACACCCATGCCACCGTGGGCCTTAAATCATCCGCAAATATGTAATTAAATCATCCATAATGTCTCGATCAGAAGGGCTTCATTTCATGCGTACTGACATGCCCGACGCCGGGCGTCAGGCGTACTACACGGTTCGGAAGCCGCGGGGGTTCTTGGCGTCGAGCCTGCGGCCGTCTGTCGT
>DATEMN010000259.1:0-5737 GCA_035275565.1 Pseudonocardiaceae bacterium | reverse complement strand
ACCACCAACCCCCCAGAACACTGCTCATAACGACAGCCAACCCCCGCTGGCATGCCAGCGGGGGTTGGCCGTCGTTTGAGACGTCCCGGACGGGGGTTGGTGGTCCTTGAAGAGCCACCAACAGCGGTTAGATGACCTCGTTGAGCTTGCCGGTTGCCACGTCGAAGACGAACCCACGGACCGAGCCCTTGTTCGGCACGAACGGGCTGGCCTTGATCCGGGCGATGGACTGCCGGACGTCCTCGTCGAGGTCCGGGAACGCCTCGGCCGACCACGCTGGCTTGATCCCGGTGTCGTCCTGGATGGACTTCTTGAACTGGTCGTCGGTGAAGGTCAGCATCCCGCAGTCGGTGTGGTGGATGAGGATGATTTCCTGGGTACCGAGCAGCCGCTGGCTGATCGCCAGTGACCGGATCTCGTCGTCGGTGACCACGCCGCCGGCGTTGCGGATCACGTGCGCCTCGCCCTCGTTGAGGCCCAGGATGCGGTAGACGTCCAAGCGGGCGTCCATACAGGCCACGACGGCGACGCCCTTAGCGGGCGGCAGGGGCAGCTGGCCGCCGAAGGTCTCGGTGTAGCGGGCATTGTTGGCGAGCAGTTCATCGGTAACGGACACGGACTCTCCTGGTGTAAGAGGAATTGACCAAGGGGGCACCGGGAACCGGCCGCGCGGGACGGGGGAGGCCATGCGCCGACGCGCGGCCTAGCTACAGAACTGGTCGAACGCGTGCATGCGCCGACTCGGCCAGAACTGTTCGAGCACAGCGCGCCGCATTCACATATCTTTACCTGTCGATAGCCTGCCGGGCAAGAGCCCATGAGTGCACCCCGGTGTGATCTACGAATCCCGGTGCAGCGTGATCGTGGTCCAGACGCCCAGGTGCACCCGGTCCCCGTCGGCCAGGGGGACCGGTGCCTTGGTCGGGATCCGCTGGGAGCTGCCGTTGACGTATGTCCCGTTCGTGGAGCCGTCGTCGACCAGCGCCCAGGAGCCGTCGGGCTGGGCGAGCAGTCGGGCGTGCTCGCGGGACACTCCGGGATCGACCGGTGGGTCGGCTAGGTCGATCTCCGGGTTGTTCCCCCGTGAGGCGCTGCGCCTGCCGATACGCACCGTGGTATCGGTCAGCTTGACACGGCGGGCCGGGCTTGACGCCGGGAACGTGAACACCGTGGTGTCTGCGCCACTAGCCTCGAAGTACGCCCGATCCGGAGTGATGACCGCGCACCACGATGCCGACGCGGGCCGTGCGGCACTGGCGTGGAGGTGGCCGCATCGCTCGCAGAACGGCCCGATCCGAGGCTCGTCGCAGTGCGGGCAGGAATCGCCTGCAGGGTGTGCGGTGGCCGTCATCGTGACGCCGCACACACTGCAGTACTCGAGCCACTCCGAGTGGTGGCCGTCCGGGCAGGTCGGCATGGGAGGGTTCCTAGCCGCGGCCCAGCAGTGTCGTCTTGGTCGACTCGATGTCCAGCCGCATCTCGTCCTGTGCGCTCATCCTGGTCAGCCGGAAGGTGCCGCTGTCCTGGTCGTAGATCTGGTTGAGCCGGGTCAACAGGTCGGTGTCTCCGACCTGCCCGGCGAGCTCCCGCGCCCGGTCGAGGTGATCGACGGCCAGGTCGGATTCACCACGCTGGTGCGCGGCAAGACCCTCTTGGACCGCTCTGGCTAGCTCGGCCCGGCCGGTGACCACCGCGACCTTGTCGTTGATCACGGTGGTCTCCGCGAGGTCGTCGGTCCACAACGCCCGGATCCGCGCGTGGGCGAGGTCGTTCGTCCTGCCGTGTGGCTCGGCATGACTGAACGTCTGCGAAAGCGGTTGCTGGGTGCCGTCGGCATCAGAGTGTACGAAGGTCGCCCGGCACGCCAGCTTCTCCTCCCCGACGCCGCCGGGCTCGAGCTCGATACAGAGGTGATAGTCGCGGCTCTCGGTTCCCCACGACCCGGTCGGATAATCGCCGGTCAGCGGGCCGGAGTCGACCCGGCGGGTGCTGAGGTCCACCAGCGTCGGCGCGATCTGCTTGACGAGCTTGACGGTGGCACCCTCCGGGGTCCACAGCCGTAGCCCGATCTCGGCGACTGCTTTGCCCATCGACTGGTTGATCACGGTCCGGAAATCCTCGGCCAGGTCGGCCGGTTCGACTACCAGTTCCACCGTGCCATGTAGTGCGGACGAGATCGTCCGCAGCTCGGCTACCGACCAGTCGGTCCCCACCCCACGGCAGTCACAGGTGAACAGCTCCACACAGTCCTGTAGGGCGGCCGCCAGCTCTTCGGGCGACTCGTGCTGGTTGCGACCATCGGTCAGCAGCAGGGCGTGCCGGATCACTCCCGGGTGCTCGCGGAGCAGCTGACCAGCCAGCCGCAGCCATGCCCCGATGGTGGTGCCGCCGTCGGCGCCGAGCCTGCTCAGCGCCTCTTTGGCTGCGCTGCGGGTCCGCGGGTCTGCCCGTACCAGCTCGGGCTGCGCTGGCCAGAGCATCCGGGCCCCGAACGATCCTGCGATCAGGGCGAACCGCACCCCGTCGCGCAGCCCGTCGATCGCAACTCCGGCGGCCTGTTTCGCCTTGACGATCTTCTCTGGCGGGGAGCCCATCGAGCCCGAACAGTCCAGAATGATGACCTCGGCCGCTTCCGGTGGCGGGGCGTTCGCGGTAGCTGCCAGATCTCTTGCGGCGTCGACGGTGATGACGGCGTGCACCTCGCGGCCGCCCTCGGCCAGGTAGAGGTTCTGGTGCACCGCGCCATGGAACTTGATTGAGCTGGTCACGACAGGTCCTCCTGGTGGTGTGTCGATGGGGCGAGCGACGAACGGGAGCACTGCCACCGTGATGTTGTCCCGGCCACCGGCCTGCAGCGCGATCTCGACGAGCCGGCGTGCCGCGTCCAGGGGGGCTTCGAGAGCATTTGTCGGAAGCGCCGCCGTGAGCTCCTCGACGTCGTCGAGGTAGTTCCACAGCCCGTCGGTGCAGATCACGACGACGCCCTGGTCCTTGGGCTCAATCCTGACGACGTGCGGGTGCATCTCGGTGGCGTCCTTGCCCAACCACGCGGTGATGGCGTGCGCGCGCCGGTCGGCGGCTGCTTGGGTGGGGGTCAGCAGACCGGCCGCCAGCACCTGAGCCAGCCACGAATCGTCCTCGGTCAGGCGGCTTGGCCGTTCCGACTCGGTCCGGATCCGCGGTATCCAGTACGCCCGGCTGTCTCCGACCCAGCCGACCGTGATCGCGTCGCCGGTGACGACAGCGGAGACGAGCGTGCAGGCTGGGGCGCTGCCGTCGGTCCCGTCGCCGTCCGCCAGTTCGGCGACCGCCTTACCCGCTGCGTGGATGGCCTCCAGCGTCGCGGCAGCCGGATCTTCGTCGGCGCGCAGCGCGGCCACCAGAGCCTCGACGGCGACCTCGGCGGCGGTCTCGGATGCCTCATCGGGCCGGGCGGCCGTGGACACCCCGTCACAGACGATCGCCACGATTCCGTCGCGCCCCGATACCCCCAGGTCACGCAGCTCCAGAGCATCCTCATTGCGGTGGTGACGCCGGCCTCGGTCGCTGACTCCGGCGGCGATCCCGACGTCGACCTCGACCCGATCCCGTGGTTGATCGGCAACCCTGACGCCGCAGTGTTCGCAGTACCGGTCCTGCGGACTCACCGGCTCCCCGCACCGAGGGCAGGAATGCCCAGCCGTCATCTCCAGCTCCGCTTTCGGCGGTCGTTGGCCTTGTCGACGAAGGTGAACCGCTCAGCCGCGGTGCGGGCCAGCCGAGCGAGCTTGCGGTAGGTCGCCTCCAAGCCGTCACGCACGCCGTGCTCGTTGAGCTGGTGGCCGAGCAGGACGTCGGGGATCGGTGTCCCGTGCGGCCAGGACCGGCCGGCGCTTTCCCAGCTCAGCACGGTCTCGAGGACTTCCGCGATCGCCAGCGCGCGCCGCTGTTCATCGAGGTCGAGGTCGTTGAGCCGCTCGGCTGCGGTGAAGAGGTCGGCGGCCGGTGGTTTCCCCGCTGCGCATTCACGGGCCCGGGCCAGGATCGCGCACAGCCGGGCCGTGACGGCGTAACGCGAGCTGTCCGGCACCGACTCCAGCGCGGCAGCCGTTCCAGCGAGGTCACCGAGGGCGAAGCGGGCCCGCGCGAGTCCGAATGCGGCGCTCACGTAGGACTGGTCGGTCTGCCATACGGTTGCGTAGCCGCGTGCGGCGGTCTCGCTGGCACCGTCGCGCGCCGCACAGAGCGCTAGGGCGAGCTTGGGTGCGGCCTCGCCCGGCAGGGCGTCGAGCACCGCCGTGAACTCTCGCCGGGCGGGTTCGACGTCGCCGTTGACCAGTGACCTGAGACCGCGCAACCAGTCCACTCGCCAGTCACCTGGTTTTTCCTGCGCCAGCGCGTCAAGGTCGCTTCCGGCTTCGGGCTGGCCTAGCTCGATCCGGGCGCGCGCCACCCGCAGCCGCGTCTCCAGCGACGGGTCGGCCAGCGCGGTCAGCACCCGCTCGGTTTCACGGCTATCCGCACTGATCGCGGCGAGCAGCCCGGCGTGCGGGTCGGCGGGGTCGACCTGCGGGCCGGGCAGGGCCAGCGCGGCCGCGGCGATGTCCGGCTCCCCGGTGGGAAAGGTGGTCGGGTCGGCTCCCACTACTCGCAGTTCCGGACTGAACCGGGTCGAGGCGGCGGGGAAAGGCCGACCCTCCTGTTGGGCGCGCACCTCCCGTAACACGCCTTCCAACTGCTCGGTCATGTCCGCTGCCGAGGCGAACCGGCGCTGCGGATCGGGGTTTGTCGCGCGGCGCAGCAACCCGTGGAAGGAGGGGTGTCGAGCCAGTAGTTCCACCTCGTCCGGATCCGGGATCGGCTTGTCGGCCGAGAATCCTGGAAACGGGAAACTGAGCACCGCCATCATCCGCGCGACGGCGTAGAGGTCGGTGGCGACCGACGGGCCGTGCGTCGCGATCTTCGGGTCCTGGAAGCCGGCCTTACCCCAGACCGGACTGTCCGAGTCGTCGATCCGGCGGACCGCGCCAAGGTCGATCAGCTTGACCCCGTCAGTGGAGTGGATCACGTTGTCTCCGGACAGGTCGCAGTACAGCAGGCCACGCTTCTCGTGCAGGTGACTCAGTGCGGCCAGCACCTCCAGCCCGTATCCGCAGACCTGATCCACCGGGAGGTAGGGATCGCTGTCCGGTCGTTCTTGGTAGAGCTGCTTGAGCGATTTGCCGCTGAGGAACTCCATCACGATGTAGTCGACGTCGCGCCCGGTGAGCGGGTGTGGATGCCGGACCACGGTGTGCACGGTGACGATGTTCGGGTGGCTGGCCTTGGCGAGCGCGGCCAGCTCGGTGACCGCGGCTTGGCGCTTATCCGGATCATCGGGGTCGATCAGCCCCTTGAGCACCACCCGGCGCGGAACCAAGCAATCCCGGGCCCGGTACACCCAGCCCAGCCCGCCATGGGCGATGGCGCCCTCCACCTCGAACTGGCCGCCGACGAGCAAACCGGGCAGCAGCGGCGGTTGGAAGGAGAACCTGGTTCGGCACTGCGGGCAGAAGCCCTCGACCAGGCCGGGCCGACCATTGCGGGCTCGGCCCGTCTCGTGGCGGCAGGCGGAGTTCGGACAGAACCGTTTGTGCTCGGGTACCTGCGGGTTATCCAGCACGGGCGCTAGGTGATCACTTACCAGCACCTCGGGCAGCCTGATCAGTGAGCCAGGGCGGGCGGTACCGGTCACGGACCGGGATGTCACCGGACGCGC
>DATEMN010000258.1:0-5138 GCA_035275565.1 Pseudonocardiaceae bacterium | reverse complement strand
ACATCACGGCGATCTCCACTTTCCGGTAGCCCTGGTCATACCAGAGCACCATCTGCGCCCGCGCCGACACCGATCCATCATACGAACCTGATCCGACCGCCGCCTGAAGCTCCGCGCGATCCTCTGCTGAAAGTGCCATGGACAGATTATTCCACACTGCGCGACCAATGTAAAGCTAAACAGATCTACCTACACTAGTTTAGGTTATCAGCTGGAGTTGGCCAGACTAGCCTACTGATGTTCCCTCGTTTGAGCGAAGCATGCACTCAAGTGAAGCGCCTCGCCACCAGCGGGGTATTTCACTTTCTATGATTCAAGCGGCCGGTCAGGAGCTTTGCCTCCACTCCTATTCTTACCCCTCCCTCACCCACCTCCTCCCAAGTTGTCGTATCTCCGCCAAATCAGTCCACCCCTTCGGCGACACCGGAATAGTCCCTATGACATCACTCATCCCGTCATCGCCCACCTTCTTCCCGCTTAGCACATAAGCTACTGCATCACCCCGCTGCCACCGGATCGTATACCCGTCATGACGGTGCCGGTCAAGAAACACCCAGCCGACCGGTGTTCTTTTAGGCGTGGCTCCACCTTTACCTTTGCTCATACCGATCCGCCTGCCTGGCTGGCAGAACTGACGCTTCGCCCTCAATGGCAACTAGCGTTCTCAGTGCCCGCCTACGGATACGTTCCGCCATATCAGCCAGCCAGGCGCTTAAGCCCAGCTGGTCACCTTGCGAGAGGTCGTTCTCTATAACTCCTGCACAGAACGCCCCACAGGCGTCTGCCATCCGACGCAGCTCAAGCAGGAGCTGACGGTCATCCTCAGTCACGGTGTTCCGGCCTCTCCACCCAGGAAACCTGAACATGGAAAACGGGCGACGGCTCACCAGACGAGCTGAGCCGGGAACACTCCGGACACCCCTGCTCAGGATCAGTCAGCTCACCCGGCAGAACTGAGCCACTTTTCCGCCACGCCCGAAGTGGTGAGAACTTCACCCTGCACACCGCCAGCACTCTGCTACGACGCAAACGGCCACGGTGGATGTTGTGATCACTCAGGGATCGCCGGTACCACGTCATCCCAACCACTCCCCGAGAATGTCGAAGAGCTGGGTGGCAGCAGCCTCGTCGAGCCTCAGCACACAGCAGCCGTCAACGTGCTCTGAGCGGGAATCGAAACACACGACGAACACCGGCCACGTCCGGGTCAACAAGACTGGCAGGCAGCACGTCTTGACCGCAGAGAGCGATGTAACGACCTTGGGGCAGACGGCCAGCAGCAAGAGCGTCAGCCGTGAGAAAGTGCGCGGTGAGGGTATGCGCATCGATGACTTCGACGGTGCGGTGGTGCGCGCCACGCTCAGCTCGTCGGGTCTTGAGCTGTGTTTGCCGGGCATTGGTGTTCCTCCGTCATTGGGATGACCATGCCAGTAACGGGAGTTGTACTGCGGGGGGCATCACTGGCACGGCCATCACCCCTGCGCGTGAGGGGCGAAGGATGACAGTAGTGATCAGAGGAAGAACAGAGCCGAGCCTGAACCTTATCCGAACTACGAGTTCGGTGAGCCTGGAGCTGTCAGTTCAGCAATCCGATACGTTCGGCGAACTCCCGCACTTC
Organism: Pseudonocardiaceae bacterium; assembly: GCA_035275565.1. Classification (GTDB taxonomy): domain Bacteria; phylum Actinomycetota; class Actinomycetes; order Mycobacteriales; family Pseudonocardiaceae. The sequence goes on along the minus strand of DATEMN010000258.1, from coordinate 3,520 downwards.
GGAAGCGTAGGAAGGCTTGGCACGTTTAACGAGAGTGGTGACCATATTACGCATAGTCCCCTTGTAGAGAAAGTCTTCGGAGCACAGTCGCTCAGCCATCTTAAGATGGACGAATACCGCAGTGTCGTTGTTCTTACGCTCATAGATGCGGGCCACTTGAGAAAGGTGCGCAACCTGGCGTCCCAGGCAGGGGATCGACGTAGTATCGACCTCATTGGCGAACCGCAGCGCTGCGGAAATTTCACCAGCTTCGTACTCAAGGTTCACAACATGGATGCCGAGATTCTCAGGACCAAAGATCATATGATAAAAATCTTTGCCGCTCCCGACCCGCTGTGCCGCTTTGCGGACTGACCCCCGCAGCAGCTCACGACCGCGCCATGGGTCACCGGTGCGTCCGGCTGCAATCGCCGCCACCAGTAGCAGCCCACCGTAGAGCGAGAAGTGCTCTGGTGTTCCATTGGGCAGTGATTTCTCCAGAACCTCGCTGCCCTTCATGGCAAGGTCCAACGCACCAGAGGGCTTGTCGTCGGCCAGCAGGGCATGAGCAAGGTTCCAGGTGGCAGCTGCGATCAGCAGCGGATCATCAGTCTCTTCCGCATAGCGCATGGCCCGGTCAGATACCACACCGCCAAGATCCACCTGCCCAATCGTGATAACCACCGATCGGGCTAGTTGGTAAACTTCGGATGCTTGACGGAAGGCTTCGGGCGATCGCCCAGTGGCCTGTATGACACGTTCAGCATCAACAATAAGGCTGGGCAACACCTGTAGGACGTCGCTGTACCTGGTCGGCGAGGTGAACCAAGATTGCCAGGCCGCGTTAACGCGCTTGGTTAATGCAGGAAGGTCAGGCGGTGTCCCCTGCTCGGTTAAGCCAATGGAGCGGTAGGTGATAAGTGCCCGCTCAATCTCAGCCAGCCGGGAGTTGACCGGCTCTTCGTGATCTTCGCTTGGCGCCTCGCCGATGAGGGCGGAGGTACGCACGCCCAGCACCTTGGCGAGCTTGCGCAGCACGGGCAGCGAAGGCGTCTTGGTTCCGGCTTCGATCATCTCCAGGTAGCGCACGGTGATACCGGCATGCGTGGCGACGCTGACCGCGCTCTTCTTGCGGTCGATGCGGTACAGGCGGAGGAGTTGACCAGTGGGCATGTCGGGCAAGGCGGTTCCTCCGAGGGCTTGACGGACGTCTAACCCCTATGCTAGCGGCCCTAAGAACCACGCGACCACAGAGCGTAATCAAGACGCTGAGCTGCGAAAACGTACCACAGCATGGTAAGATCGTAGTGTCCGAAGGATGCATAGCAAGATAGTTGACTATCCGATGGTCGCCTACCCGCTGGCGGACCGGATCGCGGGCGCGATGACCGCCTATGCGTGTGGGGATGCGCTTGGATTACCGTGGGAGCAGCTCCCGCCCACCGGTGCCAGCGCGGCAGAGATCGAGACGTTGCCCGCCCGTGAGGGATGGGAGCATGGCGCGACGTCTGACGACACCGCGTTGACGTTGCTGGTCTCCCAGCACCTGACCGACCGCGGCGGGGCCGTCGATGCGCGGGTGTTCTTGCAGACGCTGGCCGCGCAGGCTGAATCGATCCGCGGGCTCGGACCCTCCACTACACGCGCGATCAGGCACTTCCGGGCGACCGGTGAGCTCCCGAGAAGCGGCGGGACCACCAACGGCGCGCCGATGCGGGCCTTGCCGGTGGGCTGGGCCACCCCGCGCACCGATCCGGATCGGTGTCGACGCCGCACGATCGAGCTGACCCGGGCCACTCATCCTGACCCTGACGCGCTGGCGGCGGCGTGCGTGGTCGCGGCATGCGTCTCGTGGGCGTTGGACGGTGCCTCCGGCCGGCTGCTGCTCGACGTCGCGATCGAGGAGGAGACCCGGGCGAGGTCCGCGTGCGGCGCCAGTGATCGGCTGGGTGTCATGCTCGCGTCGCTGGCCGCCGCGACCTGGCAACCACCCGCGCACGGCATCAGCCTCGACCCGGCCGAGACGGTGACCGCGGCCCTGGCCTGCACGCTGCGGGCGTCGTCCTTGCGTGCCGGCCTTCTGCAGGCGGTCGGGATGGGCGGCGACACCGACACGGTCGCGGCGATCACCGGTGGGCTGCTGGGTGCCCGGCTGACCGTCCCGGACGTTCTCGCCGAACTGCCCTGGCATGCGTCGGTCCTGCTGCCCGACGCGGTGCTCATCACAGCGACGTCATCCGCGCTCGCGGCCGTGCGTGCATCGACCAGCTGAGCCCCGCAGCCACACCTGGACTGAACCACATGGCAACAACGACAGATCTACCAGGAGCAACCCGACAAGTCACTGCCGGCCACAGCTGTGCAGAACCGCGAGGCATCTCAGTTGCACATCGGTGGTGGAATGGTGGTCACCCTCGTTTCGGGCTGGGGAGCATTTGGTTCCACTAGGCGGTCAGCTTGTCCCAGGAACCGCTAAAAGGGTCCACTTGGCCGTCGGCAGGGCCACCGGTGGGGATGTTATGGAGGTGCAGGCATGGATCCGGTTGCGCTGACCGCGCTGATGGTGGCGGCTGCCCGGGCCCGCGAACATGAGCGCTTGGATCGGCTGTTCTCGGATCCGTATGCTGCGGCGCTGGTTGGTGAGCAGGGCGCCGGGCTGTTGGCTGATGTCGAGAGGGCTGGCGGGGACGCTCACAACAACCCGTACCTGTCGATTCGGGTCCGGTTCTTCGACGATCTCCTGCTTGAGGCGGTATCGAGCACGGGCGTACGGCAAGTGGTGTTGCTGGCTGCGGGGATGGACACTCGGGCGTTCCGGCTGCCCTGGCCAGTCGGTACCAAGGTGTACGAGTTGGACCGGCCGAGCGTGCTGGCTGGCAAGGACGCAATCCTGGAGAACGTAGGAGCGGTTCCGCGCTGCACCCGCCACCGGCTTGACGTGGATCTGGCACTGCCCTGGGCGCAGGCGTTGGCGGCTGTGGGGTTCGACCGCCATACGCCGTCGATCTGGCTGGCCGAGGGATTCTTGCAGTACCTGGACGACGCCGCGGCCCGACGCGTCCTCAGCCAGGCCACGCAGCTCGCCGCCCCGGGCAGTGTGTTGGGCGCCAACCTGGTCAGCGCGACGTTTCTCATGCATCCGGCGACGCGGTCCTTTCGCGACGCGTTCGCACAGCTCGGCGCCCCCTTGCAGTGGGGAACCGATGAGCCGGCGGCGTTGCTCGCCCAGTACGGCTGGCGAGCCATTGTCACGGTCCCCGGCGAGGAAGGCGCGAACTTCGGGCGCTGGCCCTGGCCGATCACCCGCGATCCGGACACGCCGCGCTCTTTCTGGGTCACCGCTCACCGGTAGTGCCGGCGGCCGAGGTGATCGTAGTGGTGCACTGCGCGGACCGTCAGGCCGGTGAGCTCGGCGAGAACACCAACCCGCCACGTCTGCGTGGGCTCGTCCGAACCGTCCGGTGCGGTAGCAGGACCTCCCCGGCCAGCTCGACGCTGAATGAGCCGCTCCGCCAGCTCGGGATCAGCCGGATCGACTCGC
>DATEMN010000257.1:0-2419 GCA_035275565.1 Pseudonocardiaceae bacterium | reverse complement strand
CGAGTCATTCCTCAGGTGCTCGCCCGCCGACCAGCCCGCCGCTCGCCAAGAGTCCGGCGAGAACGTCTCCCAGAGCCTCACTCACCGAACTCATCTCTGTCGCGGCATGCTGAAACTCGACGAGCAGGCGATGAATCTCGCCATGGCGTCGCTGCTCGTCCAAAGGCAAACGCAGCGCTCGCAAACGTCGTACGTCGATGCGGGAGGACACCGACGCGTGCGTACCCGCGCGCCGCGCGTTCGAACGCACCCGGAGGCATGCTGCCAGAAAAAACGGGTCGAGCCTCTCTGGGTCGACACGCAGCCGGTGCAAGTACGGTCCGAGTACCGTCGGTGCCTTGGTCTCCACCCAGGCGCCATATCCCTGTGCGGCTCCCACGACCACCACATCACCGAATGCGGTCATCGTGAGTTTCCCTTCCCCATGAAGGCGTTCCACGTCCTCGGGAGTCATCCACTGCTGCCCGCCGTGCCCTTCGCCCATGAGCAGCGGAGTCAGAGCAGGTACCGCTCCATCAGGCCGGGGGCCGCGCTGCAGGAAGCCGGTAGGCAAGGGGCTTCCGGCGGCCAACGTGACCGCACCCGTCTGCTCGAGTTCGGCGACGCTCACGTCTAGACGGTCACCCGGCTCACGCACTGCGGTGAGCACGCGAAGTGCCTGGCTACTGTCACGCAAGGCCAGCAGCGCAGCGTCGAAATCCGTCCATGACCGACGCAGATCAAAAGCGGTGGCGGCCACTGTGGCAGGCACGTGCCGGGCGGGCGTGAGATCGGTCTCATCGCCGAGCAGGTCCAACAAGGGGACGACGGCTGTCCCTTCAACAGCGCCACCTTCGAGTGCGGCCAGTATCCGCTCGCGCACGGCGTCCCAGTCCACAGCTTGACCGCGTCCTGTCGCAGGGGTGTGACGGCAATCGGCCGTATCCACGAACGAGACAGAGGTTGTGGAGTGCTCGCCCGATGGTGAGCGCAGCAGCCAGAGATGCAGTCCCACGCCATAGGGCTGGGCCGCGCCGACCGGTAGCGCCACCACCATACGCAGCACACCCGCACGGACGAGTCCGGCCCGGATGCGGCGCCCTGCGCGACGCGAGGCAACAGCCGGTGGCAACAGCACGACGGCTAGGCCCTCCGGATCCAGCAAGGAGAGAATATGCTGAACCCAGGCCAATTCGGACTCGGTGCGGGGTGGCTGCCCGAATTGCCAGCGCCGGTCGGTGGCAAGTTCGCTGTGGCCCCAGTCCCGCTCATTGGAGGGAGGGTTGCACAGAACCACATCCGCGTCGGCCTGAGGCAGCGGGTCATCCCGCAGTGTGTCGGCCGTCAGCACCTCGCGTTCGGTTTCTGGGGCCTCCAAGGCCAACCAGGCATCGGCCAGCCTCGCGAGAACAGGGTCACGGTCGTGCCCGGCCAGTTCAAGACCGCCCTCATCCGCCCATCTACGAGCCGCTGCAAGGAGCAACCCTCCGCTGCCGCAGGCAGGATCGACGACAGAACGTACTGGTTTCCCGGCCCGCGCTACCTGTGCGATTTCCGTCATGAGATCGGCGAGAGAAGACGGAGTCGTGGCAATCTGCCGCACGTGAGTACCGAGCCAGCGTCCCAGGAGGAAGTGAAATCCGGCCCTCCCGCTGGCGGTGTCCTTTCGCGCCAGCCGAAGGGCTTCCTCTGCCAGCGCCCGCTCCGGGTCTGCTGCGTCCGTCGCCGTGTACTCCGTCGGTGCCGCGCCGCCCCTGGCCAACTGCACGCCCACACGAGCAATGAGGAGTCCCATGCGATCCCGGTCGCCCAAGTCCTCGATGCGGGGCCACAATCGCTCCCAGCCGTCGGCAACGGCGTCACCCTTTCCGTGCCTGGTCAGCCACTCCTCGACCGAGTCGAGGGAGAACTGCGGGCTGGCGTCCGTACCCGCCACTGGGGGCGGGAAGTCGGCATGTCGCCGACGCCAGTTACTGACGGCAGCACGCCCCACTCCGGCGAGTCGGGCGATGCCGGCCAGCGTCACGGTCACCGGTTCGTCACGCTGGGCCATGGTGTCCTTCCCGTCTCAGGGGTGTCTCAATATCGCCGGGTAAAGGTACGCCACAGCGCTTTCGTTTCGCACCACCCAGGCAGACCATTGACTGAGTTCACAATTCCGTACCCTTCCTCAGAGCCGCCGCGCAGGCCCGGCTCGGGAGGGGGCACGGACAACTGCGAGGGAGACGGCATGGGAGCCGATGACCGGCAGAGCGCCGGAGCCTGGAACGGGGCCGGCAACCGGCCCCGACCCAGGGGTGGCCGCGCGCACGTTGCAGGCCACGGCACCGGGCGCGCGATGGGACAGCGCGCCGAGTGCCGGTAGAGCGGCCGGACCGCGGGACTGATCGACTCAGCCGCCGCTCTTCCGCCGGAAGGACCGCTGGCTCGCAGCCGGGCC
>DATEMN010000256.1:0-2639 GCA_035275565.1 Pseudonocardiaceae bacterium | reverse complement strand
CAAGACCTCCGCGAAGGGATACGCGCCGCCGGTCGGTGAGGACGGAGTCATGGCCGTCGACGATGCCGGCAAGATCACCGTAACCGAAGGCGATCTGGTGTCAGTTTTCAACGCCGACGGCAGCCTGGCCCTCGTCTCCTCGGTGTTGGACTCGAAGAAGCCCGCGACACTGCAGTACGTCTACAGCGGCGCACTGCCACGATTGACCGAGATCAAGGATCCGGTCTCGGGTCGTTCGCACAAGCTGTACTACAACACCGACGACAGCAACAGTTGCTATGGCGGCGCGACGAAACCACCCGGCAAAGTCAGGATCATCGACTCCAACGGTGAGGAGGGAGGGATGCTCCAGGACGACATCATCGATGACGCACCGAAATACATGCTGTGCCGGATCAAGTACTGGGACGGCACCGAAACCCGACTGTGGTACTCGATCGCGGGCACTCTCGACCGGATCGAGAATCCTGGGGGCGACATTCGTGACTACTCCTACGAACGTGAGGCCACCGCACAGTTCTTCATCGCTCAGTACGGGCTCAACAACCTCGACGCACAGAATGCCCTCGCACTGCTTGGTCCGGTGAACCAGGTGCGAAGCAGCTTGGCCACCGACTGGCTCGCCCGCCAGTCCAACGCCGTCACACCGGCCGAGACCACCTCGATCGCCTACACGGAATTTGTCAAGCAAAATGAGACCGTTGGGTGTGTTATGCGGCTGCGGTATCGGTCTCCTGGGTGTCGTCGGTGGGTCGGTTGATCCAGACGGTGTCTGGTAGTTCCAGGATCTTCGGTGGCATGTTGGTGCCGAAGCGATGCGGGTGCCGTGCGCGGGCCGCGTCGAGCACGGTGCGCCGGTCGGCCGCTTTGCCGGTGGCCAGCCCGTAGTGGACATCGGCGGGTGTGTGCAAGCCGATGCCGGTGTGGCGGTGTTCGTGGTTGTACCAGTGGGCGAAACAATCCATGAATTGCCTTGCCTCGGTGAGCGATCCGAAGCGTTCGGGGAATTCCGGCCCGTATTTCAATGTCTTGAACAGTGATTCGGAATAGGGGTTGTCGTTGGACACCCGTGGCCGTGAATGCGATCGGGTGACTTCGAGATCGGCGAGCAGCGTGGCGACGGTCTTGGATGTCATCGATGTGCCCCGGTCGGCGTGCACTACCTGCGGGATACCGTGGATACCGAAGATCTCTTTCATCAATTCCGTTGCCAGAACACCAGATTCGTGATTATGGACGTGGACACCGACCATGTAGCGGGAGTAGATATCGATCATCACGTAGGCATCGAAGTATTGGCCTTTCACCGGGCCGGCGAGCTTGGTGATATCCCACGAATACACCTGCCGGGGCGCGGTCGCGACCAGCTCCGGACACACCTTCGCCGGGTGCCGCGCCAACCGCCGACGCTCGGCGACTTGCCGGTTTTCGCGCAGCACCCGATACATCGTGGACACCGAACACAGATAGGTGCCCTCATCGAGCAGCTGGGCATAGATCTGCAACGGCGCCAGGTCGACGAACCGGGAGCTGTTGAGTGTGTCCAGGATTCGGCGTCGCTCTAACTCGGTGAGTTTGTTGACCGGTTCCGGCGCCGGGCCCACCGCAACCGCCGGGGTCGCTGCGACCGATGCCTTGTCCCGGCGGATCGCGGTGGAACGCACCAGCCCCGTCAGCACCGCTGCAGCCCTGGTGGACACCCCGCCCGCGGTCAGCAACCTATATGCGGCGGTCAACGCTTCTTGCGCTGCTCGTCGGAATCCGCTCTCTCGGAAAGACTTTCCAAGAGAGCGTGTGCTTTTCCCATGATGTCCAGGGCGGTTTCGGTGGTCGCCAGTTTCTTGTTCAACCGCTCGTTTTCCCGCCGCAGCCGCGCGATCTCGGCTTGCTCGGCGGTCAGCTTGCCGATCTTGTCTGCGGGCTTGCGACCCGCGAGCACCCCGGCGTCACGCTGCTTGCGCCACTCGCTGATCAACGACGAATACAGGCCCTCCCGTCGCAGATACCCACCACCGTCGCCGTGCTCGACAGCGGCCTCGTAGGCCTGAAGATGAGCGAGCTTCTCGGTCGCGCTGAACGCGCGGCGCCGCTTGGGCTCATCAGCTCGTGGCCCGGGTGAATCCATCCGTCCATTGTGGCCCCCGCCCGTTGCGGTCCTCGTTCTGGTGGTCATGAAAAAGTCGATCCATATCTCGCCCCGCGTCAGGCCGATTTGCTGTGAACCAGTGGACTCAACTCAGCCTGACACGCAGGGGTTCGACTCTGGAGTCCGGCCGCCTCGTAGGCGACCCAGGACTTGACCCGGCCAAGCGCGGTCGGCAACACGGCGGGCGGGACGAATAGCGTGGCACGCGGCTGCCCCACAGGTCTTGACTATTCCTCTGAGCCGGGGCGTGAACCCATGACCTCTTCTGTGCGTGCGGACTCTAGGAATGCCGAGGCCGAACCAGCCCGACGTCGTAGGCGAGCACCACCGCCTGCACTCGATCCCGCAGGCCGAGTTTGCGCAGAATCGCCGAGACATGGCTCTTTACAGTGCCTTCGGTGACAACCAGTTGCGCCGCTATCTCGGCGTTGGAGGCCGCTTGCGCGATGAGCGTGAGGACCTCTACCTCTCGATTCGTGAGATCCGCGAGATC
>DATEMN010000255.1:0-3537 GCA_035275565.1 Pseudonocardiaceae bacterium | reverse complement strand
CCTGCGTCGCACGCGTCATGGCGCGCTCCTGCTGGATCGTCTTCGGCGCGACGGTGTCCTCCTGCTTGTGCTCCTCGGCCGTGTGCGACAAGGCGGCGGTCGGCGCCGCCAGGGCGATGACGGCCGCCGACATGATCAGTGAAGCGCGGTGCGCACGCATGGTTGCCCTCCGGTGGCGTTGCTCGGCGAACGGACCGTACGTCCGCCGGGCGGGCGCAGCCACGCCCGATGGTCTAGGAGCCCGTTGAACTATCGGTCGTGGCGAGGCGGCTGATCTCGTTGAGGACGCGGGTGAGCAGTCCGGTCAGCGTGGTGATCGTGGCGGCGTGGCTGGTCTGATCGCCGGTCTGCTGGTGCTGGCCGATGTCGTGGGCGGCGATCAGTCGCTTGAGGTTGATCACGGTCGCGGCGGCCAGCAGTTGCAGTTGCACCAGTCGCGTGCCGCGGCATCTCGCACGGTCGGCGCCGTGGTGCTTGAGCTCGGCGATCGCGCCCTCGGCATGGGCCTGGCGATCAAACGCCCCATCGCGCCCCGTCGGGGTGCGCATCCGTTCGCGCGCCTTCACGGCGGCGACGTGCTTGGCGGCGGGCTGAGGCGGGATCAGCGCCGTCGTCTTCAGCGCGTCCAGGGCGGCGTAGGAGTCCTGGCTGGCGTAGCCGCTGTCGGCCGCCAACTCAGCGACGCTATGTCCGGCAAACCGCGCCCTCGTGACGAGATCGGTCAGCGCGTCGGCCTCGCTGCCGGTCGCGTGCTCGGCCTGCACCGCGATGATCACGCGGGCCTTCGGGTCGACCGCGACCTGTCCGCGATGCACAAGGTGCTTGCGATGGCCGGGCTTGTGACGCAGCTTGGCGTCCGGATCGGTCCGCGACACCGCGGTCGCGTTGGACGCCACCCGCTTCGGGGTCGACCCCGACCGCGGCTCGGCCAGCACCAACGCTGGCTGCGACGACACGTCTGCGTCGGCCACGCTCTCAGCCTCCGGGTCGGCACCGCCACCGGCGTCGCGGGCAACGACCGTCAGCTCGGCGCGCAAGCTCTTCAGGGCCGCATCGGCCTCGATGTGCGTGCCATCGACGACCAGCCGCCGCGCACCAACCAAGCCCGCGTCGACGCACTGCCGCAGGACCGCCGTGAACAGCTGCTCGAACACCGACGAATCCGCGAAGCGCCGGGTCTGCGCATGACTGAACGTCGAGTGATCGGGCAGCCGCTCAGTCAGCCCGAACCCCAGAAACCGCCGGATCGACATGTCCGTCGCGGCAAGCTTCAGCGTCGCTCGCATCGACGGCAACCCGCGCCACGCCAGCACCAACGCGAGCTTGACCAGCACCGCCGGATCGATCCCCGACCGACCCGCCCCACCGGGCTTGTAAAACGGACGGGCCGTCACGCGAACATGCTCCCAATCCACGAGCCGCTCGATCCTGCGCAACTCGTCATCAGCCGGCACCAGATCATCGACACAGACCATCTGCACCTGCCGCGTCTCCTCACCCGACCGCACCGCGAACGCCGAAAGAGCCATACCCCCAGCGTCGCGATCACACCGGACGAAACTTCAACAAACTCCTAGTAGTGCTTTGGTAGGTGGTGTTTCTCGCGTTGTGGTGGCCGGCGGAGCGGTAGATGGTCGAGGTTGACGGGCTGCTGGCAGGTCGAGCAGCGGCCGGTCCAGCACTGAAAGACGGGCTGCAGCAGCCGCACCGTCTGGGGCAGTGTCAGGCCGGCCGCCGGTGATTTGGGTCGGCCCTCTCTTCGGTGAGGAAGCCGTGGGCGGCGGTGACCAGCGTGCAGTGGTGATGAAAGCCCAGGTAGCTGCGGCCTTCGTAGTGGTCCAGGCCGAGCTGGCCTTTGAGCTGCTTGTAGTCCAGCTCGATCATCCAGCGCAACCGGGCCAGCCTGGCGAGGCGCTCGGGCTCGGTGTCGGCGGGCAGGTTGCTGATCCAGTAGTCGCTGGGCTGCTGGTGGCCTTCGGGCCATTCGACGATCAGCCATTCCTCGCGTGGGGGCTGTCGGTCGCGGTCGATGGGGTGCGCGGCGATCACGCGCGCCAACGCGAAGCGCGAGCTGATCGGCTCGCCATCGCCGTCGCGGAAGACGACCGTCTTGAAGGCGTCCTCGGGCAGGCCGGCGACGAGCTCGGCGATCGACTGCGGCGTGCTGTCGGTGCGCAGCGCGCTGGGGGCCGGGCCGCGCGACCCGGGCTTGCGCGGCGGCACCGCGAACACGGTGTCCGGTGCGTAGACCGCGCACTCCGGGCCGACCGACAGCACGTAGTCGATGCCGTCTGCGTGCAGACGGGTCCTGAGCTTCGCGTCGTTGCCGTAGGCCTGGTCGCCCAAGACCGGGGCGCGGCCGATCTTCCAGCCCGCCGCGCGCGCGACCAGATCGGCGCCGAGCGCTGGCTTGGTCTGAAACTCGACCTCGTCGGGGACCTTGGCCCGGCGGCGGCGCTCGCGGTCGGCACACCAGTCCTCAGGCAGATACAGCCCAAACCCCAACGGCACCGTCCCCTTCGTGCCGACGGCGTGCAGTGACACCGCGATCTGACAGTTGCCGACCTTGCCAAGCGTCCCCGAATACTGGCGCTTGACGCCCGGCGAGCGCTTGCCGTCCTTGGGAATCCCGGTGTCATCCAGCACCCACGCCGCGGGCTCGATGACCGCACACACCCGCTCGGCGACCGCCCTGTCGATCACCTCGCACTCCCACGGACTGTCGGCGATGAAGTGCTGCAACGCCTCATACTCCACCGCCCCACCACCAAGCCGGGCGACCATCGGCTCAAGCGACTTACGCGCCCCCGCCTCCATCAACGCCCGCGCATACAACTCCGCGTTGCGACGCTGCTCAGAACGCACCAGCCCCGACGCAACATCAGCGAAGTACGCCGCCAACCGATCCTTGACCGCCGGAGCGACCCCAACCTCGTCGTCGATCCCGACATCGCTCACACCGCAGGCAACCATGCCACGACAGTTCGACGACCCGGCTACACAACCCTCCCCACACCTACCAAAGCACTACTAGTCCTTTGCCCTCAATCACCGCGCAGTGGTCGCTCGCGAGGGCGGACGGATCAACTACACCGTACGCCGCGTATTCGTCGGGATGCGCCACGCAGCAATTGCTGCTGCGTGGGTTGAAATTAGTGGTCGAACCTTCACGGCGGTTGAATTGTCTTCGCACACCTCTCGCTGCCTACTCGCCCAGGTCCATGGCCCGCATCCGGTCGCTGCGACCTGCGGTGTAGAAGACCGGCGGTCGCGGCGGCCGGCTCAGGGGCGGGTCAGGCCCGGCGAGGCGGTAGGTGGTGGCGGATGCGTCGTCGATGGGTCTGGTTTCTTGGGTGTCGCCAGTCACTACCCCGTGTTTGTCGCGGCTGGGGCGTGGAAGCGGGCGTAGTTGGCGATCGTGGTGATGCTGGCCATCGACGTCATGCGGTCCAGGAAGATCGTCCCGTCGAGGTGGTCGCACTCGTGTTGCACGACGCGAGCGAGGTAGCCGCGCAGCTGCTCGCGGTGGCGGGCGCC
>DATEMN010000254.1:0-2637 GCA_035275565.1 Pseudonocardiaceae bacterium | reverse complement strand
CCGTCATGCACTGGTCAGGGCCGGGCTGAATGTTTACCATCGCCTCCAGGAGCTCTACCTACATCAAGCTCTCCTTAGCGTTTGTGACGCACGGAAGCGGAACCCAACGAAGCCCGACCTTGGCGGAGGTATCCGAGGTGGCGACGACGCATTAGCACAGCCTGCCTGAACCGGTTATCCACTAACGCCCCAGTGTCTGCCGGTCTTGTACGGGGAGTGAGCGAGCACTGAGTCAGTCAAGGATCACGTGCGCGAGGGCAGCATTCGCACAAGATCACGGCGCTCCAGGGAATCAGAGCGATAACAGCAACCCGTTTGGGTGAACGCGCCGGCCAGCCTTAAGACACCGAGCCAACAGGTCGAGATCTCCTTCAGACGCATTCGCCCGGCTCAGGAGAGTCCCGTGCCCCACACTCTAGTGACCTCACTCGTTGCCGCCGTGGCATCGCTACTGCTGCCACTCACGGCCACACCCAGCCCAGGCCGATCCGGCCGGAGTGCTGGCGCTGCGGCCGGCGGTGGTGCAGGCACTGCCCGAGCCCTCGACTGCTGAGGCGGCCCGCAGCCAGCTGGACACCCTGACCGTGGAGCCACCGCACTCGATGACCGGCTACTCCCGCGACAAATTTCCGCACTGGGTGACCATCACCGGTCGCTGCGACACCCGCGAGGTGGTCCTACGCCGCGACGGCCAAGACGTGGTCAACGACTCCGACTGCCGAGCGAGCAGCGGAAACTGGTACAGCCCTTATGACGACAAGACCCTCACCTTGGCGGCTATGGTGGATATTGACCACATGGTGCCGCTAGCCAACGCCTGGCGGTCCGGTGCCGATACCTGGGATACCGCCAAACGCCGCCAGTTCGCCAACGATCTGACCAACCCCCAGCTGATCGCGGTATCGGCCAGCTCCAACCGAGCCAAGGGCGACCAGTCACCGGATCAATGGAAACCCCCACGCGCCACCTACTGGTGCACCTACGCTCGGGCCTGGACCAACATCAAGCAGGTCTACGCACTGTCGATCACCCCGGCTGAACACGACACGCTGATCGAGATGCTCAACACCTGCACCGCTGAAACACCACCAGAGGAGTGATGGTCCGGGCCCCCACCACTCGTGAGGGCGCTGTTGCGTCCGTGGACGCAACAGCGTCGGGGTCATGGTGCATGGCCTGCTGCGAGTATAGTGTCGCGGGCGCAGGGTGGTCCGGCATCGGTGATACCCCTCTCCATGATCGTGGTGCTGGTGGATAGACGTCGATCATCGGGCACCGTATGCCGTCTTCGTAGCTGGTATCGGAAGTGATATCGAGGGATATGTTGAGCACTGACATGGTGGACACCGAGCTGTCCTCGACGTTTGTTGCAGCACCGGGTGGGGTGATGACCGATGAGGTCGGGGTGATTACCGGGGAGCTAGAGCTGCGCACCCGCGCTACGCCGTCGGGTCGGGTCAGTGTCGAGGTCCGCTATGCCGGTGCCGATGAATGGTACCGGGTTAGTGCGGCGGATGTGGCACTGTGCGATCCAGCTGACCACCGGGCGGTGCACCAGTCCTTACTTGGTGTATTGCACCGGCCCGAGGGCTGACGCGCGTTGCTGCGGTCACAGGGCACGTCCATCAACGGCACCCGCTGATCGCGGGCCATCCGGTAGGCAGCGTGATACATCAGCTGGCACAGTTGCATTGAGGCACAGAGCGTCCTTGCCGTGCACCAAGAAGGGAGGCAAGACGGGGCTGTTGCGTTGTGCGAAGTCGTACAGCAGTCGAACAGCACGGTCCGCGATCATGTCATGATCACATTGTGTCACCGGCGCCGCAGGTCACCAAGCCGTGTGATGAGTTTTGGCACGGCACAGGGGAACTGCGGGGCCGGGGTACGCGGTGCCGTGCCTGCGGGCCGCATCAACGCTTCGCGAGTCGCCCACGTCGCAGGCGCTCCCTTGTTGTACTTGGCTGTACCGAGCCGTCTGTACATCCATGCAAGGTCCGGGCGGCCTCAAGCGGTCAGTGCATCGGCTGCTTCTCTTAGCGCTTTTTCAAGTACCTCTGCCGGAGTTTTGAACCCCAGTGTTTTTCGGGGTCTCCGGTTCAGTTTCGCTGCGATCTCATCGAGTTCGGTTTGAGTGTAGCACGAGAGATCGGTTCCCTTAGGAAGGTACTGCCAGAGTAACCCGTTTGTGTTCTCGTTGCTGCCGCGTTGCCATGGTGAATGCGGGTCGCAGAAGAACACGGGGACGTTTGTGGCCATGGTGAACTGGACATGGCGTGCCATTTCCACGCCCTGGTCCCAGGTCAATGATCGGCGTAGCTGGTCGGGGAGTTCGCTGATATGTTGGGATAGGATCGTCGCGACCCGATCGGCGCATCGGTCGTACGGTATACGCGCGAGCATCACGAGTCGGCTGTGCCGTTCCACCAGGGTCGCGATCTGCGATTTCCCGTTGTTCCCGATGATGAGGTCACCCTCCCCGTGGTCCGGCACCGCCCGGTCTGCGGCCTCGGCCGGGCGCTCGCTGATAGAGGGTTATTCACGCGGTCCGGTAGAACTGTAGTCCGATGACGGCGCTGATGGTGTCTGCGAAGGTTGCGAGTGGTCGGCGGTAGTCGGTGTGGAGGATTCTCCAGGTCT
>DATEMN010000253.1:0-5470 GCA_035275565.1 Pseudonocardiaceae bacterium | reverse complement strand
AGCCACCTCGCGGGCCAGGTTCTCCGAGCGCTCCGTGAGGTTGCGGGCTCGTTCCTGGTCACTGCGCAGGGCGTAGGAGTCGGCAGCGGCCGCCGTGGACAACCACAGCGTGGCCACCAGCGCCACCCCTGACACCACCATCATCAGCAGCACGAAAGACGCCCGGTGGGCAGCGTCCACCCTGTCCCGGGCAGCGCGCGACGTCCCGGTGTGCTGCGCGCGCCGAGCGTAAGCCCGCTGGACGGCCCGGGAGCGCACCCGCTGCGCCCCGGCGTCCCGGCGGCGGGGTGCGGTGGCCGTGGCACGCGTCGACGTCACGGTGCGGGAGGGAGCCATCATGAGGTCGTCTCCGGACGGTCAGCGTGCCGAGGAGGTATGGCGATGCGCTCGGCGGCCCGCAACCGCACCGAGGCCGCCCGCGGGTTGGCGTCGGTCTCAGCCGGATCGGCCTGCTCGGCGCCGCGAGTCAACGCGCGTAGCTGGGGCCCGTGGCCGGGTAGCTCGACCGGTAGGCCAAGCGGGGTACGGGAGGTGGTCAGCTGCATCAGCGCCCGTTTGACGATGCGGTCCTCCAGGGAGTGATAGGACATCGCTACCAGCCGACCACCGACGACCAACGCATCCAGCGCGGCGGGTATCGCCGAGCGCAGCGCGGTGAGCTCGCCGTTGACCTCGATGCGCAATGCCTGGAAGGTCCGCTTGGCAGGATGCCCGCCCTGCCTACGCGCTGCGGCCGGCACGCTGCGGTAGATGACCTCGACCAGCCGGGCGGTGCTGTCGAAGGGCGCGCGCTGCCGCTCGGCCACGATCGCGGTGGCGATCCGGCTCGCGAAGCGCTCCTCGCCGTACTCCCGGAGCACCCTTGCCAGCTCACCTTTCGGATAGCCGTTGAGGACGTCGGCGGCGGTAGGCCCGGCACCGGGATCCATCCGCATGTCCAGTGCGGCGTCTCGGGCATAGGAGAAACCACGCTCGGCGGCATCGAGTTGCAGTGACGACACCCCCAGGTCGAACAACACGCCGTCCAGGTGCCGGATCCCGAGACGTTCCAGCACGTCGGGCAGCTCGTCATAGACCGCATGCACCAGGTGGGTTCGTCCGGAGTAGACCTGTAGCCGGTCACCGGCCAGCGCCAACGCCTGCGGGTCGCGGTCCAGCCCAACCAGGGTGAGCTCGGGATGAGCGTCGAGCAGCGCGGCCGCATGCCCGCCCAACCCCAGTGTGGCGTCAACCAGCACCGCCGGCCGGTTCGCCAGCGCGGGTTCCAGTAGTTCCAGACACCGCCGCACCAGGACAGGGATGTGCTCGGGCGACCCCGCGCCACCGGTCGGGCGATCGGCCACCGCCAACCTCCCTCCGCTCACAACTCCCCTCCCCTGTGTCGAGAACACCCTCCCCAGTGCCGCCAGGTCTCCGCCCGGTACGAGGTCCTGGCGCCGGGGAAGGTGCGTCAGGACCTTGCTGGTCCGCGTCGTCGCATCGGATTCGATGCAGACCCGGACGGAGGCCTCACGGCACCGGGACTGGAGGTACTGCGGTACTGGCAGACCCTCGGTACTGGCAGCCCCGGTAGACGATGCATCCGGTCACATCACGCCGGGCAGCACCTCCTCCTGCGCCCGCGCATACGACTCTTCGTGCTCTTCCAGGTAGCGCTGCCAGGCCTCGGCATCCCAGATCTCCAACCGGCTGATCGCCCCGATCACCGCGCAGTCCTTGTTCAACCCGGCATAGCGCCGAAGCTCGGCTGCGATCGAGATGCGGCCTTGCCCGTCCGGACGTTGCTCGTCGGTGCCAGCAAACAGGTAACGCTGGTAGGCCCGCACCGCCTCGTTGGTAAAGGGCGCCTGCGCCACCTTGCGGGCCATCTCCTCGAACTCGGCGCGCGGGAAGACGTAGAGGCAGTGGTCCTGTCCCTTGGTAACCATCAACCCCCCTGCGAGCGCGTCACGGAATTTCGCCGGCAGCGTCAACCGACCTTTGTCATCGAGCCGGGGGGTATGCGTGCCCAGGAACACGGGTCACCCACCTCCCCAGCAGCCCGGCGAGCTGACCCGGTGGACCGGCGCAGAGCACCCTTGTGCTCCACCGCCAACCACCTTACCCCACTTCCCGCCACTGTCAACGCGAGAGCAGCCTGCTCGCCCCTCAGCAATGCCCGATCAAGGCAGTTCAGCGGCAGCACCGCCCGGGTGGGGGAGATCACCCCTACTACCTCCCTGAGCACCCAAAAGACGCCCCACCACCCCCCGAAAACCCACCACCGGCACCCCCACGCTCCCCAGGTGGGGCAAAGTGGCGCACTCACCCCTCCGAAGCACGACATGGATGCTTATCGCTGTCCGGAGGCCACCTTGAGTGCGACATGGATGCTTGTCGCTGCCCGGGCGGTTAAGGTCGCGGAGGAATATCAGGAGGTGCTGTGAGCGTGCCGCCCACCGGGATGCAACTGGCGGACGTGCGCGCTGTCGCCCAGCGGATCGCGGGTAACGTCGAGCGAGTCCTGGTCGGCAAGCCCGACGCGATCCGAACCGCGTTGATCACACTGCTCGCCGAGGGCCACCTGCTGGTCGAGGACGTGCCGGGAGTAGGCAAGACATCGCTGGCCAAGGCACTGGCCCGGTCTGTGGACTGCACGGTCAGCCGGATCCAGTTCACCCCCGACCTGCTGCCTAGCGACATCACCGGCGTGTCCGTTTTCAATCGCGGCACTGGGGACTTCGACTTCCGGCCAGGCCCGGTCTTCGCCAACGTGGTGATCGGCGACGAGATCAACCGCGCTTCCCCCAAGACGCAGTCCGCGCTGCTGGAGTGCATGGAAGAGCGCCAGGTCACCGTCGACGGGCGAAGTTACCCGCTGACCGGCCCGTTCATGGTGGTCGCCACCCAGAACCCGGTGGAGATGGAGGGTACCTACGCGTTACCAGAAGCCCAGCGTGACCGGTTCACCGCCCGGGTGTCGCTGGGCTACCCGGATCCCGCCGCGGAGCTCGCGATGGTGGACGAGCACGCGGCGGCCGATCCATTGATCACATTGCAGCCGGTGTCCACCGCAGCCGAGGTGAGAGACCTGTGCCAGACGGTGCGCCTGATCCACGTAGCCGCAGATATCCGTCGCTACGTCGTGGAGGTGGTCGGCGCCACTCGCCGGTTGCCCGAACTCCGGCTGGGCGCCTCGCCACGCGCCACCCTGCAGCTGATCCGCACCAGCCGGGCGGCAGCTGCACTGGCCGGCCGGCACTATGTGGTACCCGACGACGTGCAGACTGTCGCATCGCAGGTGCTGGGCCACCGGCTGGTGCTCACCGCGCAGGCGCAGGCCGACCGGCTGTCGCCGGAGGGTCTGGTGCGCAGTGTGCTGGCGCGAGTACCGGTACCCCAAGCGCCGGCCTGGGCAGCGCCGGTGAGCGTCGACGGCCGCGGCGGCCACAATGGCACCGCGGTCTGGTACCGCCCGCCCCAGGTGCCTTAGGTGCCCAGGCTGCGAGGCGGCCTGACCACCCGCGGCTGGTGCCTACTGGCCGGCGGTCTCGCGGCGATGCTCGGCGCGGTCCTGCTCGACGAACGGGACCTGCTGCGGGCGGCCGTGTTCGCCGTGGTGCTTCCCCTACTGGCCACGCTGGTCGTCGGGTTCACCCGGGTCAGGTTGCGGGCCACCAGGGAGCCCGGACCACCCCGGATCCCGGTCGGCAGCGCTCACCAGGTGCATCTGGTGGTGCATTCCACCGGGCGGTGCAGCAGCAGGCTGCTGATCGAGGACAAAGTGCCCCCCGCGCTGGTCGCCCCAGTATCAGGCAGCTGTGCCCGGTTCGGGCTGACCGGCCTGCCACGGTCCCCAGCGGTGCGGTTGAGCTACCAGCTACACCTGGGGGAACGCGGAGTACACACCCTCGGTCCGCTGATCGTGCGGATCACCGACCCGTTCGGTCTGGCGGAGTACCGCAGCACGCTCACCGGGCACAGCCGGCTGGTCGTGACGCCCATGGTGGCACCGCTGACCGGGATGCCCGCCGGGGGTGAGCTGGGCACCGGCCAGGCGAGCGCCGGGCGGGCGGGCGCCGGACCCGGTCAGGACGCCGTCGTGGTGCGCAGTTACCGGCAAGGCGACGACCTGCGTCAGGTGCACTGGCGCACGACGGCTCGGCGAGACGAGTTGATGGTGCGGGTGCAGGAGTGGCCGTGGCTCGGTGGTGCCACCGTGCTGCTGGATCACCGAGCCACGGCACACCGCGGCAGCGGACCCTCCTCGAGTCTGGAATATGCGGTGTCGCTGGCCGCCAGCGTGTATGTGCACCTCGTGCGGCACGGTCAGCGGGTGCGGCTGGTCACCGAGGACGGCGTGGTGCGCGCCGGTGGCACCGACGTCATCGACCACATCATCAACATCGGGCTCGACGCGCTCGCTGCGCTGCGCGCGACCCCCAGGCCCGACCTCGCCGGCGGCCCGGCGCTGGCCGGGGGTCAGGAGGTGGTGGCGGTACTCGGGGCGGTCGGGCCGGCAACTCTCGAACAGCTGCTGGCGCTGCGCCCGCGCGGGCTACGCAGCCACGCCGTGCTGCTCGACGTCGCGGCCTGGGACCCCGTGAAGGATGGTTCCCCTGCTGCGGCCGCGCCCGATCCGGCCCCCTCCGATCCGACCCAGGCCGCTCGGCTACTCGCCGCTGCGGGCTGGTCAGTCACGGTGGCCCGCCCGGCACAACCACCGTCTGCGGTGTGGGATCTCTTGTGCATCAGCTCTCGCAGCAAGCGGGAGGCGCTGCGGTGAGAGCCCTTAGCGAGCGGGCTTCCCGGGCGCTGGCCGGTGCGGTGAACGGCATCGTGAGCGGCCCAGCGGCTGGGCTGGCCGTGGCGCTCGCCGCGACGTCGTTGACTGGGGTGCTCACTGGATGGCACTGGTGGGGCCTAGTGGGGGTAACCACCGCTGTGGTGGTGGCTGCCGGCGTGCTGCTGCGGGTGCTGCGGATGCCGTCAATCGTGGTCGCGGCCGGTCAACTCGCCGCGCTAGTGGGGCTGGTCACCGCGATGTTCACCGGCAGCGGTCGGTTCGTCGTGCTGCCCGGCCCGGCGGCAGCCGCCGAACTGGTGTCGTTACTCGGACGGGCCGCCCAGCAGATTCGAGACAGCATTCCCCCGGTGTCGGCGAGCACCGAACTGCTCTGCCTGGTGGTGGTCGCCGTCGGGCTGATCACCATCGCGGTGGACACCCTGGCCGTCTCGGCCGCAGCACCCGCCACCTCGGGGTTGGTACTGGTGGGTGTGGTTGTCGTACCTGCGGCACTGTCAGATCGGCTGCTGCCCTGGTGGAGCTTTGCGTTGGGGGCGCTGGGTTTCGCGCTGTTGCTCGCCGTCGACGGCACCGGGCGCCGGCACCTGGCGTGGGCTGGATCCGCTGGCTTCGGCGAGCGCCTGGGTGCGGCACCGGCAGCGATCGCGGTGGGCGCCGGCGCCATGGCGGTGGCGCTGCTCGTCG
>DATEMN010000252.1:0-2765 GCA_035275565.1 Pseudonocardiaceae bacterium | reverse complement strand
TGGTCCAACGCGATTGATGTTCCCGCCGAGATTCCCGCATCGTGGAGCTCGGTCCCGTATGGCTTCCCCTTAGCCAACCAATGCTACCGGGTGGTCGATGCCCACGGTCGAGACTGCCCGGACTGGGTCGCGGGCGAGCTGTGGATTGGTGGTGCTGGAGTGGCGCGAGGCTACCGCGGTGACCCGCAACGCACCACCGACCGGTTCGTGATCCACGCCGGGCAGCGCTGGTACCGCACTGGTGACCAGGGCCGTTACTGGCCAGACGGCACCCTCGAGTTCCTCGGTCGTCGGGACACGCAGCACAAGATTCGTGGCTACCGCACCGAGCTCGGTGAGATCGAGGCCGTGCTCGAGACCCATCCGCGGATCGGCCGGGCAGTCGTGGCCATGTTCGGTAAGCCCACCACGACGATGATCGCGGCAGTGACGGCTCGTGGCGGCCGGAGTGAACGGGTCGTTACCACGCCGGAGTGGTGTTCGGCGCTGAATCGTGTGTTGCACACACCCCGGCAGGTCGACCCGATCGCCTTGCCCGCTACCGAAGCGGAGGCGGAACTAGTCGAGGCATTGCTGACGCATCTGCTGTTCCGGCGATGCGCGATCACTGACCGGCCCCAGCGTCCGGAGGTGCTGGCTACCTCGTTCGAGGTCGCTGATGACCAGCTTCCGACCTTCCGGCTCTGGTTGTCCTGGCTCGTCGAACGCGAGGTTCTCACCGTTGATGACGGCGGGGCTGCCGCTGGCACGCGACTGTCCCTCGTCGCAGAACCCGGGAGATGGCCTGAGCTGGTGGAACAGGCTGCCGGCACGCCTCTGGCCGCGGTGGCGACCCAGCTCGCGGATCGGGTGGATGACCTGGTTGCCATGCTCCGCGGGGATCTCGACGCACTCACGCTGCTGGAAGATCCAGTGCTGGCACCCGAGGCGCTGATCGATATCCTTCCTGGGACGACGGTAGCACTCAACGAAATAACCGATTCCCTGAACGATCTCGCCCGAGCACTTGATCGTCCACTGAGAATCGTCGAGCTGGGTGCCCGTACCGGGCGCAACACCGCCCGATTGCTGGAACGGCTATCGCCGGATCGTGTCGACTACACCGTGACGGACACCGCAATCAGGCTACTTGCACAGGCCAAGCAGCGCTTGACAGGCCAGTCCCACCAGTTGAGGTTCCACCGGCTGACTGGCGATGTGATTCCTGAGTATTTGCATCGGCACTTTGATGTGCTGCTCGCCAACAACTCACTGCACGCTTTCGACCAGGTCGCTTCGGGATTGGCTTCGGCTGCGGAACTGCTCGCCCCGCATGGTGTACTGCTGGCGCTGGAACAGGCAGTGCTGTCCCCGCTCGCGATGATTGCCGCAGTGTTGCCAACCCGAGGTTTCAGCACTCTGGACAACGATCGCCGACAGCGGGGCACACCGCTGCTGGGCACGCAGGAGTGGTACCGTTTGCTCTCCGAGCACGGCTTCGAACGGGTGCAGACATGGCATCAGGACGCCTCTCCACTGGTCCACCTCCGTGCTGGCCTCGCTGCTGGAAGTGATCCAATCCGCACGGGGGAAGTACGTGACTGGTTGGCCGGGCGCCTGCCGGAACATATGATTCCGAACCGCCTCGTCGTGTTGCCCCAACTGCCACTGACCGTCAACGACAAAGTGGACCGCGCCCTCGTTCGGGTGCTTCTGGAACGCAATACCGAACCAGAACCAACAGACAATGAACCGGCCTGTGGGCAAGTTGAGAAAATCGTGGCCGCTACCTGGGCCGAGTTGCTAGGAATTCCTGTCGTCAGCCGGACGGGTAATTTTTTCGCGCTGGGTGGAGATTCGATGCTGCTGTTGAAGATGAAGATCGCACTGGCGCGGCGGCTGCGGCGCGAGGTCGCCACCGTCGACCTTTATCGCTATCCGACCGTAGCTTCGCTCTCGGCACACTTTGGTGCGGCCGCTGAGGAGTCGGATGAGCTGGATCGGGTCGCCGCGCGAGCCCGCCGACAGCGCCGAGCTAGGCAAGGCCGGGGAGCCGAGCCGTCGAGAAGGGAAACCAATCGCCGTGCATAGTCAGGATGCGAACAGCTTTGCCGAGCCGGACACGAGCACTGACATCGCGATCATCGGCCTGGCCTGTCGGTTTCCCGGTGCCCGTAACGCAACAGAATTCTGGGCGAACTTGAAGGCCGGTCACGAATCAATTCGGGACGTCTCTGACGAGGAGTACCTGGCAGCCGGTGGCGATCCTGCCGCGTTGAATGATCCGAACCTGGTGCGGGTCGAGTCGGACTTCCCGGACATGGACTGTTTCGACGCAAGGTTCTTCGGCTATTCGCCAGGCGAGGCGGAGCTGCTCGACCCGCAGCAGCGCATGTTCCTGGAGTGCGGCTACCACGCGCTCGAGGATGCCGGGTACCACGCCACTCGCTACCCCGGAGCTATCGGCGTGTACGCGGGCGCGAACGAGAGCCGATACTACCTCGACAACTTGTATCCCTGGCTGGCCGGAGCACCGGCCTCGGTAACCAGTATCGCCGTGGAGACAGCGAATGCATCTGGCCTGTTGTCAACGCGGCTATCCTACCACCTCGGCCTTCGAGGGCCGAGCGTCTATGTGCAAACCACGTGTTCGACCTCATTGGTCGCGGTGCACCTGGCTTGCCAGGATCTGCTCAACTACAGCGCGGACATGGCGCTGGCCGGGGGGGCCGCGATCGATCCGGCGCTGCGCCGTGGTTACCGCTACGTCCCAGACGGTCCGTACT
>DATEMN010000251.1:0-7767 GCA_035275565.1 Pseudonocardiaceae bacterium | reverse complement strand
CAGCCCGGGGTGGGGCCCGGGCTGCCGACGGTCCAGGCTCTCCCTCCAGGGCAAGCCAGCTACGCTGGTGGTACTACAGCCACACTCCGGGGCCATCACCCCGCCGGACCCCCAGGGAGCGCGACCGGCGTGTTCGACACCCTCTCCGATCGGCTCACATCAGCGCTGTCCGGCCTGCGGGGCAAGGGCAGGCTCGCCGAGGCCGACATCGACGCCACCGCCCGCGAGATCCGCATCGCACTGCTCGAGGCCGATGTCGCGCTGCCGGTGGTCCGCCAGTTCGTCGCACAGATCAAGGAGCGCGCCAAGGGCGCCGAGGTCTCCGCCGCGCTGAATCCCGCCCAGCAGGTCATTAAGATCGTCAACGAGGAGCTCATTGGCATCCTCGGCGGCGCCACCCGGCGACTGGAGCTAGCCAAGACACCCCCGACCGTCGTCATGCTGGCCGGCCTGCAGGGTTCCGGGAAGACGACACTGGCCGGCAAGCTCGCCCGCTGGCTGCGTAACCAGGGCCACACCCCGCTGCTGGTCGCCGCGGACCTGCAACGACCCAACGCGGTCACCCAGCTTCAGGTGGTAGGTGAGCAGGCCGGGGTCAAGGTGTATGCCCCCGAGCCGGGTAACGGTGTCGGCGACCCGGTCGACGTCTCGCGCCGCGGGGTGGCCGAGGCCCGCGCCCGCCAGCATGACGTCGTCGTGGTGGACACCGCCGGACGGCTGGGCATCGATGTCGAGATGATGCGTCAGGCCGCCGACATCCGCGACGCGGTGGCGCCCCACGAGATCCTGTTCGTCGTCGACGCCATGATCGGCCAGGATGCGGTGAACACCGCCGAGGCGTTCCGCGACGGCGTCGGCTTCACCGGCGTGGTGCTCACCAAGCTCGACGGCGACGCCCGCGGTGGCGCGGCGCTGTCGGTGCGGCAGGTCACCGGTCAGCCCATCCTGTTCGCGTCCAACGGGGAGAAGCTGGAGGACTTCGATGTCTTCCACCCCGACCGGATGGCCAGCCGGATCCTGGGGATGGGGGATCTGCTCACTCTGATCGAGCAGGCCGAGCAGGTCTTTGACGCCGAGCAGGCCGAGCAGGCCGCTGCCAAGATCGGCAGCGGTGAGCTGACCCTGGAGGACTTCCTCGAGCAGATGCAGGCGATCCGCAAGATGGGGCCGATCGCCAACCTGCTCGGGATGCTGCCCGGTGTGGGCCAGATGAAGGAGCAGCTCGCCGAGGTTGATGACAAGCAGCTGGACCGGCTGCAGGCCATCATCTGCGGCATGACCCCCGACGAACGGGCCGATCCGAAGATTATCAATGCCTCCCGGCGGCAGCGCATCGCCCGGGGCTCCGGGGTCACGGTCAACGAGGTCAACCAGCTGGTCGAGCGGTTCTTCGAGGCCCGCAAGATGATGCAGCAGATGGCCGGCCGCTTCGGTTTCCCTGGGACCGGCCCCGGGCGCCGAAGCAGCAAGGGCCGTAAAGGCAAGAAGGGCAAAGGACGGGGTCCGACGCCGCCGAAGGTACGCCGCGGGCTGCCCGGGGGATTCCCCGGAGGCTTACCCAGCGGCTTGCCTGGTGGTCTGCCTGACTTGCCCGGTCTCAACCAACTACCGCCCGGTTTCGACCCGTCGAAGCTCAAATTTCCCAAGAAGTGACGGTGCCCTTTTCGGGGCCTTTCAGGGCGCCGGTGATGCACCTGCGTGGGGTGTTGCTGCCCGCCGACGAACCCGGTGAGCTCTGGGTGGCTGACGGGCTGATCTACACCGAGCCGGTCCTCGGGGCGACCACTGTCGTTGACGGCGGCTACCTGCTCCCCGGCTTGGTTGATGCACACTGCCACGTCGGTCTCGGCCCATCAGGACCGGTGAGCCTGGACGAGGCCGCCGAGCAGGCCGCCGTCGACCGGGATGCCGGCACCCTGCTCATCCGGGACTGCGGAGCTCCGATCGACACTCGTCCGCTACAGGCCCGCGACGACTTACCGCGGATCATCCGGGCTGGTCGGCACCTGGCCCGTCCCAAGCGTTACGTCCCGACACTGGGCGTGGAGCTGGACGAACCGGCGCTGCTCCCGCAGGCCGTAGCCGAGCAGGCGGCGGCCGGGGACGGCTGGGTCAAGCTGGTCGGCGACTGGATCGACCGTTCCACCGGTGATCTGGCTCCGCTGTGGCCCGACGACGTGCTGGTCGAGGCGATCACGGCGGCCCACGCCGCCGGCGCCAGAGTCACCGCGCACGTCTTCGGTGCGGAGGCATTACCAGGCCTGATCGCCGCTGGGATCGACTGCATCGAGCACGGCACCGGCCTGTCCGCCGACGTCATCACCGAGATGGCCGCGCGCGGCACCGCCCTGGTACCCACGCTGATCAACATCGAGAACTTCCCAGCGATTGCCGACCGCGCCGGGAAGTACCCGCGCTACGCCGCGCACATGCGGGCGCTGCACGCCGGGGTCCGGGACACTGTCGGTGCCGCCGTCGAGGCGGGGATCGGGGTCTACGCCGGCAGCGACGCCGGTGGTGGCGTCGACCACGGCCGGCTGGTGGACGAGATCATCGCGTTACGCACCGTCGGGATGGACGGCTCGCAGGCACTCGCGGCGGCGAGTTGGGCGTCCCGTGCCTGGCTGGGCGTTCCCGGCCTGGTCGCTGGTGCTCCTGCCGACCTGCTGGTCACTCATACCGATCCGCGGCTGGACCCCAATGCGTTGCGGGACCCGGTGTTGCTGCTGTTGCGCGGCCGGATCTGGGCACGATGACAGCGGGACATTCCACCGACGAGCAGGAGGTGTCGGCTCCGCGGGACACTCGCCGGGGCTGGCTCATGCTCGGCTGCTTCGTCGTCGGTGAGGTGACGTTCCTGGTGGCGTCACTGCTGGTGGTACTGCCCTATGCGCTCGCCTCCCCGCGCCAGCCCGCGGCGGGGTCATTGCCGCCCGCGGCGTTGGTCTTGGTGCTGCTGGTACCTACCGTGCTGGCCGCCGTGGTCGCGACGACCGGTGCCGCGCTGCTCGGTCAGGGGAACCTGGTGCAACGACTACGTAGCCAGCTGTCGTTGCGATGGCGCCTGTCTGACGTCGGTGTCGGGCTGGTGCTGGGCGTCGTTGGCTTGGTCATCACCGTGCCGGCCGCCGCACTCTGGGCGCGCTGGGTCGGTACCAGTGAGGCGAATTCAGCGGTGGGGGAGGCGTTCGACGGTTTGCGGTTGCCGCTCGGGATGGCGCTCATCTTGTTCTTCGGCGTGTGGCTGGTCGCGCCGTTGTGCGAGGAGGTGCTCTACCGCGGCGTGCTGTGGCGGGCCGTGGAGTACTGGCAGTGGAACCGTTGGGTGATCTTGGGGTTGACCACGGCGCTGTTCTCCGTTGCGCACCTGGAACTGCTGCGCACCCCACTGCTGGTGGTGATCTCACTGCCGATCGCGCTGGCCCGGATGCTCACCGGCAACCTGCTGGCCAGCATCGTCACCCACCAGGCGAACAACTTCCTGCCCGCGGTCGGGCTCTTACTGATCACCCAGGGACTGGTACCCGGTTGATCGGGGATACCCACGCCCGGCGGGTGGACAGGTGCCATCCGGATGTCGGTGATGGTCTGGCACAATAGGTCGCTGACCTCATGGGCAGCGTCGGCCCTTGCCCTTCCGTGGGCTGTGCGCGCTCACCGTGAACACTCGTGCGTTGACAGGAGCAGTTCGACCCGTGGCTGTCAAGATCAAGCTCATGCGGCTCGGCAAGATTCGCCAGCCGTACTATCGGATCGTCGTCGCCGACGCCCGCACCCGCCGCAGCGGTAAGGCGATCGAGACGATCGGCAAGTACCACCCCAAGGAGGAACCCAGCTTGATCGAGGTCGACTCCGCGCGGGTGCAGTACTGGCTCGGTGTCGGGGCTCAACCGACCGAGCCGGTGCAGCACATCCTCAAGGTCACCGGCGACTGGCAGCGGTTCACCGGTCAACCCGGCGAGGAAGGCACGCTCCGGCGCGCCGAGCCCAAGCCGGACAAGGCCGAGCTGTTCAATCGGGCGCTCGCTGAGGCCGGTGAGGTGCCGACCACTGAGGCCACCACACCGAGAAAGAAGAGCCCCCGCAAGGCAGATGTTGCCTCGACCCCAGCCCCCGAAAGGGCGTCAGCCGAAGCCGACCGTCAGGAGGACACCGCAAAGTCAGTGGACGGGCAGGCGTGAGCATGCTCGCGGATGCGCTCGAGCATCTCGTCCGCGGAATCGTCGACAATCCTGATGACGTGCGCGTCCAACTGGTGACGACCCGTCGTGGCCGCACCCTCGAGGTGCACGTCCACCCCGAGGATCTCGGCAAGGTGATCGGCAGGGGCGGGCGCACGGCTACCGCGCTGCGCACCGTGATGAGCGGTATCGGCGGGCGTGGGGTACGGGTCGACGTCGTCGATACCGACCGTTGATCCGTTCAGGGATATGACAAGCGGGGACATGACGCGAGTGGTCGGCCGGATCGGCCGGCCGCATGGTCTCGGTGGGGAGGTGACCGTGCAGGTGCGCACCGACTCGCCACAGCAGCGGTTCGCTGCCGGTGCGCAGCTCGGCGCCGGCGCCGGCCGCACCCTCACCGTGGACACGGTCCGCCCGCATGCGGGGAGCCTGCTCGTGCGATTCGACGGGGTGGCCGATCGCGCCGCGGCAGCGGAGCTGCGCGGTGTGCTGCTGACCGTCGACATCACGGAGCTGCCCGAGCTGGATGACCCCGACGAGTTCTACGATCATCAGATCGAGGGTTTGGCCGCCGTCGGGCGCGACGGTGCGGTGCTGGGCACGGTGCGCGAGGTCGTGCACGCCCCGGCCAGTGACCTGCTGGTGGTGCAGACCGATCGCGGCGAGGTGTTGGTGCCCTTCGTCCGAGCGATCGTCCTCGAGGTGGATCTGGTTGGTGGACGAGTGCTGCTCGATCCACCTGCCGGGTTGTTCGACTGAGGTGTCTCAACCGTGTTGATCCAGGTCGTGACGATCTTCCCCGAGTACCTGACCCCGGCCAGGGAGGCGTTGCTCGGCCGGGCGATCGAGCGGGATCTGATCACTGTCACAGTGCATGACCTGCGGGACTGGACCCACGATGTGCACCGAGCGGTGGACGACACGCCTCACGGCGGCGGGCCCGGCATGGTGATGCGCCCAGACGTCTGGGGCGAGGCGCTCGATGAGGTTCTCGCCGGGGAACCGCCGCCACGGTTGGTGGTGCCCAGCCCCGCTGGCCGGCGATTCACCCAGCAGCTGGCCGCTGAGCTGGCGGCCGAGCCCCGGCTCGTTTTCGCCTGCGGCCGTTACGAGGGCATCGACCAGCGGGTGATTGATGATGCCGCCGACCGGGTGGTCGTGGACGAGATCTCGATCGGCGA
Organism: Pseudonocardiaceae bacterium; assembly: GCA_035275565.1. Lineage (GTDB taxonomy): Bacteria > Actinomycetota > Actinomycetes > Mycobacteriales > Pseudonocardiaceae. The sequence goes on along the minus strand of DATEMN010000251.1, from coordinate 2,402 downwards.
CTATGTGCTCGTCGGGGGCGAGGTTGCGGTGCTGGTGATGGTCGAGGCGATCGCCCGGTTGCTGCCCGGGGTGCTGGGCAATCCCGCCTCGGCGATGCAGGACTCATTTTCCGACGGTCTGCTGGAGGGGCCCTGCTATACCCGCCCCGAGGTGTGGCGCAGCCGTGCGGTCCCCGCTGTGCTCCGCTCCGGTAACCACGCCGCGATCGCCCGCTGGCGCCGGGACCGTGCGGTGGAGCGCACCGCGGTGCGGCGTCCCGATCTGCTGGCCGCGCTACCACCCGGGGCCTTGGATACTGCGGACCGTGCTCTCCTGGCAGAGCTCGTGACTCCACCCGGGTGACTCGCCGGTAATACCGGAGGACGGCTGCCCGGTTTCGTCGCGGGTCGCAGCGTCTGGCACACTGGCCCGGTTGCCGCAGCGGGCGCAGGACCTGGAGACTACCCCATCGGGGGAGGGCTCCAGCTGTCACCGGCGTCGCTGGCCAGCTCCCTGAGACCGTGTAGAACATACGATGACGAGGACGGATCCCCGATGAACACCCTGGACGCGCTGGACGAGATGTCGCTGCGTTCCGACATCCCCGATTTCCGGCCCGGTGACACGCTCAAGGTGCACGTCCGCGTTATTGAAGGGTCGCGGCAGCGGGTACAGCTGTTCCAAGGCGCCGTCATTCGCCGTCAGGGCGGTGGCGCCCGGGAGACCTTCACCGTGCGTAAGGTGTCTTTCGGGGTGGGCGTGGAGCGTACTTTTCCGGTGCACACCCCGAACATCGCCAAGATCGAGGTGGTCACCCGCGGTGATGTCCGGCGGGCCAAGCTGTACTACCTTCGCGACCTTCGGGGTAAGGCCGCCAAGATCAAGGAGAAGCGTGAGACGCCGTCTGCGTCCTGACCCGTCGCCGGCCGCCGGTTGTCGATAGCCTGGGGACGTGGCCAACCTGGCTCCCTCCACCGAACCCGCTCGCGGCGGCGATCCCGGCAACCCCCGCCGTCGGCCAGCGCACCGGCATCGCCTGTCGAAGAAGAAAAAGAGTTCGTTCTGGCGTGAGGTGCCGATCCTGGTGGTCACCGCGCTGGTGCTCACTTTTCTGATCCAGACATTCCTGGCCCGCGTCTATGTGATTCCTTCAGCGTCCATGGAATCGACTCTGCATGGTTGCCCGGGCTGCACCAACGACCGGGTGCTCGTTGACAAGATCACGTACAGGATGCGTGATCCCAGACCCGGTGACGTCGTGGTGTTCCGCGGCCCTGACTCGTGGGGCAGCAATGCTGAGTTCTCTGCTCAACGGTCGAACAACGTACTCGTCCGCGGACTCCAACAGGCAACCTCCCTGATCGGTCTCGCCCCGCCGGACGAGCGGGACTTCGTGAAGCGAGTGATCGCGGTGGGGAATCAGACCGTGCAGTGCTGTGATGACCAGAACCACGTCATGGTCGATGGCGTCGCGCTGACCGAACCCTATGCAGTCTTCCTGGATCGTGAGCCCCAAGAGGAGTTCGGTCCGGTCACGGTGCCCCCAGGAGGGTTGTGGATGATGGGGGACAACCGGAACAACAGTGCAGACTCGCGGCGCCATGTTGCAGATCAGCTTTTCGGCACGGTGCCGGTGGACAATGTGATCGGCAAAGCCCGCTTCATCGTGCTTCCGCTGGCACGCTGGCAGGGCATCGCCGACCCCGATCCGCAGCAGGCTCTGGGTGCACCGGCGTCATCCGATCCCCCCTGGCCCGGCGGCCTCCCGTTGGCCGCTGGTCTGGTGCTGACCTGGCCGGTGTTACGGGGCGGTCGTGTCCTGCGCGGGCGGGTGGTCGCCCGCAGGCGCGGCTGAAGACCGTGCCGGCCGCGACGCGTAGTACTCGCCAGGCTCTGCCACGTCCGCCGAGGGCGGTGGTGCGCAGGGACAGCGGGATGTGGACCTTGCAGTCCGTCTTACACCGTAAGGGTTTGAGCCCGGTTGCCGGAGTGGACGAGGCCGGGCGCGGGGCGTGTGCCGGGCCGCTGGTGGTCGCCGCCTGTGTGCTGCGGCCGGCCGATGCGGCAGCCCTGACCGGGCTCACCGACTCCAAGCTGCTCACCGCGGCGCGTCGGGAGCACTATCACGACCTGATCACCACCAGGGCGGTGGACCTGAGTGTGGTGGTGATCCCGCCCGAGGTGATCGATTCGTTGGGCGTGCACGTGGCCAATCTGGAGGGCATGCGTCGCGCTGTCGCCGGCCTGGCAGTGCATCCCGGTTATGTGCTCACCGACGGGTTTCGAGTGCCCGGTCTGACCGCTCCGAACATGGCGGTGATCGGCGGGGATCGCGCCGCGGCATGTGTATCGGCGGCCTCGGTGCTGGCCAAAGTGACCCGCGATCGCATCATGGGTGATCTGCACAGCCGGATGCCGTGGT
>DATEMN010000250.1:0-12586 GCA_035275565.1 Pseudonocardiaceae bacterium | reverse complement strand
CGCGGACTCGATCAACGGCAGGCCGAAGCCCTCCCACGTCGAGGGCAGCACCACCGCATCCGCGGCGGCGTAGGCATCGGCCATTCGCAACCCGCGGGGCAGCCCACGACGGATTGGGCAACGAGCTCGAGCCAGCAGGTCGGCGAGTTGCGGACCGTAGCCGTCTTCCGCAGGCCCGGTCAGCCAGTAGACCGCGTCGACGGCCTGCGCCAGCGCGATTCCGGCGGCGATGTTCTTGCGCGGTATCGCCCGGGTGGGCTGCAACAGCAACCGCTGCTGTGGCGCCACCCGCAGCGCGGCCCGGCCGGCCGCTCGGTTGCCACGGCGCGGGATGCGAGCGTAACCGTGGTAGACGGCGATCGCGTCGATGCCGCGCTGGGCCAGTTCCGCGGCGCTGCGCTCGCTGATCGCGACGTGCTGCCAGCAGGGGTCATCCGGTGGCCAGCCGCACACGTGGGTGAAGCGTTCCAGCTCCCAGGGCAGATCGTGGTGGCGTAGCACCGCCCGCCGCCCCCGCAGCGCCTGCACGACCGCGTCGGTCACCGGCGGGTTGATCGGCAGCGAGCAGACGTTCTCCACTATGACGAGATCGACACCGCGCAGCGCCGCTTCGACGTCTCGCCAGTGGGCCGGGGGGTGGGCGTCCAGGGCGAGCCCGGGCACCAGCCGGTTCGCGGTGCCCGCTCCGGCGACGGTGCGCACCCGGCAGCCGAGCCGGCGTAGCACCGCGACCCACTGCGCCGCGGCGACCGACACCCCATCGGCCATCCCGAGCCGGAACGACAACACCGCAACCATGGTCACCCGTGAGTGTCTAGCAGTGCCATAACACTGTTTGCCACTCACGGGTTATGAGCGGGTGGCGTGCTCGAGACCGGTCCAGATGACCTGCATCAGCCGGGTGGTCAGGGCGTCCGGCGTCTCCTCGGGGTGCTCAAGTCCCCAGTCGGACAGCGCTTCGGCGGCGCCGACTACCACGTGTGCGATGGGCATAGCCTCATCACCCAGTGACGCGGCCAGCAGCCCGGCCACCATGATGATGATCCGCTCACGGGCCGCGGCGATCTCCCCAGCGAACGTGCCATGCACTCGGGCCTGCCGGTAGAGCACGATCCAGCCGTCCCGATACTCGGTGACGAACTCGAAGAAGGCTAGGAGGCCACGGTGCAATCGCTCGAGTGGGGTGCGCTCAGCGGGTACCGCAGCGGCGATCAACTCCATCAGCCGCTGCGCCTCCCGGCGGATGCACGCGATGAACAAGTCGTCCTTGGAGCCGAGGTAAGCGTAGATCATCGGCTTGGAGACCTCGGCGACGTCGGCGATATCGTCCATCGAAGCCAGGTGGAAGCCACGCCGGGAGAACACCGCGACGGCTGCATCGAGCATCTGCTGCTCTCGCACCTGGCGGGGCAACCGCCGGCGGCTCGGCGGTGTCGGATCACCGACGGAAGGGCTCACGGTTGCGAGTCTATCTACCCAAACGTAATCTTACTCACGAGTAGATAAGGAGTACCAATGACCGACGTCAACAGTATCGATCCGAGGAACCTGTCCACAGCCGAGTTCACCCGGCTGCTCACGCCGACCACCGACAACGACATCGGCTCGATGGAACCCCGGACTTTCGCTCGGCTGATCAAACATGCCTCAGCCGAGCAGCTCGATGCGGTACTCGGCGATCCGAGGCTGCGCCGCGCGATGCTGGATCGTATCTTCAGCCGGATGGCCGGTCAGTTCTGCCCGGAGAACGCACCAGCGCGTGATTCCGCGATCCACTGGCGGCTCACCGGCGCGTCGCACGACGACGAGGTGTACGAAACCTGGATCACCGGCACCCACGATACCGCCACGCCACAGTGCGCGACCAGCAAGGAGCCATCGCACGACCCCCGCGTCACACTGACAATGTCCGGCGAGCAATTCCTCAAACTGGTCTCCGGTAACAGTTCACCGGCAATGATGTTCATCACAGGAAAGGTAAAACTGGACGGCGACATCGGCTTCGCCGCTGCACTGAGCAAGATTTTTGACATGCCCGCAGCGTGAACCGGCAAATAAACTAGATCACGCCTCTATCGGTTCGGGCTGGTTGCCGTGACATTTCCGTTGGTGGGTGTCCGCCAGACGTTCCCGCAGCCGGGCATGACGCCATCTCCGGGCCGAGGTCAGCTTGCGGCGCGCGGCCCGCAACACCGGGACCTGAGTGGCCAGGTGAAGATGATAGCGCCACAATGGTTGCCGCAGACGGTATCGTTTCGACAGGGCGTAGGCGAAGTGTACGCTATCCTGGCCGATGTAGTTCTCCACATTCTCGAGCCACCGCATACTGCTGATCGCATTGCGCTGTATCGGGAGCACTTCGGCGCGGCGCTTCGCCTCATACGCCCGCAGCGCAGAAGGGAGGTCGTCGTGCTCCACCAACTTCGCGGCGAGCGCGATCGCATCCCCGATCGCCAGCTTGGTACCCGAGCCGATCGAGAAATGCGTGGTATGGGCGGCGTCACCCACGAGCACGACGTTGTCGTGGTACCAGGTGTTGTTGCTGATGATTCTGAAATTGTGCCAGGGAAGCCTGTCGGTACCGCGCATCTGATTGATCAATGAATGGCCGCGCAGGTGACGCTCGAAGATCTGTTCCAACAACCTCATGCTCTGGTCCGCGCCGAGTTCGTGGAAGCCGAGCCCCTCCCAGGTCTCCGGTGAGCACTCGACAATGCAAGTGCTTCGCTCGGCGTCAAGATAGTAGGCATGCAGCCATATCCAGCCGGCGGGGGTCTCCTCGAATGCGTACCGGAAGGCGTTGAATACCCGGTGCGTACCAAGCCAGAGATACTTGTTCCGGCCCACCAGAACATCCGTCTGATAATGGTTCTCGGAGAGCTGACGCTCCCGACTGTTGAGCCCGCCGGAAGCGACGATCAAATCCGCTTCAGCGAACTCGGACAGATCTTTGATCTCGCGTTCGAATTGAACGTCGACACCGAGATCCATGGCCCGCTCAGCCAAAATATCGAGCAGGAGCTTGCGGCCCATACTCAACCCGTACCCGCCGAGGTAGGCCGTACGCTTTCCCCCGACGTGCACCTCCACCCCGTCCCACACCCCGGAGACGCTCTGTATGCGCCGAGCGCTCACCGGATCATTGCGGTAGAGGCTGTCGAGGACGTCGTCCCAGTATCCGACACCCCAGCCGTAGGTGACGCCGGCTGGATTGCGTTCGACAACGGTGATGTTGTGGTCTTTTTTGCGCAGCTTCGCCGAGATGGCGAAGTACAAACCCGCAGGTCCACCACCTACACAGACGATATTCTTTTTTTCTCTCACTCGCCCTCCCCTCTTACTGGGTCGATGTCGAGCGACTGCGTTGTTGCAGCGTGCGGAGCCCCTTTTCTGAATCGATATCGGGACGCGCCGACACCTGGATGTCAGGCAGCTTCATCCGGCGACGAGCGCGAAGCGTGTTCCGTACCGCACTGACAGCTCGCCGCGCTCTTCGTAGCGGCGTGATCTGAGTTGCCAGATGAAGCTGGTAACGCCACGGTGGGTAGTGTCCACGACGCTTCCATAACGAGTAGGAGAACTGGGTGATCGGCAGATCGATGTAGCTCGGAACATTCTCGAACCACTCGGTACTGCTCACCGCCGCGCTCTGCGCATCAGCGATCGCTGTGCGGCGTTTCTCTGCGTAGTCCTTGAGCGCCACCTGGAGGTCATCGTGGGAGTCCAGACTATCGGCGAGCTCGATCGCGTCCTGCATCGCAAGCGTGGTTCCCGACCCGATCGAGAAATGTGTGGTGTGCGCCGCGTCGCCCATGAGGACGATATTGTCGTGGTACCAGACCGTGTTGGTGATACGCGTGAAGTTCAGCCACGGAGTCTTTCCGGGTATCGGGCTCAGGAGCGAGTGTCCGTCGAGGTGACGGGCGAAGATGTCTTCCAACAGCTTGATGCTGTCCGCGGGCCTGAGTTCATCGAAACCTAGTCCCGTCCAGGTCTCCGGTGAACACTCGACGATGAACGTGGTCATGTCGTCGTTGAAGGGGTACGAGTAGAACCAGATCCAGCCAGCCGCGGTCTCTTCAAATGCGAACATGAAGGAGTCGAAGACGCGGTGGGTGCCAAGCCAGACATACTTGTTCCGACCCACGTCGACCCCGGTCTGGAAGTGCTCGCCGTGCAGCTTGCGCACCCGGCTGTGCGCACCGTCGCACGCAATGATCACGTCGGCGTCGGCGAACTCGGACAGATCCTCGACCTCGCGCTGGAACTGGATATCGACACCGAGGTCCCGCGCTCTCTTGACCAAGATGTCGAGGAGATGCTTGCGGCCGATGGCGAACCCGTACCCGCCGAGGTGAGCCCGCTGGGTGCCCCCGAGCTCGGCGCCCCAGGGTTGGGTGCTACAGACGTGCACTTCCTGATTGCCCCAGGACGCGGGGCTGTCGAATATCTCTCGAGCGCTCTGTGGATCATTGCGGTAGAGGCCGTCGAGTAGATCATCGGAAAATGTGACACCCCAGCCGTAGGTCACCCCGGCCGGGTTGCGTTCGATAACGGTGATATCGTGCGCGGAGTTACGCAACTTCGCGGAGATGGCGAAATACAGACCAGCAGGTCCGCCACCGATGCATACAATTTTCATACCCTCTCCTCCGTCTCCCTGATTGACGGCGAGTGACTGCTAGCGCGACGACACTCCGATGCCGCGCCATCGGGCCCCCCGGCGGAGCAGGCTTTGCACCTCGGTGAACAACCGGCGGCCGGCAGCGGAGCGCCACGCCAGGTCGTAGGCGGTCCGCAACGCCGCCGGTCTGATCATCTCGACCGGCGTGGGATAGCGGAACGCCGTGCCCCCGAAAGTCACCTTGGGCTGGTCGGCGGTCGGCAAGGTGTCGGCGCCGCGGTCGTGGCCGTCCAGCAGCGCATCAAGGGTCTCCGGACGCAACCCGCCGAAATCGAACCAGCGATACCCCTGCCCCTTGGCCCATTTGATCATCTCCCACCGGATGGCGGCCGGTACGGACAGCCGCATCGCCTCGCCGGATCGATCGAACCCGGACAGCCGGCCCCGGACCATGTCCCCACATCCGGTCATCAGGTCAGCAGCGACCGGCACACCGTTCACCTCGCCGACGAACAGCACGGCATGCCCGGTGGCGGCCAGCTCCCGATACAGCGCCGTCATGTAGTCGAGCGGCAAGGGCGTGTAACCCTGGTGGTGCGCTGACGTGGCCATCAGCTCGGCGAGCAAGGGGACGTCGCGCTCGTCCCCGGCCCTGATCGCGACTCCACGCGACTCCCACCGGTTGGTCCACGACTTGAGCCGTTTACCGAACCTGCTCCGGATGTCCGCCAGGTCGGCCGCCAGGTCGATCCGGATCGAACCCCCGGGAGCAATACCGGCTGACGAGGGACGAAACCCACACCGGAGCAACTCGCTACTAGTGTCCTGAGCACCTTCGGGCGGTTGGACGAACAAGATGCGCAACCGGCGCCGGCTCAGCACCGCCAGCGCATCGACCAGCGCGCGACGGACGTCGTCTGCAGCCACGACGTCGGGCGCCACGAGTGGGCCATAGGGCAGGTACCCCACAGCGCCCAGCACGGGTACCTGCCGGGTCAAGATCTGGGCGCCTCCAGCGAGCTCGGTACCGCGATAGGCCAGCAGGTACAGCGGGCTGAAGCCGACCCGGCCGCGCAATCCCGCCCAGGCGGAGAGTTGGGTGACGTCCGTACCCGGTGTCCGGTCCACCAACAGGTCCCACGCCTCCAAGACGTCGGGACCAGGGTCCTCACAGGCCACGACCTCGACGTCTGCACTAGGACCGACGTCCAGAGCCGTCCACCTCCCGTCTTGATGCTGTGGCAGCACGCACGTCCCCCCTCCGACCATCATGCCTACCCCCTATCATGCAGCCTGGCGCCGCAGCCTCGGCGTAGTCACGCTGCGAGACAACGTATAAACCCTGTGTTTCTTGTCGTGAACGCACCGCCGCCCGTTACGCCGACCCTCCGATCAGGTGATGACGCCTTCCGACTGACAGTAGCGATCGGGCTGTGGCAACGTGGACGGGTGATACCCGAGGCGACGCCCCCCGGTGACGGCGACGGCTGGATGCACTGCTGCGACGGGCAACGTCGGTGGGGACGCTTCGGCGCGGCCGGACTACTGCTGCGGGCACCGGACGCTCACGGCCGTCCGCTGGTCCTGATGCAGCACCGGGCGCCGTGGACGCACTACGGGGATCTCTGGGGGATGCCGGGCGGCGCCCGGCACAGCGGCGAGACACCAGTGCGCACCGCACTGCGCGAAGCGGCCGAGGAGGCATCGGTGGCCACCAGCCGGGTACGAGTCCGCGGTGTGGTGGCCGAACACCCCGCCGGCGATGGCTGGTCGTTCACCACCGTGGTCGCTGACACTACCGAGCCGCTCCCGGTACAACCCAACCACGAGAGCACCGAACTGGCCTGGGTCCCCGAGCCCGAGGTCACCGCGCTGGACCTGCACCCGGCCTTCGCGGCCGGCTGGGCCGCGCTGCGGGTGACCGAGATCGGTCTGGTGGTGGACGCGGCCAACGTCGTCGGCTCCCGCCCCGACGGCTGGTGGCGCGACCGGACCGGTGCCGCCGAGCGCCTGTTGCGCGACGTCGCCGCCGCCGGACCGGGAGTCCTCCAGCTGCCCCCGGGCGGTTTCGGGTGGGTGACCCGCCCGGTGCTGGTGCTGGAAGGGGTGGCGTCGCGAGCACCCGACGTCACCGGCGTCGAGGTGGTTCGCGCTCCGGGATCCGGCGACGACACCATCGTCGACGTCGCCCACCGGATGGGCACCTGCGTGGTCGTCACCGCCGACCGCGGCCTCCGTGCCCGCCTCCCACCCCACGCCTGGCCGGTCGGCCCGTCCACCCTGCGGTCCTGGCTCCTACCGCATTCAGCGGATCACAGGTCCCAGTGAGGGGACTTCACTGATTGGCAAATTCGCCACCGGAAAGCATATCCAGTGATGCGGAAGGTTATTCACGTGGTCAGCGCGCGACCGAACTTTGTGAAGGTCGCGCCACTTCACCGGGCCATCGCCCGGCGCGGGAATCTCGACCAGCGCGTCGTGCACACTGGCCAGCACCCCGTCGCCGGATGCGAACCTGGCACGGGAGGGCATCGATCCGCGAGGGGTTCACCACGTCGGGCAACGTCATGATCGACACCCTGCTCGCCAACCTCGACCGGGCGCGTCGATCGTGACGGTGGCCCTCGGCTCACCCAAGCAGGAGCTGTTCATGCGCGAGTGCCGCCAGGCGCACCCAGACGCGCTTTACATCGGGGTCGGCGGCACGTTCGACGTGAGCGGCGCGGCCACGATCGGAGTCGGCTACATCGAGGCTTGCCGGGCACCGAACACGCTGCGCGGCTATCGCAGCGATTGGTCAGAGTTCACCACCTGGTGCACCCACCACCGGCTCCAGCCACTACCCGCCGGAGCAACCACGATCAGCGCGCCGAGTGCTGTTCCGGCTCGGCTGCCAGTATCGGACCCTAGATGCCGCGTGTGGCGTACCGTCAAACGGGGCAGCTGCCACCATGGCACCCACGGGGAGGATGATTGGTGAGCGATCTCATCCGTCCGATGTCTGAGGCGTGTTATTGGGCGAGTCAGTCCTTCCCGGGCAAGGGTGCCGTCCGCCAGCGTCTGACGGTGCTGAGCGAGATCCATGGTGGAAGCCCCAGCAGAGTCGTGCCTTCCAGCTGGAAGCGATCCCTCCGCAGCACGTCACCGGAGGGGGACTCATAGCGACTGGCAACAATAGGTCGCGTCGTATCGCCAGGAAGGTGCCGGTTTACTATCCACCGGTCGACGGGAGGTCCGTCATCAAAGACCGTGAATTCCTCACCACGAGCGCGCTCTTCAGCGTTGACACGGTTCTCGGTTGGGTTCGTCAGGTGCAGCGCCGGGCGCTCTTGGCTCGCCGCCGTCGGCCCGCTGGCCGCTACGTCGACATCCGCGACCGGGCGTGGGCAACCGACCTCGGTGTCTCGCAGCAACTGAAGGCCGCCATCCAGGAGTCCAAGCATAACCTGCGTGACAACGAGATCCCTCCGATTCACTGGAAAGGGGTTCTTCACATGAAGGACCCCTTCTCTCTAGCCTGCTACCCGCTCGTAATCCAGGAGGTCCGCCCGCGCACGATCATCGAGATCGGCTCCTATCACGGCGGGAGCGCGCTGTGGCTCGCCGACATACTTGGCATCTTCGGGCTCGAGGACACCCACGTGCATTCCTTCGATGTCGACCTCGGTCAGATCGCCGTTGAGGATCCCCGGATCACTTTTCACCAGGCCGACTCCAATCACGTGGAGGAATACGCCGCAGAGCTGCTGTTGTCACTGCATCACCCATGGTTGTTGATCGAGGACGCACACGTCAACCTCTACGAGTTGCTGACCTACTTCGACCGCTTTCTGAAGTACGAGGACTTCATCATCATTGAGGACACCCTGTGGCCGGAGAAATATCCTGATCTCAAGCGCTTCCTACTCGATCACAACGGGCAATACCTCGTTGACACAACGTACACAGACCTGTTCGGCTACAACGTGACGTGGCACCTGAACGGCTACATTCGAAAGATGCGCGACTAGGCTCTGATTTGTCGGCCGTGGACCAGCTCGATGCCGATGGCCACGACGCCGAGGGCTTCGCGCTCGGGCGGGTAGATCTGGCGGATGTTGGCGAGCTGCTCATCGCGGGTCGCGAAGGGATTGACCGAGGCGACCGACTCGTGGTCGAACATCTCGTCGAAGGTGTCGTAGCGGGCCACGCAGGCGACACGGGTGACGTGGCAGAGCAGCGCGACGTGTGATTGACCGGGAACTGTGCTAAACCCATCGTAGCCGTGGGCGCTCTCCACCTAACTACTTCATTCGGATCCAGTCACGACCGCAAGGCGAAGCGAAGGAGCATCCAACCCATGAGCAGTGGCGCCAGCGTGTCCACCCTCGATGCACACATCATCACCACCGAGGCCGATGGGAGGCTTCGTGGGATATCTCCGCAGCGAGCACGCGAGATCATCAACGCCGCCATCGTTCACGGCAACGTAGTGGCCCACTTCCACGGCGGGCTCGTCAGTGAGGAGAAAGGGCGGAAGATCGCGGAGCAGTTGCTCCCGCTGTACCTGGACGCTGGCGCGTACCCGCTGTTCTTCGTGTGGCGCTCAGGGCTGCGGGAGACGCTGCCGGGCAACCTGAAGGAGATCGTCCAGAACGAGCTCGTCGACCGGCTGCTGCGCCACATCATGCGGTGGACGGTAGGTCGGCTGCGTCAGGAACGCGCGGGCGGCCCCACGGCCATGCCTCTCGACCAGGCCCTGCCGACCCGCGAGGAGGTAGACGCGCAGATGCGCCGCCGCGCCGCGGGTGACGAGCCGTTCGCCGAGGAGTCACCTGACCGGCTCGACAACCCCGAGCTGTCCGCCGACGAGCAGAAAATGTTCCGCCAGGAGCTGATGTCGGATCCGGGATTGAGCGAGGCGCTGAACAAGGTACTCACCACCGACCGGCTCGGCGGCGGGCTCACGCCACTGCCGCGGGCATCCCAGAAACCCAACCGGATCGGTCGCGCAGTGCTGGCCGACGTCATACCCGGCATGGCCAAGGGGCTCAGTAACCCGGCAGCACTGATGACGACCCTGGCCAGCCAGGTCATCCCCGTGCTCGGTGCCGTACTCCGCCGCTACCACGACCAGGTCGATCACGGGGTGTACCCGACCGTGCTGGAGGAGTTCATGCGCATGTTCCTCCTGGGCGAGCTCGGTGGCACGATCTGGCAGACCATCAAGAAGGACACCCAGGACACCTTCGAGGAATCAGACCGGGCCGGTTGCCTCTTCGTCGAGGCGCTGGTTGCGGCCGCTCAGGCCGGTACCCTGCCCCGGCTCACCCTGGTGGGGCACTCGACCGGAGGTGTCTTCATCGACAACCTGCTGACCAAGATGAAGTCCGAACTCGGCCCCGACAGCAAGTTCCGCGCGGATATCGCATTCCTCGCACCCGCGTGCACCACCCGCGACTTCGCCGACATGCTCGACCAGTCCGAGGACCTCATCCGAGCCTTCCGGTTGTTCACCATGACCGACGACGCAGAGCGCGCCGACCATCTGGAAGGACAGGCATATCCGAGGTCGTTGCTCTACCTTGTGGCCGGCGCGCTCGAACGCGAGGACGACGACTCTGCGTACACGCCATTGGTCGGTCTCGCGCGGTACCTTGCACCGGAGGACACGCTGTCCCGCCTGCTCGTCTCATCCCGGGCTGAGCGGGCCAGACTGGCTAGGGTGCGCTCCTTCTTCGAGCAGCCTGACCGCGTGGTGCTCTCGCCCAGCGAGTCAGGCGCGCCGGAGGGTCGGCAAGCGGCTGCGCTCAAGCACGGCGACTTTGACAACGACCCGATGGTGCTACGAAGCCTGGCCACGATCGTGAAGCAGGAGTTAGTGATCTAGCAGCAAGGCCGAGCAGCCGCCCGCTCGGTACCACCCGGTCCAGCCGATGAGTTCGGACGGCTCGGGTCGGTGTGGGGTGGATGCTGCGTCTTTCGGACCGTGAGTGCAGATGTGGGTGGTAACCGTGTCATGAAGATGCGTGAAGCACCCACTGGTGTGGGCTGTCCGGCTGGTCGAGCCAGATGGTGTGCCGGCCGTTGTTGATGGTGAGGCCAAAGCGGTCGCGGGTGGGTCGACCGATCTGCTGCCATTGCTGATACGCGGTTTCCACCTGGTCCCAGAGTCGCGCGGGTCCGCCTTGGCGGATTGTATGGTCGCCGGCCGCTGTCGTGGTGTGGCACACCCAGGAGCCGTCTCCTTGGGCAAGCCATGTTTCGGTCGGGCCCCCATTGCTGGGGGTGAAGGTGAGCTGATCCCATCCGCCCCCGGGCATGATCAGCGCGACGAAGAATTCGCACGGGCTGGCTTCTTCAGTGATGATGTCGACGGGGAGACTGGTGTGTCGGGTCTCACCGCGCCCATCATCGATGGTGCGAAAAGCATGATCGGCTGTGTCGTGCCGGTCGAGTTGGCGCAGCGGCATGAATCCGCCGAAGTCGGGCAGGAAACGGCCGTGCGCCAGCCCGCCGGATTCCACGGTGATTCTGGCTAGCAGGCCACCGCAGTTGCGCCGGTCCAGTGGCAGCAGGATGATGCCCCCGACGCGGGTCTGCGCAATCCATTCTTGCGGTAGGCTCGGGACCGCCACAGCGGCGATTATTCGATCAAATGGAGCACGGGCGTCGCAGCCGGCCGTACCGTCACGAACCGCCACATGTGGAATGTAGTCGAACATGGCGAGACGCTGGCGCGCGTCGCTGATCAGACCGGGGTCGACATCGATGCTGGTCACCTGGCCTGAGCCGACACGGTGACAGAGCAGTGCCGTGTTGTAACCAGTTCCAGTGCCGATTTCCAGAATTTTGTCTCCGTCATGCACATCGAGCATGTCGAGCATCAAAGCCATCAGCGAGGGTGCGCTACTGGACGAGGTGGACACACCGTGGACCGGTTGACCCTGCCGGGCGGTCTCGGTGAGCGTGTCGTCTCCATTGAGCTGCGTGATGAGTGGTTGGTTACTGTAAACCCCCGCCGCCCACTGGGGGTCGGGTGACTCCACGAGCACCCACCCGGAACGCTCGGGAGTCTGGGTGAAGTAGTGGGGCACGAAAGGCCCACGGCGGACGTCGCGGAAAGCAGCAAGCCATCTGGAATCTCGCACGGTACCGGTCGCGACGAGAGTGTCCATGAACTTAGTGTGGAGCGACTCGATGTCGGTCACCGCTGGCAACGTCCTTCCAGAGCGTCGGCAAGGGCACTGGCGATCGGGAATCCAGTCTCCTCTTCGATCCAAGCCCATTGCCCATTGGGATTGCACTCGAGGAACCACCACTGGCCTTCTGGATCCACAATGAAATCCAACGCCGCGAACCGCAAGCCCAGAGAATCCAGCAGCATGGCCACACCCGAACTCACGGAACACGGCGTTTCTATCACAGAGTACGAGATCGAATGATAATCTGACCGCCAATCAACGTGCGCGGCTTCAGACGCGGCGTCGATGCGGGTGCGAAGAAACAACAATCGACCACCGTCAGTCGGACCTCGTATCGTTTCGGTATCCATTCCTGAAAGATGTGCATTGTCCGAGAGATGTTCGGTTCGGCGCATTGGCCTGCCGTGACTTTGGCTGTAAAGACATGCCGGAATCCATTATCGCCAGAGACGCCAGCACCGCCGAAAGGTTTGCAAACGATCTGACCAACGTCGGTGACAAATTTTTGCACCGTCTCCGGATCGTTGGTGATAATAGTGCGCGGAACCCGAAAACCGCACGCCACGGCCCGCCGCAGCTGAACCGGCTTATACTCAGCGTATCCGATACTATGCGGATGGTTGAGCCATCGATCCAAGGAGGCCAGCAAACCTCCGAATCCCAATCGGGCCTGGATCGCCGCCCACCGACGTTCATCGTCGGACAAGTCCGGGTGAAACTCAAATGCTGTGGGCCGCCGATAGTAGATTCCTGTGATGTCGTCCAACTCCAGACGCCG
>DATEMN010000249.1:0-11753 GCA_035275565.1 Pseudonocardiaceae bacterium | reverse complement strand
GCCATCGTGGGAATTTTTCTCTGGCCAGGCACGGTCAATCGCAGCTCATCGAGTTCGCGAAGACCCGCCCCTCCCGTCCGGGGCCAACTCACAGGGTCAGCGGGGGCCTCGGGAGCCGGGGGCACCGCCGGGACCACGGCGACGCAGGTAGCGCTCGAAGTCCGCGGCGATAGCGTCCCCACTGGCCTCGTGCAAGGTGAGATCGGTGTCGCCGCGCTCCTCCAACGCACGCACGTAGCTGGCGACCTCGTCGTCCTCCTCAGCCATCTCGCTGACCGTCGCCTCCCACTCCTCGGACTCCTCCGGGAGCGCGCCAAGCGGAACCTCGAGATCGAGTACCTCCTCCACCCGGTGCAGCAACGCCAGGGTGGCTTTGGGAGACGGCGGGGCCGAAACGTAGTGCGGCACCGCGGCCCAGAACGAGATGGCCGGCACGCCGGCTTGCACGCAGGCGTCCTGGAAGATCCCCACGATCCCAGTCGGACCCTCGTACTTGGACCGTTCCAACTTGAACCGGGCTGCTGAGGCAGCGTCATACGAGGTCCCGGTAACCGGGACCGGCCGGGTGTGCGGGGTATCGGCGAGTAATGCTCCCAGCGTCACCACAGTGGTGATCCCCAGGTCCTGGACGTAGTGCAGCAGCTCGTCGCAGAACGACCGCCAGCGCATATTCGGCTCGATGCCATGCACCAGCACCACGTCGTAGTCCGCCCCGGGGGGATGGCACACCGACAGCCGAGTGGTGGGCCACTCGACCAGCCGGGTGATCCCGTCGATCAGTTTGGTGGTGGGCCTAGTGACTTGGAAGTCGTAATAATCCTCGGGGTCGAGCTCAGCCAGCGGCTTCGCATCCCAGCTCAGCTGCAGGTGCTCGATCGCGGTGCTGGCGGCGTCCCCGGCGTCGTTCCAGCCTTGGAACGCGGCCACCAGCACCGGGGAGTTGAGCTGCGGTAGCAGCTGCGATCCGCGGGCGGCCGGGCCGTGGCCGGAGCTGTCGGGGTAGGTCACTGCGCCAGCCTACGACCCCAGGGCCGTGATAGCCCTCACGCGCCACCAGTGGAGCCCGATATCTTTGCTTTACGCTGAATCGCATGGTCCTCTCATCGTTGCTCGACGTCTTGGCACAGCGTGTCGTGGTGGCGGATGGGGCGATGGGCACGATGCTGCAGTCCATCCCGCTGAGCCTGGACGACTTCGCCGGGCTGGAGGGTTGCAACGAGATTCTCAACGTCACCCGTCCGGACGTCGTCCGGGCCGTGCACCGGGGCTACCTGGAGGCGGGTGCCGATGCGGTGGAGTCCAACACCTTCGGTGCCAATCTCGCCAATCTCGCGGAATACGACATCGCCGACCGGATCTGGGAGCTCGCCGAGGCGGGCGCCCGGCTGGCTCGCGAGGTGACCGACGAGTTCGCCGAACCGGGCCGGCCGCGGTTCGTGCTCGGCTCGGTCGGCCCCGGCACCAAGCTGCCCACCCTGGGCCACATCAGCTTCGCCAAGTTGCGCGACGCCTACGTCGAACAGGTCCGCGGTTTGCTGGCCGGCGGAGCCGACGCGGTATTGGTGGAGACCAGCCAGGATCTATTGCAGTGTAAGGCCGCAGTCGTCGCGGCACGCCGCGCGATGGTCACCGAGGGCCGGCATGTCCCGATCATCGCCCAGGTCACCCTGGAGACCACCGGGACGATGCTACTCGGCACCGAGATCGGCGCCGCGCTCACCGCGCTGGAACCGCTGGGCATCGACCTGCTCGGGCTGAACTGCGCCACCGGTCCGGCCGAGATGAGCGAGCACCTGCGGCAGCTGTCGAAGCATTCCCGGATCCCGCTATCGGTGATGCCCAACGCCGGCCTGCCCGAGCTCGGCAAGGACGGGGCGGTCTATCCGCTAACCCCTGACGAGCTGGCCACCGCGTTGGCCGGCTTCGTCACCGAATTCGGCGTCCGGCTGGTCGGTGGGTGCTGCGGCACGACTCGGCAGCACATCGCGGCGGTGGCCGAGGCGGTGACCGGCCTGCAACCCCGCGCCCGGCGACCACGTCCCGAGCCCGGGGTGTCCTCGCTCTACGCCGCCGTGCCGTTTCGTCAGGACGCCAGCGTGTTGATGGTCGGCGAACGGACCAACGCCAACGGGTCCAAGGCATTCCGGGAGGCGATGCTGGCCGAGCGCTTCGAGGACTGTGTGGAGATCGCACGCGCGCAGACCCGCGACGGCGCGCACTTGATCGATGTGTGCGTGGACTACGTCGGTCGCGACGGCGCTGCCGACATGGCCGCGCTGGCCGGGCGGCTGGCCACGGCGTCGACGCTGCCGGTGATGTTGGACTCCACCGAGCCCGACGTACTACGGGCCGGGCTGGAACGCTTCGGCGGGCGGTGTGTGATCAACTCGGTGAACTACGAGGACGGCGACGGGCCCGACTCGCGCTACCAGCGCGTCATGAAGCTGGTCCGGGAACACGGTGCGTCTGTGGTAGCGCTGTGCATCGACGAGCAGGGCCAAGCCCGCACCGCGGAATGGAAGGTCCAGGTGGCGTCGCGGCTGATCGATGACCTGACCGCCAACTGGCGCATGCGTACCTACGACATCATCGTCGACTGCCTGACCTTCCCCATCTCCACTGGTCAGGAGGAGACCCGCCGCGATGCGCTGGAGACCATCGAGGCGATCCGCGAGCTCAAACGTCGTTACCCGGAGGTACACACCACACTCGGGATCTCCAATGTGTCCTTCGGTCTCAACCCCGCCGCCCGGCAGGTACTCAATTCGGTCTTCCTGCACGAGTGTGTGCAGGCCGGTCTCGACACCGCGATCGTGCACGCGTCGAAGATCGTCCCGATGGCCCGGATCCCGGATGAGCAGCGGGCCGTGGCGCTGGATCTGGTTTACGACCGTCGCCGAGCGGATTACGATCCCCTCCAGGAGCTGATGGCGCTGTTCGAAGGTGTCACGACGTCGTCATCGCGGGAGTCCCGGGTCGCCGAGCTGGCTGCATTGCCGCTGTTCGAACGGCTGGAGCGGCGGATCATCGACGGGGACCGCAACGGACTGACCGAGGATCTGGACGCCGCGCTGGAACAACGGCCTGCGCTGCAGATCATCAACGACACCTTGCTGTCCGGGATGAAGACCGTCGGTGACCTGTTCGGCTCGGGCCAGATGCAGCTGCCGTTCGTGCTGCAGTCGGCCGAGGCGATGAAGGCGTCGGTCGCGCATCTCGAACCGCATATGGAACGGTCCGAAGACGGCAGCGGCAAAGGCCGGTTGGTGCTGGCCACCGTCAAGGGCGACGTGCACGACATCGGCAAGAACCTGGTGGACATCATCCTGTCCAATAACGGCTACGAGGTGGTCAACCTCGGTATCAAGCAACCCATCAGCGCGATCCTGGAGGCTGCCGCGGAGCACCGCGCGGACGCCATCGGAATGTCCGGACTGCTCGTCAAGTCGACGGTGATCATGAAGGAGAACCTCGAGGAGATGAACTCTCGGGGCCTGGCCGACTCGTTGCCGGTGTTGCTCGGCGGCGCGGCGCTGACTCGCGCCTACGTGGAGAACGACCTCGCCGAGCTGTACTCCGGGGAGGTCCGCTACGCGCGGGACGCCTTCGAGGGCCTGCGCCTGATGGACTCGATCATGACCAGGAAGCGGGGCGGCACGGTAGCAGTCGACCCAGCGGAGGAAGCTAAGGTGGCCGAGCGCAAAGCCCGCCGGGAGCGGTCGTTGCGCATCGCCCAGGTACGCCGGGCGCGGGGAGGCGGCGGCGAAGGGCCGGCACCGGCACGCTCCGACGTGGCCATCGACGTGCCGATCCCGACTCCCCCGTTCTGGGGCTCCCGGGTAGTCAAGGGTATTCCGGCGGCCGAGTTCGCCGCGATGCTCGACGAGCGGGCCACCTTCCTGGGGCAGTGGGGGCTGCGCGGCTCCCGAAGCAAGGACGGCCCCTCCTATGAGGAACTGGTGGAGACCGAGGGCCGGCCGCGGCTGCGGTACTGGCTGGACCGGCTGACGACCGAGGGGGTGCTCGCGCACGCCGCGGTGGTCTACGGGTACTTCCCGGTAGTCGCGGAGGGAGACGTACTGGTCGTGCTCGCGCACTCCCGGCCCGACGCGCCCGAACGGTTCCGCTTCACATTTCCCCGCCAGCCCCGCGACCGACGGCTGTGCCTGGCCGACTTCTACCGGCCGCGGGAGGCGGCGCTGGCCGCGAGCGAGGTCGACGTGCTGCCGATGCATCTGGTGACGATGGGGCAGGCGATCGCCGATTACGCCGCCGAGCTGTTCGCCAAGGACGCCTATCGCGACTACCTCGAGGTGCACGGTCTCGGCGTGCAGCTGACCGAGGCGTTGGCCGAGTACTGGCACCGGCGAATCAGGGAGGAACTGCACTTCGCCTCCGGAGCAGCGCTCGCCGAGGAGGACCCGGCCGAGGTGGAGGAGTACTTCAAGCTCGGCTACCGGGGCGCCCGCTACTCGTTGGGCTACGGAGCCTGCCCGGACCTCGAGGACCGCGCGAAGATCGTCACCCTGCTGCAGCCCGACCGGATCGGGGTGACCCTGTCCGAGGAGTTCCAACTGCACCCCGAGCAGTCCACCGACGCCATCGTCGCCCACCACCCCGAAGCCAAATACTTCAACGCGTGACAAGCCGTAGGCTGCCGCCTGTGAAGACGTTCGACGAGTTGTTCGCCGAGCTCAGTGAGCGGGCCCACACCAGGCCGCCCGGCTCAGCGACGGTGGCAGCGTTGGACAATGGGGTGCACGCTCAAGGCAAGAAGGTGCTCGAGGAGGCCGGTGAGGTCTGGATCGCCGCCGAGCACGAGTCCGACGAGCGACTGGCGGAGGAGATTTCCCAACTGCTCTACCGGGTACAGGTGCTCATGCTTGGCCGGGGGATCAGCACCAGCGACGTCTACCGCTACCTGTGAGGTCCCGATGAATGCCGACGGCAGGATGCTGCGCGTCGCCGTGCCCAACAAAGGCACGCTGGCCGAGCCCGCCTCGGGGATGCTGACCGAGGCGGGCTACCGGCAACGGCACGACGCCAAGGATCTGACGGTCATTGACTCCCTCAACGAGGTGGAGTTCTTCTTCCTCCGGCCCAGGGACATCTCGGTCTACGTCGGCTCCGGCGAGTTGGACCTGGGGATCACCGGCCGGGACCTGACGGTGGACTCCGAGGCACCCGTCGCGGAGCTGCTCGCCCTCGGTTTCGGCGGTTCCACCTTCCGTTACGCCGCCCCACTGGGTCGGGACTGGAAGGTCGACGACCTCGACGGCTTACGGGTCGCCACCGCCTACCCCCGCTTGGTCAGGGCAGACTTGGCCCGCCACGGTATCCAGGTCGAGGTGATCCGGCTCGACGGCGCAGTGGAGATCTCGGTACAGCTGGGTGTGGCGGACGCGATCGCCGACGTGGTCGGGTCCGGGCGCACCCTGCGCCAGCACGGCCTGGCGGTTTTCGGCGACCCGATCTGCTCTTCGGAGGCGGTGCTCGTGGAGCAGGCCGACGCCGCACCGTCGCCGGAGAAGGCGCAGTTCGCAGCGCGCCTGCAGGGCGTGGTGTTCGCCCAGCAGTACCTGATCCTCGACTACGACTGCCCGCGCACCCTGCTGGACGAGGCGGTCGTCATCACCCCCGGGCTTGAGTCGCCGACACTGTCCCCGCTGGCCGATCCCGACTGGATCGCGGTCCGCGCGATGGTGCCGCGCAAAGATGTCAACCGAATCATGGACGAGCTCTCTGCCCGCGGTGCCAAGGCCATCCTGGCCAGCGACATCCGCTCCT
Organism: Pseudonocardiaceae bacterium; assembly: GCA_035275565.1. GTDB lineage: Bacteria > Actinomycetota > Actinomycetes > Mycobacteriales > Pseudonocardiaceae. Next base: position 5,966 of record DATEMN010000249.1, on the reverse strand, counting down.
GCCGATTCTGAGTGCTCTAGTCCGCCCGGTCACGGGCGGTCTCGGTGCCCGCTCCAGCCGGGTCCGGCCAGCCCGGGTAGGGGGGTGGCGTACCGCCGAAGGCGGGGCAGCGTGGCTTGTGATCGCACCAGTCGCACATCCGGCTCGGGTTGGGACGGAAGTCACCGGTGTGCGCGGCCCGCAGGATCGCCGACCAGATCGCGGTGAGGGTGCGCTCGAAGCGCACCAGCTCCGCCTCATCCGGGGTGTAGCTCAACACCTGCCGGTCGGCCAAATACAGCAGCCTCAGTTGGCGCGGCACCACCCCGCGGATCCGCAGCAGGACCAGAGCGTAGAACTTCATCTGGAACAGCGCCTTGGCCTCGAGGATCTCCCGTGGCGCGGAGCCGGACTTGTAGTCCACCACTCGGATCTCCCCGGTGGGCGCCACGTCGAGCCGGTCGATGTACCCCCGCAGCAGCAAGGGCTTGTCGCCTGCGGCCAGCTCGGTCTCCACCAGCACCTCGCACGCCTCGGGCGTGACCAGTCGCGGGTCCTCCAGCGCGAAGTATGCCTCAACGAGGTCGCCTGCGGAGCCGAGCCACTCGGACAGCTCCGGGTCCCCGGGCCCATCGAACAGCTCGGTCAGCTCGGGGTTATCAACCAGAACATCGCGCCAGGTCGGCTCGACTAGCGCACGCGCGGCCTCAGGATCGCGCTGATCCGGGGGGAGCGCGAACAGCCGCTCCAGCACGGCATGGACGACCGTGCCACGGACCAGCACCCGGCTCGGTGTCTCGGGCAACCGGTCGACAGCTCGGAACCGGTACAGCAGCGGGCACTGTTTGAAATCAGCCGCCCGCGACGGTGACAGGGCCGGTCGCCGCCGCGTGTCGGCGCCGATGGTGGGCACGACCGCTCGACTGCTCGCCAGGATCTCTGTCATGGCTGGCAGGGTAGGCGAGGCCCCCGACAGCTCTGGGTCTGCCACCATGACCGCTCGTGACCCGACCCAGCGGACCCTTCCAACCCGGCGATCGGGTGCAGCTCACCGATTCCAAGGGACGCCGGCACACGGTGGAGCTAGAGTCCGGTGCGCAGTTCCACACCCATCGCGGTGCGCTGGCCCACGACGACCTGATCGGCCTGCTTGAGGGCAGTGTCGTCATGTCCGCCGCGGGGACGCCGTATCTCGCGTTGCGCCCGTTGCTGCCCGACTACGTGCTGTCCATGCCGCGCGGGGCGCAGGTGATCTACCCCAAGGACGCCGCGCAGATCCTGATGTGGGGAGACATCTTCCCCGGTGCGCGGGTGCTCGAGGCCGGCGCTGGCTCCGGTGCGTTGACCTGCTCGCTACTGCGGGCGGTGGGGGAGCGCGGCATGGTGACCTCCTACGAGGTGCGCCCGGACCACGCCGAGCATGCCGCACGCAACGTCGAGAGGTTCTTCGGGGCATTGCCGCCCAACTGGCAGCTGCGAGTGGCCGACCTGGCCACCCACCCCGCTGATCAGCCGGTGGACCGCATGGTGCTGGACCTGGTCCGGCCGTGGGAGTTACTGCCCACGGTGTCGGCCGCGCTGGTCCCCGGTGGGGTGCTCACCGTGTACGTCGCGGCCACCACCCAGCTCTCCCGGACCACCGAAGCGCTGCGCGAGGCCGGTTGCTACACGGAACCGCAGGCATGGGAAACGCTGCTGCGGCCCTGGCACGTGGTTGGGCTTGCAGTGCGCCCAGAACACCGGATGGTCGGTCACACCGCGTTTCTGCTCACCGCCCGGCGGCTGGCCGACGGTGTCGTGCCGCCCACCCCGCGCCGGCCTAGTCGGTCGAACCGGCGCTTGTGAACCGGATCGGTGGCTGGCTGGACCGTAGACGAACGTGACGTTGTTCACCACCGGAAACGATGCTCCTCTCGTCACCGTAACCTCACGGTCTGGCGCTGAGTCCCGTACCGTTAGCGGTCTGAGAACCACGCGGGAGGTGACTCGTGCAGCACGATCATCCCAGCGACCGGACCGCCGAGGGTCGGGACCGCATCGACCCCACTCTGGCCGCTCAGATCAGGGTCCTCGAAGACGAAGTGACGCTGCTGCGTCGCCGACTGACGGAGTCCCCCCGGCACGTCCGATTGCTCGAGGAGCGCCTCGCCGAGGCGTCCGCGTTGGTTGCACAGCTCACCGAGCGGAACACCAAGCTGGTCGAGACGCTGCGGGAGGCCCGTGGCCAGCTCTTGGCGCTCCGCGAAGAAGTCGACCGGCTGGCTCAGCCGCCCAGCGGCTATGGCGTGTTCTGCGGCAGCTACGACGACGGTACCGTGGACGTGTTCACGTCCGGTCGCCGGATGCGGGTGGCGGTGTCGCCCGCGGTCGAGATCCCGCAGCTGCGCCGCGGGCAGAGTGTGCGGCTCAATGAGGCGCTGACCGTTGTGGAGGCCGGCACATTCGAGTCGACCGGTGAGGTCTGCGCGCTGCGTGAAGTGCTTGACGGGGACCAGCGGGCGCTGGTCGTCGGGCATGCCGACGAAGAGCGTGTGGTGTGGCTGGCCGACCCGCTGATCTCGGGCCCGGACAACCCCGACGCCGTACCGCTCAAGCCGGGTGACTCCCTGCTGGTGGACACCAAGGCTGCCTACGCCTACGAGCGGGTGCCCAAGGCCGAGGTCGAGGACCTCGTGCTGGAAGAGGTACCCGACGTCGGGTACGAAGACATCGGTGGCTTGGCCAACCAGATCGAACAGATTCGTGATGCTGTTGAGCTGCCGTTCCTGCATGCCGACCTGTTCCGTGAATACGAGCTGCGCCCGCCCAAGGGTGTACTGCTTTACGGCCCACCTGGTTGCGGTAAGACTCTGATCGCCAAGGCGGTGGCGAACTCGCTGGCCAAGAAGGTGGCCCAGGTCCGGGGGGACGAGGAGGCCAAGAGTTACTTCCTCAACATCAAGGGCCCTGAGCTGCTCAACAAGTTCGTCGGGGAGACCGAGCGGCACATCAGACTGATCTTTCAGCGGGCTCGGGAGAAGGCATCCGAGGGCACCCCGGTCATCGTGTTCTTCGACGAGATGGATTCGATCTTCCGCACCCGCGGATCGGGTGTTTCCTCCGACGTCGAGACGACGATTGTGCCGCAGTTGCTCAGCGAGATCGATGGCGTGGAAGGATTGGAGAATGTCATCGTCATCGGTGCTTCCAACCGCGAGGACATGATCGATCCTGCGATCCTGCGGCCCGGGCGCCTAGACGTGAAGATCAAGATTGAGCGGCCGGACGCCGAAGCGGCCAAGGACGTCTTCTCTAAGTATCTGAGGACGACGTTACCGCTACACGCCGACGATCTCGCCGAGTTCGGACACGACCGTCAGGCATGCATTCAGGCGATGATCCAGGGCACCGTCGAACGGATGTACGCCGAGACCGAGGAGAACCGCTTCCTGGAGGTCACTTACGCCAATGGCGATAAGGAGGTCCTCTACTTCCGGGACTTCAACTCTGGCGCCATGATCCAGAACATCGTGGACCGGGCGAAGAAGAAAGCGATCAAGTCAGTGCTGGAGACCGCTCAGCCGGGGCTACGGATGACCCACCTGCTCGACTCGATCGTTGACGAGTTCGCCGAGAACGAGGACCTGCCCAACACCACCAACCCGGACGACTGGGCGCGGATCTCAGGTAAGAAAGGCGAACGAATCGTCTATATCCGCACTCTGGTTACCGGCAAGAATGCCGACTCCGGTCGCGCCATCGACACGGCAACAAACACCGGCCAGTACCTGTAGTTACCGCATTTTGGATCCAGAACGTGGTGGGTGGCTCAGGTCACCCACCACAGCGTTAATGTTGCGATCATGATTGTCACGATCAACCAGGCGAGCAGGATCCCGCGGAGGGCACCACCGCTCGGGTCATGCTCCGTGTCCAACTCCGGAAGGTTAAAATCCGCAGTAATTTGATTATCTCTCATCGTCGTTACCCCCTTCCAGGCTATATCGATTAGATCGCTTTGTGGGGCGGTTTGTTACCGGGGTATAGCGATCTCACGAATCGTGTCTGGATTATCGCGCTACGCCACGGATAAGCGCCGACCACGGATTCAGCCCAAGACTAGGTCGGTTAACCGGGCGCCGTTGGTGAACAGCAGGTGTCGGGGCGTCGAACTTGTCGATGCCACCATTCGATGACGAGTGGTCGGGTGGGACCGGGACCGCGCGGTGTGTGACGCAGCCCACTGATTGCGATGTCGAAGACCGGTGGCCGCCGATTCACCACCCGGACAGTGCGCCTTCGGCGCCGCACACACGTACCCTCCGAGTATGCGCCGGATCATGGGAACTGAGGTGGAGTACGGCATCTCGGTGCCCGGGGACTGCTCCGCCAACCCCGTCCTGACCTCGACCCAGGTCGTACTGGCCTACGCGGCGGCGGCCGAAGTGCCGCGGGCCAAGCGGGCCCGCTGGGACTACGAGGTGGAGTCTCCGTTGCGGGATGCCCGTGGGTTCGACCTCGGCGTTCCCGGGATCGCCCAACCCGACCCGGAACTGGACGATCTCGGTGCGGCGAACGTCATCCTCACCAACGGAGCCCGGCTGTACGTCGACCACGCGCATCCGGAGTTCTCCGCCCCTGAGGTCACCAACCCGCGCGATGCGGTGATCTGGGACAAGGCCGGCGAGCGGATCATGGAGGAAGCCGCGTTGCGCGCCCGCACGGTGCCCGACCAGCCCCCCTTCCAGTTGTACAAAAACAACGTCGACGGCAAAGGTGCCTCCTACGGCACCCATGAGAACTACCTGATGGCGCGCTCCACGCCGTTCACCATGGTCATCGCCGGGTTGACCCCGTTCTTCGTCTCCCGCCAGGTGATCTGTGGATCCGGTCGGGTGGGGCTTGGGCCCGCAGGGGAGCACACGGGGTTCCAACTGTCCCAGCGGGCGGACTACATCGAGGTCGAGGTCGGGCTGGAGACCACGCTCAAGCGCGGCATCATCAACACCCGGGACGAGCCGCACGCCGACGCTGACAAGTACCGGCGGCTGCACGTCATCATCGGCGACGCCAACCTCGCCGAGTACTCCACGTACCTCAAGATCGGTACCACGGCGCTGGTGCTGGATTTGATCGAGGCCGGGGAACGCTTCGACGACCTACGGCTGGCCGAGGCGGTGCGGGCAGTGCACACGATCAGCCGTGACCCCACCCTGCAAACAACCGTGGAAGTGTCCGGGGGTCGCCATTTCACTGGTCTGGACCTGCAGCGCGCTTACCATGAGCGGGTTGCTCGGTTCTTCGCGCGCGAGGGCAGCCCGGATAACATCGCTGAGCACGTCCTGAGCACCTGGGGCGAGGTGCTCGACGCGCTCGCGAGGGACCCGATGGAGTGCGCCGACCGGCTGGACTGGCCGGCCAAGCTGCAGCTGCTCGAGGGCTACCGGGCACGGGACGGTCTGGGATGGGCCTCGCCCCGGCTACATCTGGTGGATCTGCAGTACTCCGACGTTCGGATGCACCGGGGCCTGTACAACCGCCTGGTGGCCCGCGGCTCGATGAAGCGTCTGGTCACCGAGGAGGAGGTGCGCGCGGCCATCACGCGACCCCCGGAGGACACCCGCGCCTACTTCCGCGGTCGGTGTCTGGAGCGCTATGCCACAGAGGTAGCCGCGGCGTCCTGGGACTCGGTGATCTTCGATCTGGGTCGCGAGTCGCTGGTCCGGATCCCGACCTTGGAACCGCTACGGGGTACCCGAGCTCACGTCGGGGCGCTGCTGGACGCCTCGGCTACCGCTGCGGAGCTGGTGGAGGCACTGACCCGGGGGTGAGACGGGGTCACGGGACCGCGGCGGTGCATCGTACGCGACCCTCGGGCCTCGTCCCGCGGTCCCGTGACTCCGGTCGGGCCTCGCGCTTTTCGTCGGTCTGCTCGGTAGGGTTCTAGACACCGGATCCGGCCGGGGCGCGCGCGCCGCGGCCGGACAGGCCCGAGGAGGAGACGTCAT
>DATEMN010000248.1:0-5136 GCA_035275565.1 Pseudonocardiaceae bacterium | reverse complement strand
CCCCCTCACCGACACCCTCCCCCTCACCGACACCAACCCGCACTGAACCGCCCCGGCTCTGATGGAGGCAGCCTGCAGGGTGAACTGGCGGTGGCGCGCTAGTGGCGCAATTCGAACGGTGGGGGCGACGCAGTGCGCCGGATCGAGGTGGCCAGGGTCGTCAGCATGTCGTCGATGGTGATGGAGTCCGCATCGCGGTGCACGGCTAGGCCCCGGCGGGCAAGTTCGGTGGCCAGCTCGCGTTGGTGGTCATCGACCTGCTCACCGCGGGCGCTGTCCCGGGTGGCCAGGATCGGGTACCGCCCGGCGTCCAGCGCAGCCAGCGCTGACCCGGTGCCGGCGTGGCTGATCACGATGTCCACGGTACCCAGCGCGGCGGCCAGTTCGGCTGCGGGGAGCACCGGAGTGGCCTGGATCGGCAAATCCCCTACCGGGGTGTCCCCGGTTTGCCACAGCACCTGCACCGGTAGCCCGGTCGCGCGCGCCAGCCCACCGTCGGGGGCCAGCAGCGGCACCAGGTGCTCGAACAGCCGGCGGAACGGGTACTGGGTGGCCGCCCCCACCGTCACCACCACCCGGACCACCCCCTCGGGCACCAGCGGCAGCGCGACCGGCTCGTAGCCGTCGAACACGCTGCCGGCGTACTCCCAGCACCGGTCCGCCCAGCTCGGATACTGGGTATAGGTCCGCACCCTGGGCACCCACCGCAGGACCCGCCCAGTCAGCGACGGTGCGCTCACCCGCGTCGCGCTCTCGATATAGTGACACTCCACGCCCCGCGCCGCCAGATACGGTAGATACCCCAGCGCGATCCCCGACCCCGTCGACACCACCCTGGTCAACTTCCGGCGGGCCATCAACCGACGCGCGTCGGGGATGCACCGGAGCACATCGGGCACGCTGCGCACCCCCACGTAGGGCACGAACTCCACGTCCCGATCCGCCAGCATCGACCGGCTCTGCTCATTCGCATGCGTCACCCACACTGAGTCACCGTTGGGCGAGATCCGGGTCGCCAGGCTGTCAAGCTGGGTGAGGTGCCCGCCGGTCGTCGCGACGAACAGCGTGGTCATCGGGCACCCCCCGGATCCGACTTGCCGCACTCAGTCACCGTCACCCCGTTCAGCGTCGAGCACTCGCTGCGATGACCCACACACAGCGCGTCACGTCCACACTACCGCAGTAACGCACCGTTGCCGGGTACCGTCGGTTCCGTGAACTCGGAGGTTGTGCTCATCGACCCACGCAACGATCCTCGCTGGCGTCGACTCGCGCTGGGCCCGCACGGCAGCGTGTTCACGTCACCGCCGTGGATCGACGCGGTGTGCGCCACCTACGGCTTCACTCCGGCCGCCGGCATCCTTCCCGGCTGGAACGGTGAACCGCGCGCCGGACTGGCCTGGGTGCCGATCAGCGACATTCGCGGCGACAGGGTGTCCAGCTTGCCGTTCTCCGACCGGGCCGAGCCGCTGATCGAGAACTCGGTCGACGGGAAAGCCCTTGCCGACGGGGTCATCACCGCTACTGCTCCCTTGACGCTGCGCTGCTTCGACACCGCCGTGCCCGTCGGGGACCCACGCTTCGAGCGGGTCGCTACGGCGGCGTGGCACGGCACGCCGCTGGGCGGCGGCGTCGAGGAGATCCGGCAGCGGCTGTCCCAGCACGCCCGCCGCAACATCGCGATCTCCGAGCGCGCCGGCGTCCGGATCGAGGCGCACCCCGGCCGAGACGCCGTGCACCGGTTCCACGAGCTGCACGTCTCGCTGCGCAAACGCAAGTACCGGCTGCTCGCCCAGCCCGGCGAGCTGTTCGACCATATCTGGGACGCCTTCTCCCCCAGTGATGCGATCGTGACGATGCTCGCGCACGTCGGCGACGAGCTGATCGCCGGCGCGGTCTTCCTCACCTGGGGCGACGTGCTCTACTACAAGTTCGGGGCGTCGCACCACGAACACCTGGCCCTGCGCCCGAACGACGCGATCTTCTGGGCCGGGATCCGCTGGGGGGTCGAGCGGGGCGCCCGGCTCGTCGACTGGGGACTCAGCGACCTCGATCAGCCCGGATTGATCGCGTACAAGCGCAAGTGGGCCAGCGAGCAACGCACCATCGTGACGCTTCGTGCCGGCGGAGAGCAGGCCCGCAGCAGCTCCGAGGCCGGCCCGATGCTCGCCGAGCTCACCCGGCTGCTCACCGACGACTCGGTACCGGACGAGGTGACCAGGCAGGCCGGGGCGCTGCTATACCGCTACTTCTGCTGAACCAGGTGATTCGGCTGAGTGTCGTGGCTTCTTGCGGGCCGTTTGGTGGCCGCCTGTACCGCTCGGCCGTGCCGTGTCTTGCCCCACGGTTTGACCACCGAGAGCCCGGTCGCCGCGAGGAGCAGCACCAGCGCGAGCGACCTCGCGACCAACGTGTGCAGCTGGACCGGTTCACCTTCGCCGGCAATGATCTGATCCAGCCGGGGCAGCATCAACAACAGCCCGGTTGCGGTCAACACGACGGCGATCGCGCACTTGGCGATCACCCACCAGTGCCTTACCAAACCCCACGGGGTGGACAACGCCAGCACCAGCCCGGTGACCAACGAGGTGAACACGACCGGGATCAGCACACACGAAGCGAGCACGCCCATCGCGGCCGCAATGCCACTCTGCACTAACGGGTCACCGGTGACCAGACCGGTCACCTCCAGTGTCACCAGTGCACCATCGAGTCCCAGCCACCCGACTGAGACCGTGACGTGGACCGTGAGCAGGGCCACCCGGGCCCGACGCGAGAGTCGCGGAATGGTGAAAAACGATGTAGTGACGCCCGTCAAGGATCCCCCCAGATGCCGGCAGGCTAGTGTCGGTCAGCGTGCTCCGTGCCCCCGCAGCAACGTCGGAACAGTTCGCACCAGAATCGTGAGATCGGTCCAGAAACTCCAGCTCCGTACATACATCAAATCGAGTTCCAACATCTCCAGCGTGCCCATCGTGCTGCGCCCACTGACCTGCCAGAGCCCGGTGAGGCCGGGTGGGACGGTGAACCGCCCGTTGTATTTGGGGGGGAACATCTCTTTCTCCCACGCCAAGCACGGTCGGGGGCCGACCAGCGCCATCTGACCTCGCAAGACGTTGATCAGCTGGGGGAGCTCGTCGGCGCTGGTGCGCCGCAGGATCGAGCCGAGCCGGGTCACCCGCGGATCACAGTCGATCTTCCAGCTGCCGCCGACCGAAGTGTTCTCACCCCGCAGTTCACGAGCGATCAGCTCCCGGTGCTGCGCATCGGAACCACCCACTCGCATGGTGCGAAACTTGTACATGGTGAACGGCCGTCCCCCGCGGCCTATCCGCTGCTGGCGATACAACGCCGGGCCAGGAGTCCCCAATCTGATCGCCAGAGCGACGAGCAGCATCGGGATCACGAGCACCAGCAGTGCGATCGACACCACCGTCAGATCGACAGCGCGCCGGGCCACCGGTTCCCAACGAGCGGGTAAGCGCACTTGATCAACGCTGCTGGACACTGAGCCTCCCCGTGGTGATTCCCATCAGCATGAAAAGCACGTCCCCGGTGCCGCGAAGCGTCAGGTGCGGATCGATGACGGTGAGGATGAGCACGAACCACCAGCACACCCACAGCGCCGAAGCCACCGCACCGATCGCGCCCGGCTGCTCCATGAGCTCCCTGGTCCTGCGCAGCACCGCGACCGCCAGCCAGATGAACGCGACCAGCAGGGGGATGCCACCGATCCAGAGCAACTGCAGGTAGCCGCCTTCCAGGTAGATGACCTCGCGCCACCGCTCAGGTGCTGGCAGCACCGAGTTGGGCGACACTCCGAGCAGGACGTTGATGACGTCGAACCGTGGTAGGTAGAAGTTGGACAGGTTGTTCCAGCGGCCGATCCAGCTGCGTGGCACTCCGTACTCGCCGAACCCCTCCAGCCGGCCGATCAACGCCGGCGCGCCGAGCGCGAGCACGATGGGCGCCAGCCACAGGAACCGCAGCGAACTGCGACGCACCGCGCTGAAGCGCCACAGGATGAGCCCGGCCACGACGGCCGCGGAGATCCAGGTGGAGAACTGGCCTGCGGCCAGCACCCCCGCACCGAGCACCGCTCCCAGGATCAGCCGCTCCCGGTAGTGCAGCAGTCCCCGAACCGCGCAACAGATCACCAGGGTCAGGCAGATGATGATGTAGTCGCCGGTGGCCAGTGGCGAGCCGAGTGTCGTGGTGCCCCGCTCGGCGAGTGCGGCCACGTTGCTGTCCGGTGTCCAGACGGTCTGCAGCATCGCCACGACCGGGCCGAAATTCAGGGTCTGCAGGATCGCGACCACCGCGACCACAACCCCCGGCCAGATGATCAGCCGGAAGCACCGCACCAGTTGGGCTTCTGTGCTGACGGACAAGCGCACCATCAGGTAAATGGCGATGAGTTTGCCGACCGGCAGCACAGCGGCCAGGTCGGAGGTCACCGGCGTCTGCCCGCGGATCATCAGTGACAGCAACGGCCACGCCGTCGACATCAGCAGGAAGACACCGATCGGGATGTCGAGTCGATGCAGCCGTATCGGCACCCGCTCGCCCCGGCACCATCGGAGATAAACGCCAACCAGCGCCCCGGCCAGGAGCACGACCAGCAACGCCTCATTGGGGCGCATCAGCGGGATCAGATTGCCGCGGTCGATACCGGCGATGAGAGGCAGGGTGCCCAGGTAGGCATAGGTAGCGAAGATCGGCCGATAAGCCGCCGCGGCGAACAACCCGACCAGAGCCAGCACCCCGATGACGCTCAGCACAATCAGCGGCCCAGCCACCACCGCGAGGATCCCGCCGACCAGAGCGCATCCAGCGGCGCCCAGCCCGAGCCAGCGGCTGATCACCGGGATGGGACGGCTCTCCGTGGCGGAGAGAAGGGGACTCGGGCCAGGCGGAAGCGTTCGGGTCATGACCCACCACCGATCTGTCGCGGCACCGCGACCCGGAGTACCAGGACATAGACCCCGAGGGCCAGGGCGCCGCCCAGGGCGAGAAGCGTGAAGTCACCGAGCCGACCGACGCTCGTGACGTTCTGCAGCCACCACGCCGCGGCAGCTACCGGCACCATCGGAGATAAACGCCAACCAGCGCCCCGGCCAGGAGCACGACCAGCAA
>DATEMN010000247.1:0-8602 GCA_035275565.1 Pseudonocardiaceae bacterium | reverse complement strand
GGCGGCACTCCGAGAGACTACGGCCCAAGAACCATAACGGCCGAGCCGTGCACCGGTGGTCACCAGCGATCCCGACGACCTCGCCGTCAGCGTTGGCGTCAAGCTGGCGCTGCACCTCTGTGATCCGGCCACGCGAGGTGTCGACCGGTCATACGGTCGGCGGTCGTTCGGCGTTGGCAGCAGATGACAGTTATTATACTGTTAACAGTATAATAACTGTATGGACATTGGCCGGTTCCTGCGTGCGGCACGGGTGGAGGCCGACCTCACCCAGGCTGCGTTGGCCCACCGCGCGGCACGCTCGACCTGCTCAAGCCAGAGGTCGCCGAGGCCGTTGCCACCGAGGCCGTGCCATTGTGAGATCGGACCGTGGCTGGCTTCGGGACATCCTCGACAGCGTCGAGCGCATCGCACACCATGAGCAGGCCGACGAATTTGGAGGTCTTGTGCTCGATGCGATCCTCCAGTAACGGAGATTCAGGAACTGGCTTGGCGCCAGCGGACCGTTGCCTCGCGCAGGCGTCGGGCCCGTGCTGCTCGGTGGTAACCCTTCCGTATGCCGATCCTATGCGGGCCATGGGTCTATGGCAGCTGCCGGCGAGCGTCGAGCAGGTGGTGGCTTACCTCATGGAGGGTATGAACGGCTACCCAGCGTAGAGATCGCTCAGCCGGTCGCGGATAGTTGTACATGAGGCCTCGGTCCCAGTCGTCGGGACTCAGGCGGCCAAGGACGTTGGCGAACAGCTGTGCCGCGACGGTGAGCTGACGGGCCACGTCATCGGGTTCCTGCTCTGCGTAGCCGTCGTGGTCGACTCGCTCGTCGCGGCCCATGGGCTCGAACGGTGGTCGGTCTCTGCGCCGGGCGGTGAGCACCCGTTCACGCTGCACCAACAACACGTCCCGCAGATGGCAGCCATACTCCAGCGGGGACCACTGGTTGGGCTCACGCCTAGTCCGCACGTCAGCGCGGGTGTCGCTCAGCACGGTGGCGAACTCAGCGACACCCGCGACGATCGACGAAGCGGCACTTGGCGCCTTGGCCAGGTCGTACTCGAAGCCACACTCTTCGCAGCTCATGCCGAGACTTTAAATCTCCCTGGAGACAGGCGGCCCCGCCGATCACGATCACCCGCCTGGCATGTCCGGTGAGAGTCCAGGATCCCGCCTTGCTGGAATCGGGTGGGATCAGAGGACTTCGGGATCGATCAGCAGGGCGTCCCGGTGATCCGGGGGACGCAGTCGGCGTAGCCCAGCAGCAGGTCCACCGCGGCGTCGTTGCGCTCCACCTCGCGCTTGATCTCGGTCTCCGGTGGGTAGAAGCCACCTTGCGCTTGGCTGGTCGGGTACATCTCGAAAGTGTAGGACCAGATGTGGTGCTGCGCCCACATCCAGTCGCCGATCGTGCCGTCGGTGACGTAGAGGTCGCTGGACTGCTGTGCGGTGTAGCCATTGGTGGCGGCCATCGCCTCGCCCAGCTTGCGAAAGATCGCCGCATCGGTGCTGGTCAAGCCGGGGCCGGTGTCGTCCGTGGTGAAACCGTAGGGCCAAAGCACCAGTTCGGAGAAGCTGTGGAAGTCGACGTGTGCGGTGATTTGCTGCCTGCCATCGATCACCCGGCTGTTCACCCAGTCCCGGAGCTGCGCGGTCTCCGGGGTGGAGAACGCGGCTGTGCCGTGGTAGTCATCGGCGGCCGGGTCGTTACTGGATCCACTGCAGCAGCCCCACCGGGTACCCCAGTTCCGGTTCAGGTCGGTGCCGACCTCGGTGTTCTCCGGGGTCGGTTGCCGGTTCTTGCGCCACAGTGCGAACAGGCCGGTAGAGATGTCGTATTCGGCACCGTCCGGGTTGACCATCGGCAAGACCCAGATCTCTCGGGACCTCACCAGCTGGGTGATCGCCGGATCGGTGCCGTAGCCCTGCGCCAGCCGTCGCACGATGTGCAGGCACATCTCCACGGTCAGGTGCTCGCGGGCGTGCTGCGCGCAGCTGAACAGCACCTCGGGCTTGTCGGAGTCGGTGCGCACCGCGTCACTGATCTTCACCAGCGGTAGTGGACGACCCTGGGTCGACCGGCCGTAGCTGGATACCTCGACCTGATCGGGACGTGCGGCGGCGATCGCGGTCAGCTCGGCGGTGAGCTTGTCGTAGGTGTGATAACCGCTGTACCCGATCGGGAACTGGCCGGGCGCCACCACCCCTGGCACCGGGGGCAGCGCTGGCAGCGGGAGCAGTCGTAGCCCGCAGGCCCGCAGCCGCTCGGCCTGCTCGGGTGAGGCGAGGACCTCCAGGTAGTCGCGCCCACCGGCGAGCACGTCCACTCCCTGGCGCAGCACCGCGGTGCGCGCCGCTGGGTTGTCCACTCCCTGCACCCGGTAGGCCGCCACCGGCGCGGGTGGGGCCGGTGGCGCGGCAGCCGCGGTGACCGGCACGGCCACCACGAGCATCCCTAGTACAACGATCACAGCTGCCCGACGCAGAGACATTTCGTGGACCCTACCCTGAGGGGGTGACGCCTAGCCCGGGAGGAAACTCGCATGCTCAGTCGTACCGATCTGCGTGGTCGTCTGCCCGCCTTTGCCGTGCTACGCGGCCTGCTGCCGCGGGCCGAGGTGGACGTCGACGCGGTGGCTGATCAGGTGGCGCCGGTGATCGAGGCAGTCCAGGAGCGGGGGGTGGCGGCGGCGCTGGAGTTCACCGAGCGCTTCGACGGGGTGCGGCCGCCCGGTGTCCGGGTACCGGCCGACACGGTGCGCGCCGCACTACAGCAGCTGGATCCGGCGGTGCGCGCCGCGTTGGAGGAGTCCATCGTCCGGGTCCGCCGGGCGCACGCTGACCAGCGGCACACCGAGACGATCACCCAGGTGGTGCCCGGCGGCACCGTCACGCAGCGGTGGGTGCCGGTGCACCGGGTCGGGCTCTACGTCCCCGGTGGGTTGGCGACCTACCCGTCCACTGTGGTGATGAACGTGGTGCCCGCCCAGGTTGCCAGGGTGGAGTCGCTGGTGGTGTGCTCGCCGCCGCAGGCCGCTCACGGTGGGCGACCGCACCCCACCGTGCTCGCCGCCGCCGCCCTGCTCGGGGTCGACGAGGTGTGGGCGCTCGGCGGAGCGCAGGCCGTCGCCTTGCTCGGCTACGGCGGCACAGATACGGATGGCGCACCTCTGCACCCGGTGGACCTCGTCACCGGCCCCGGCAACATCTACGTCACCGCCGCCAAACGTGCCCTGCGCGGCATGATCGGCATCGACGCCGAGGCCGGCCCCACCGAGATTGTCATTCTGGCCGACGCCAGCGCCGACCCGGTGCACGTCGCCGCGGACCTGATCTCCCAGGCCGAGCACGACACCCTGGCGGCCAGCGTACTGGTCACCGACTCGGTGAAACTCGCCGACGCCGTGGATGCCGAGCTGCATCGGCAGGTCGCGGCCACCAAGCACACCGACCGGATCCGTACCGCGCTGGCCGGCTCGCAGTCCGGCTGTGTCCTGGTGTCCGATGTGGACGCTGGGCTGACGGTGGTGGATGCCTATGCCGCCGAGCACCTGGAGATCCAGACCACCGACGCGGCCGCGGTGGCCCGCCGGGTGCGAAACGCTGGAGCGATCTTCGTCGGACCGTGCGCGCCGGTCTCCTTGGGTGACTACTGCGCTGGTTCCAACCACGTGCTGCCCACCGGAGGCTGCGCCCGGCACTCCTCAGGGCTGTCGGTGCAGACGTTCCTGCGCGGTGTGCAGCTCATCGAGTACGACGAGGATGCCCTGGTGAAAGTCGCCGACCACGTCGTCGCGCTGTCTGAGGCCGAGGACCTGCCCGCGCACGGTGCCGCGATCACCGCCCGGTTGCGCGGGACCTCGCCATGACGGCGGTGGTTGACGCGGTCGGTTGCGACGTCACACTCGCCGACCTGCCGCTGCGCGACGACCTGCGCGGCCGCAGCCCCTACGGCGCGCCGCAACTCGACGTCGCGGTGCGGCTGAACACCAACGAGAACCCCTACCCGCCGCCGCCGGGATTGGTCGCCGACATCGTCGCCGTGATGCAGCAGGCTGCTGGTGACCTGCATCGCTACCCCGACCGGGACGCCGTCGCGCTGCGCACCGACCTCGCCGGCTACCTCGCCGGGCGCACCGGGACACCGCTGACCGTCGCGAACCTGTGGGCCGCCAATGGGTCCAACGAGATCATCCAGCAGGTGCTGCAGGCATTCGGTGGGCCTGGTCGCAGCGCGCTGGGCTTCACCCCGTCCTACTCGATGCACCCGATCATCTCCGCCGGCACTCGCACCGGATGGATCCCAGCACCCCGGCGCGCGGATTTCTCGCTGGACCCTGTCGGTGCGGTCGCCGCCATTGAGGCACACCGGCCCAACGTGTTGTTCGTCACCAGCCCCAACAACCCCACTGGGCAGTCGATCCCGCCGGATGACCTGGCGGCGGTGCTGGCCGCCGCGCCGGGCATCGTGGTGGTCGACGAGGCATACGGCGAGTTCACCGCAGTGAGCAGCGCGGTCGAGCTGCTCGGGCAGTTCCCGGATCGGCTGGTGGTGTGCCGGACGATGAGCAAGGCGTTCGCCTTCGCCGGTGGGCGGCTGGGTTATCTCGCCGCCGCACCGGCGATGGTGGAAGCGCTGCTGCTGGTGCGGCTGCCGTACCACCTCTCGGTGCTGACCCAGGAGGCTGCCCGGGCCGCGCTGCGCCACGGATCGGCCACCCTGGCGTCGGTGGCAGCGTTGGTGGACGAGCGTGAGCGCGTGAGCGCGGCGTTACGCGACCTGGGCGCCCGGGTGGTGCCGTCGGACGCCAACTTCGTGTTGTTCGGACTATTCGCCGACGCGCCTGCCGCGTGGCAGCGTTACCTGGATCACGGTGTGCTGATCCGTGATGTGGGAATCGACGGTCACTTGCGGGTCACCGTGGGCACCCCCATGGAGAACAACGCGTTCTTGGCCGCGAGTGCCGCGGTGTTGGAGGAGGAGAACCGGTGAGTCGCACAGCCCGGATCGAGCGGGTGACCAAGGAATCCGCGGTACTGGTCGAGCTCGACCTCGACGGCACTGGTCGTGCCGAAGTCAGCACGGGAGTCGCGTTCTTCGACCACATGCTCACCTCGCTGGCCAAGCATGCGGCATTCGACCTGGTCGTGCGGGCTACCGGCGATGTCGACATCGACGCCCACCACACCGTCGAGGACGTTGCCATCGTGCTCGGGCAGGCGCTGCACGAGGCGTTGGGGGACAAGTCCGGCATCCGGCGATTCGGGGACGGCTGGGTGCCGATGGACGAGACTCTGGTGCACGCGGCGGTGGATGTCTCCGGGCGGCCGTACTGCGTGCACACCGGTGAGCCGGACGCGATGGCCGGTTTCGTGGTGGGGGGCAACTACCCCACGGTGCTCAACCGGCACGTCTTCGAGACGCTGGCCTTCCACGCGCAGCTAGCGGTGCACATCCGGGTGCTGCATGGCCGCGACCCGCATCACGTCACCGAGGCCCAGTTCAAGGCGCTGGCTCGGGCGTTGCGCGCTGCGGTCGAGCCCGATGCGCGTACTTGCGGGGTGCCCTCCACGAAGGGTGTGTTGTGATCGGCATCGTTCTGCTGGCATTAGCCGGGTTCTTGCTCGGCGGTGTGGTCTCAACCTGGCGCAACTCGCGACCGCTGGCCCTGGCACTCGGAGTGGGGGCCGCGCTGGCGACCGCCGGCGGCGTCGCCTGGCTGCTCTGAGTGGGTGGGGTGATCGCTGTGACGAGACGGGTGGTGGTCGTCGGGGCTGACGCGACCGGCATGAGCGCGGCCTCGCAGGCGCTTCGGCGCGCTGGTCGGGACGCGCTGGAGGTGGTGGCCTTCGAGCGTGGCCACCACGTGTCCTACTCGGCCTGCGGCATCCCGTATTGGGTGGCGGGCGACGTCGAGGGGGAAGACGCGCTGGTCGCCCGCAGCGCCGCCGAGCATCGGGCCAACGGTATCGACCTGCGGGTCCGCACCGAGGTCACCGAGATCGACCTGGATGCCCGCATGGTGACTGCCACCGAACTCGACAGTGGCGCGAGCTATCAGGTCGGTTTTGATGACCTGGTGCTGGCCACCGGCGCGGTGCCGGTGCGACCGGACCTGCCCGGGGTGCGCGCACCGGGCGTCTACGGCGTGCAGACCCTCGATGACGGCGCCGCCGTGCTGGCCGGTCTGACCGCCCGGCCGCGCCGGGCGGTGGTGGTCGGCGGCGGCTATATCGGTATCGAGATGGCCGAGGCGATGGTCCGCCGTGGCCTGGCGGTCACGCTCGTGGATCGTGCTGCGGAGCCGATGACCACTCTTGATCCGGACATGGGTGCTCTGGTGCGCGAAGCGATGCAGGGGATGGGGATCACCGTGCTCACCGGCACCCCGATCACCGGATTCGAGACCGGTCCGGATGGTCGAGTATCCGGTGTGGGTACTGAGAGTGCGACGCTGCCGGCGGACGTCGTCGTGCTGGGGCTGGGTGTGCGGCCGGCCACCGAGCTGGCCCGGGTGGCCGGGCTGCCCCTGGGCGAGCACGGCGGAGTGCTGACCGATCTGCGGATGCGGGTGCCCGGTCATGACGGGGTCTGGGCCGGTGGGGACTGCGTCGAGGTGCTGCATCGGGTTTCGCAGCGTCGAGTGCACGTCGCGTTGGGCACTCACGCCAACAAGCACGGCCGGGTGATCGGCACGAACCTGGGCGGCGGCTACGCGACCTTCCCCGGTGTGGTCGGCACCGCGGTCAGCAAGGTCTGCGACCTCGAGGTCGGCCGGACCGGGTTGTTGGAGGCCGAGGCGCGGGCAGCCGGGTTCCAGCCGGTTAGCGTGACGGTGCGGTCGACCACCCGGGCCGGTTACTTCCCGGGCACCACGCCGATCACCGTCAAGATGATCGCCGAGTGCGGCACCGGGCGGCTGCTCGGCGTGCAGCTGGTCGGCCGGGAGGGCACGGCCAAGCGGGTCGACGTGTGCGTCGTCGCGCTGTGGAACGGGATGACCGTTCAGGACATGATCGGCTTGGACCTCGGCTACGCGCCCCCGTTCTCCCCCGTCTGGGACCCCGTCCTGATCGCCGCCCGAAAAGCAGCCTCAGCGACCTAACCGCGTTCTGGATGCAGACTGCGGTAATTCGGGGGTGATAAGTGCGGTCTGCATCCAGAACGCGGGGTCTGGGAGGGTGGTGGGGTGGCTTCTGTAGTCGTGCTGGATTACGGGTCGGGGAACCTTCGGTCGGCTGAGCGGGCATTGCGGCGAGCCGGTGCGGGGGTGACGGTGACGGCGGACGTGGACGCCGCGCTCACCGCGGACGGGTTGGTGGTGCCCGGGGTCGGTGCGTTCGCCGCGTGCATGGCCGGGCTGCGGTCGGTGCGCGGGGACCGGATCATCGGTCGCCGGCTGGCCGGCGGTCGCCCGGTGCTCGGGATCTGTGTGGGGATGCAGGTGTTGTTCAGCCGGGGTGTGGAGCACGGGGTGCAGACCGACGGCTGCGACGAGTGGCCCGGGACTGTGGAGCGGCTGAAGGCCGACGTGCTGCCGCACATGGGGTGGAACACCGTGGCGCCGCCCGCTGGGTCGCGGTTGTTCGCCGGCCTCGACGCCGACGCCCGCTTCTACTTCGTGCACTCCTACGCCGCCCGTCGCTGGGAGCTGGAGAGTTCCGGGCCGCTGGCGCCCCCGCTGGTGACCTGGGCCGAGCACGGTGAGCCGTTCGTCGCCGCAGTCGAAAACGGGCCGCTGTGGGCAACCCAGTTCCACCCCGAGAAGTCCGGCGACGCCGGTGCGCACCTGCTGCTCAACTGGATCGGAACATTGTAGCCCGATGTTCAAGTAGGGTCATCCTGAAGCCGATAATTACCGCATCCTGTCCCTCACGCAGGGAATCGGAGGGGTGGTTTCAATCGGTCGTGGCGACTGTAAGGTCGAGCTTTTAGTCGGCAGGTAACGGGTCAACGGCAGCGGGATCGCCGTTCTCTATCTTAATCACTGCGGCCGAGAACTGCATGAGCCTGGAGAAAAGTTCCTCGAACGAGTCGCGGATCTCGGATCCCCCCGCATTGTCCTCCATCGCCAGTGCTCCGAGCAGGCCCTGTCGTGCGTAACTGTCACCCGGCCTGTCGATACGGGTTGGTATTGTGAACTGTACGTCGCGATTGTCCACCAGTAGAACACTGGGACAGTTAGGCAGGAAAGGAATGACTTTGATCTGGACGCGGATTCGTTCGCCGCCCTGTCGTTCGGCTCTCGACACGATTTGGAGCACGCGCTTGCAATGTCCGAACACTTGCTCGTCGCCGCTCATGTCGTCCGGCCTGAGTATGATTCCTGGCCGCCCTGCGTCCTCCCGCTTCTTCACTCGATTGTAGACGCCGGTAGGCCACTGTATGAACCTGATATAATCGAGAGGACCCGCCGAGTCGAGGCTTGGCTCTAGTCTCCCGATAAGCATCTCTTCGATTGCACTGAGGTAGTCCGATCGGTGTTTCAGCGGCTCGTCAAGGGCGGCGCCTTCCCCCGGTGGGGGACCGTAGTCTCCCAGCACGAAGATCCGTTTCTGTGCTCTTCGTACCGTCTCTGTTCCCACGTCGTATCCCGGTTTTCCGCTCGCG
>DATEMN010000246.1:0-4914 GCA_035275565.1 Pseudonocardiaceae bacterium | reverse complement strand
CACGCGGGAAATCTCGGGGCCCAGGCCACCGACGGCGACATAGCCTTCGTCGACTACTGTCTTGAGGTTGTCGTGCGGGATCGCCTGCAGGCCTCGATTGGTCGCTGCGACAAGCGAATTGATATCGGGTGGGATCGACGTGCGGTTCAGCGGTATGACGTCGCCGTTCTTGAGCGGCGCCGACGTGGCGCCACGCGGTGTCAACGCCACGAACTGCTCGCCGATCGAGCTGACGCTGTCTACCCTTGCCTCAAGGTCGGACGGGATCGGGATGTCTGAGCGCAGTGACAACACAGCGACCACACCGGTATCGGAAAGATGGATCTGTGAGACCCGGCCGACTTCGGTACCCCGATAGGTCACGTTGCCGCCTTCGTACAAGCCGCCGGTGGTGGGCAGCTGCACGGTTACGGTGTACTGTCCGAGGCCAAACAGCAGCGCCGGCAGCCGGATGTAGCCGAAGGTCATCACGGCGCCTGCGACGAGCGCCACAACCGAACAGATGGCCAGCTGAATCTTGGTTCGCCTATCCAGATACATGTCAGGGCCCTTGGTCGACGCGGTACGGAATGGTCAGGGGATTCCCGGCCGTGTAGGGGCTCGGCATTTGTCCGACGGTGCGGCCCCACTGCAATTCCAGTTCGGTGAGGTTTCCCTCCCAACGCGTTCCGGTGAACAGTGAGGAGTCGATACGGCTCAGGGTCATGTCCACAACCAGCGTCATGTTCGCGTAGTCACCGCGGAACGCGTTGGTGACCGTTTCTTTCGTCCATGGCAGAGTGGACAAGAAGCTAAGAGACCGAGTCAGGGCTGGGCCGGCGTTGGACAGCGACTCCAGAACTGGCCCGAGGTCTTTGAGCTCTTGTACGAGGCTGGCTTTGGTTTGGTTGACCGAATCGGCGGTCAGCTCACTGAACTTGCCGAAGCGATCGAGCGCCTCGGCGAGGTTGGCACGCTGGCCCTTGAGAACCGCAAGCGCATCGGGGATCGTTTGCAGAGCGGTGTCCAGTACTGGCTTGCGCTCGGCGAATTGGCCAACAAGATTGTTGAGACTATCGGTGGCCGCGATGATGTCGTCGGTTTGGTCGTTGACGTGGTCGATGAACTCATCGAGCTGGTGGATCAGGCTGCGGAGGTCTTGCTCGCGACCAGCGAAGGCGGCACTGAATTCTCTTGTGATCTCTTGGATCTGGCCGACGCCGCCGCCGTTGAGTAGCAGCGAGATCGCCGAGAGCGTCTGTTCTGTGGTCGGGTACGCCGCACCCGAGGACAGTGGTATCAGTGAACCGTTGTGCAGCCGCCCCTCAGGAGTGGTGTGGCTCGGCGGGGCGAGTTCGACGTGTGTCGAGCCGAAGACGCTGGTCTGACCCACTGTGGCAATCGCGTTGGCGGGCAGGTTGACCGACCCGTCGAGCTTGATCGTGACCAGAGCATGCCAGTCCTGGCGTTCGATCTTGGCGACGGTCCCCACGTTGACGTCACCAACTCGAACACGTGAGTTCTGCTGCACCGTAGTGACGTCCGGCAATTGGACCTGCACAGTAAACGCCCCCGGCCCATCCCCTTCGGTGCCGGGCATCGGCAGCGAGTTCAACCCTTTCCAGCCGCACCCGGAGATCGTCAGTGTCACCAGCAGCGCTGGAACGCCCAGCCGCAGTCGAATTCGGTTCATCGCCCGCCCCCCGGCGGCATCATCAGACCGGGCAGGCCGTCGGCGGGATTGGTCTGCACTGGCGACTCGGCCGCCAGTGGCGCCGTCGCTGCGGGTTGAGGCGGCGCATCGAGCGGCGGCGCGGGTGCCGGCGGCGGCACGTGGTCGGGCCGCATCCAGTCTTCGCTGTAGGTGATCTCGTTGGGACGCGCTGCCGCTCCGACGAACAGGTTCTCGCCGAATGGCAAGAAGTTGTACTGCCGGTTCTTGATGATCGGCGCAAGATATTGCACACACAGCTTGGCCGACTGGTCTGCCCCCAGCCGCGATGCCGCCTGAATCGCACCGCAGAGGAATTCGATCGGGTTGGCGAAGTTGTTCATCGACAGAGCGCCGGTAAGAGCGGCCTGCGCGGGCTGGTAGACGTTGGACAGGTTCTGGAGGGCATTGGGCGCCAAGTGGAGTAGCTGTTTGATGTCGTCGAGGCTGTCGACAATTGTCGTTGATACTGCACCGAGTTTGTCGGACGTGGTGCCAAGTGTCTCGCGGTTGTCGGCAATGAAAGCCTGTACGTCACCGACGGCGGCGTTGAGGTCATCTACCGCCCGGCCCACCTCGGTGGGGTCGTCGGCCAGCGGCGCGGTCACGGCGGCGAAGTTGCGGTTGAGCTCGGCCATTAGGTCGCTACTGGATTGCAGTGCCGAGACGAGGACAGAGAGGTTCTTGACCGTCGAGAAGATGTCGGCGCTGCGGTCCCCCAGCGCTGAGAACGCTTGCGCCAGCTTGATCAGGGTATCGCGGATACTTGGCCCCTCCCCGCGAAGATTGTTCGCAGCCGTGTCGATAAAGGAACCCAGTGTGCTGACGCCTCCCGGCTGCGTGGGTTGCAGGGTTTCGGTCAGCTTTTGCAACTGCTGTCGCAAGTCGTCCCATTCCACCGGAACCGCCGTGCGTCCTTGGGGGATCACGGCACCGTCAATCATTGCGGCACCGCCGGTGTAGGCAGGTGTGAGCGCGATGGCGCGCGCCGTCACCAGCTGCGGTGACAGGATCACCGCCTTGGCGTCGGCGGGCACCGAGTAGCGCTTGTCCACCCAGAAGGTGATTTTCGCGCGCTCCGGCTGGGGTTCGATCTTGTCGATGGCCCCTACGGGGACGCCGAGGATGCGCACCTCGTCGCCGACGAAGATGCCGTTGCTGTTGTCGAAGTAGGCAACGATGCGGGTCCTGGTCATCGTGTGCCAGGTCGAACGGGTGACCACTGCGATGCCCGCCAGCGAGGTCACGACCAGCGCGATGGCCAGCCCCACCTTGACACTACGCGTGGCGATCATTGACCTCCCTCCGAAGTGGTAGACGCCGCGGGGGCCGAGGGCGACAGGGCGGGCGGCCCAGGAGGTGGCCCGCCTGGAGGTGGAGCCGGCGTCGGTTCCCGGTAGGGATAGCGCGGATCGCCGGTCTTGCCCGTAATTGCCTCGGGCAGAGTCAGATTGGGGTCGCCTCCCTGACCGGTGCGCGGGTAGGGCACGGGCAGTGCCGGGGTGGCCGGTTGGCCCATCTGCGGGTCGTGCAGTTGCGACGGTGCCAGCACGTTCGGGTCGAGGCCGAGGTCGGAGAAGGCGACGTCGATGAACGGCTGCAGGTACTGCCCGGGTAGCAGGTTCGCGACGTAGGCCTTGAAGAACGGCCCCGACGACACCGATTCGCCCAGCCTCATCACATACCCCTTGGCTAGCTCCAGAGACTTCTGAACGCGCTCCTTGCGGGCGTCGACCATCGTCAGCACTCCGTTGAGCTTGTCCAGCGCGGGCCGCAGGGTCGCGCGGTTTTCGGCGATGAATCCAGAGAGCTGTTTGGCCACCGACGAGAGGTGGTCTGAGATCTGATCCAGAGCCGCGCTTTGGGTTCGCAGCTCGGCCAGCAGCGCGTTGGTGTTGGCGATCAGGCTGACCACCTGATCGCTGCGCTGGGCGAGCACTGCGGTCGCATTGTTGGCGTCGGTCAGCAGAGCGCGCAGCTGTGCGTCTCGCTTGTCGAGGCTCTCTGAGAAGCGGGCGACCCCATCCACGGCGATCTTGATGTCGGGTGGAGTCTCGGAGAATGTCTTCGCCAGTGTGGCAAGCGATTCGGATACCTGGTCGGTATCCAGGCCGCTGATGGTGGACGATAGATCGCCGAGCGCATCCGGTAATTGGTACGGTGACTTGGTTCGCTCCAGCGGTATCGCCTGTGTCAGCTGGCCGTCGCCGAGCGGCGTGACGTTCAGCAGCTTGGCACCAAGTAGCGACTTCGTTTTGATCGCGGCCTCGGATCGATCACCCAGTCGGATCTTCTTGTCCACCTTGAACGTGACCAGCACACGGGCACCCTCCAGGTCGATGCCGGACACCTCGCCCACACGTAGGCCGGCCACCTGCACTGGGGCGCCCGTACGCAAACCTCCGGCCTCGGCGAAGTACGCCGAGTAGTTTTTCGCGGAGTCGACAAACGGCAGCTTGTCGTACTGCAGTGAACCGGCCACAATGACAGCACCGAGGGCCAGTCCGACCGCCCCGATGACGACGCGGTTGCGTTCGGTGAAGGGTTTCATTTGGGTGCACACCGCCCTGAACTCTGGCCGGCTACCTTGACATACACTGGCTGACCGCCCTTGCCGTTGAGCTTCAGCACCGCGTCGCACAGATAGAAGCTGAAGAAGTCGCCGTAGATGCCCTGACGGGCCAAAGCCTGGTAGGCGTCGGGCAACGTGTTGAGCAAGTTGTCGACGTAGTCGTGGTCGGCGACCACGATCCCTGCGGCGCGGTCGGTTTCGTGAACCACCTTCTGTAGTGCTGGGCGGGCCTGGGCGAAGAAGTCGGCCACCGTCGCCGCGGCGGCGTTGGTATTGGCTACCGCGCCCGCGATGTCTGATTTGCGCTCGGCGAGGCCCTTGACCAGTTCTGACAATGAGTCGACTGCTTTGTCGAATTGGCGGCTCCGGTCGCTCAATGAGCCCAGTACGGTGCTGAGATTGGCGATGACCTGGCCGATGAGTTCATCGCGGTCGGCCAGCGTGTTCGTCACCGCTGCGGTCTGCGCGAGGAACGAACTGATGGTCGTCCCCTGACCTTGGAACGCCGCAATCAGCTGACCGGAGAGGGCGTTGACCTGGTCTGGATCCAGCGCCCGGAAAAGCGGGCGAAACCCGCCGATGAGCGCATCGAGGTCCAGCGCCGGCCGCGTGCGTGCGGTGGGGATGGATTGGCCGGGCTTGAGCGGCTTGA
>DATEMN010000245.1:0-5539 GCA_035275565.1 Pseudonocardiaceae bacterium | reverse complement strand
AACGATGAGCTTCGTCGGCCTGCTGTTGACCCAAGGACTGAACACCTGGATACCACAGATCATGCAGGACAACGGTTTCGTCAGGAGTTCTTCGTTGATGTTCTTGCTTGTGCTGAACCTCGGTGCCATCGGCGGCGGTCTGATTGCCTCCTGCACGGCGGACCGGATCGGCGGTGCCCAGCGGGTGATCGTGACGACCTTCTTGTTGGCCGCGGTCATGATGGTCCTGCTGCTCTGGAAGCTCCCGCTGCCCGTGCTGTTGGTCGCCATGGCCATCGCCGGCCTGGGAACCATCGGTACGCAGGTCCTCATCTACGGCCTGGTGTCCGGCTACTACCCCACAAAGGCGCGCGCTGCCGGTGTCGCCTGGTGTGCAGGATTCGGCCGACTCGGCGGCATCCTCGGCCCTGCTGTGGGTGGCATGCTGGTCGGTGCGGGTCTGGGCAGCCCGAATGCGGCAGGTCTCGCCACTACGATGTGAGGGTGCTGACTGGGCCCATCGGCTGCGTCGGGCGGGATCCAGAGATATCTGAACTCGTCGACAACCTCCATGGCACCGTCGCCGACGGTGCCATGGTGGCCGCAGTCCTGGGACCGCCGGGGGTGGGAAAGACGGCGCTGTTGCGTGCACTGACCGCCAGGCACGACGGCCATTTCTGGGCCCAGGCCACGCCGTGGGAGACCGATCTGTCCGGCGGGGTGCTCGCCCAGCTGGTCCAGAAGGCCATGCCCGACGATCCGCTGGACGCGGCGACCGTGCTGGTCGACCTACTGCGCGCGGTGAAGCCGGCGCTGGTCCTCATCGATGATGCCGAACACGCCGATAGATTCTCGGTCCAGGCCATCTCGACGCTGGTGCGCCACCACCGTGATCTGCCGGTTCTCTTCGTCATTGCGGCCACGGCACTGGGCTCGTCGTTGGCTGATCTGGCGACCACCCGTCTGCACCTGAGCGGGCTGTCCGAGTCCGCGGTGGCCGCCCTCGCGGCGGCCCGTGGCCGCACGCTGCACCCGACGGTGGTCGGCACGCTCACCCGGCAGACCGCAGGCAACCCGGGTGACATTCTCGAGTTGCTCGATGAAGTCCCCGAGGCGGTCTGGTCACAGCCCGACGCGGTATTGCCTCCCACACACCGACGCCGTCAACTGACCCGCGATCAGTTGGATGCCTGCTCGCCCGAGGGTCGGGCACTAGTCGAGGCGCTGGCCGTCCTCGGCCGTGAGGGCTCCCTGGCCGGTGCCAGCGCACTGGCCGGACTGCCCGATCCGTTGCCCGCTGTCGATTCCGCCAACGCCGCGGGATTGCTATTCTCCGCAACACCTTTCGAACCGCGTCTGCGTGATGCGGCCACTCGCGTCGCCGTCCTCGATCTGATGGGTGTCCATGCGGTGGCGCAGGCGCATCGACATGCTGCCGGCATGGTGGCCGATCCGGTGGCTCGGCTGAGGCACCTCGTGGCTGCCACATCCACTCCTGATCCTGTGCTCGCGGCTGATGTCGCGCGACTTGCACATGATCAGGGGGCAGAAGGCGCGTGGGCCCAGGCGGCAACACTGTTCCGCGATGCAGCACGACTGACCGCTGACCCTTTGGTGCGCGATGAGCATGTGGCCCGCTCGGTGGACGCGCTGATCGCCGCGGGGGACTGTGTGGCGGCCGCGGCCAAGGTCCCTGCGGTGGAGAACCTGCGCGAGACCCCGTTACGCAATGCCGTGTTGGCGTATCTGGCGATACAGCGGGGGCGCGGTGCCGAAGCGGAGGTCCGCTTGGGTCGGGCCTGGGAGATAGTCAACATCGAGCGGGATCCCGCAATGGCGGCGTTGGTGGCGCAACGCCATGTCCCGCATTCACTGATCCGGTGTCGTGGAGAGGAAGTGGTGACCTGGGCAGATCGCGCGCTGAGCCTGGCTGACAGTGATTCCCCTGCCGGAATCGAGTCCGCCGCCATTCGAGGACTGGGCCTGCTGGCGGCGGGGCATCCGAGACGGGCGGCGGCAGCCTATGACGATCTCAGTGTCCGAGTGCCACACGGACCCCAGGCACAACGCGTCGTCATGGGGCGCGGCTGGGTGCAGTTCATCGGCGATGACATCGATGGTGCGCGTACCAGCTTGGAGAGTGCGGCCGCGGCCGCCGGTATGGGTGGTTCCAGGCGAATCACTTTGTGGGCGTTGGCCTGGCTGGCCAGAGTGCACTTCGCGGTCGGTGAGTGGGACAGGGCGATCAGTGTTGTCGAACAGGGCCGCGCGCTGGCCAGGGCCAGTGGGATCGTGGTGACCACCCCGTTGCTGGAGTGGACGGCGGCCCAGATCGCCGCCCTGCGGGGCGACTGGCCCGCGGCGACCGCGGCGGTGCGTGCTTCCTCCGCCGGCGCCGGCGATTACGAGATGATGGTGATCCCGAACCTGCTGGCACAGGCTCAAATAGCCGAAGCCGAGGCCGATTACGCGAAGGTGTGTCGGATCGTCGCACCCCTGACCCGGATGGCGAGCGGGACATCGCTGCAGGAGCCTGGCTACTGGCCGTGGCCGGACCTGCTGGGCAATGCGCTGGTCATCGACGGGCAGTTGCAGGCTGCTGATGCCTTCTTAGGACCCCACGAGCAACGGGCCGAGGCCAGGGGGCATCGATCGGCGCAGGCCAGGCTCGGCTACGCGCGCGGTCGCCTACACGGGGCGCGCGGGGATATCCACTCCGCACGGCGGTCGTTCGAGGCCGCGCTGGATCTGTTGAGCGGCCTACCACTGCGCTATGACATCGCCCGGGTGAACTTTGCTTTCGGCCAGACGCTGCGCCGTGCCGGGAAGCGCCGCCAAGCGGACATTGTGATCAGCACAGCCCGCGAGATCTATCTGTCGCTGGGTGCGCACACCTACGTCGCGCGCTGTGACCGCGAGCTCAAAGCCGGTGGTCTGAACCAGGTCCGCGGCTCCCGCGACGACGTGCAATTGACTCCTCAGGAGGAGGCGGTCTCAACCCTTGTCGCTCAGGGACTTTCGAACCGTGAGGTGGCTGCTGAACTGTTCGTGTCCACGAAGACGGTGCAGTATCACCTCACCCGTATCTACGCCAAGCTGGGTGTGCGGTCCCGATCGGAGTTGGCCGCACTGCGCCGCTGACGTCCGTCGGTGACCGGGGCGGCGGTCTTGGCCACCACGTCGTCATAGGCCTCACCGTCGGCCAGTTCGACGACCTCGAAGCTGGTTCCTGTGATGTCGAAAACCCCGAGGTCGGTGATGACTCGGCTCACCACGGCCCTACCGGTCAAGGGCAGATCGCAGCCGAGGACGAGTTTCGCCGCACCGGATTTCGAGGCGTGGTCCATCAGCACGATCACCCGGCCGGCGCCGCTCACCAGATCCATCGCGCCGCCCATACCCTTGACGATGGAACCGGGGACCATCCAGTTGGCCAGGTCGCCGTTGGCGGCCACCTGCATGCCGCCCAGCACCGCGACATCGACGTGGCCGCCGCGGATCATCGCGAAACTGGTGGCCGAATCGAAGTAGGACGCCCCGGCGACCACCGACACGGTTTGCTTGCCTGCGTTGATCAGGTCTGGATCGACCTCGTCGTCGAACGGGAAGGGGCCGACGCCGAGGATGCCGTTCTCGGAGTGCAGCGTGACATTCGAGCCGTCGGGAAGATGGTCGGGGATCAGGGTCGGCAGACCGATGCCGAGGTTGACGTAATCGCCGTCGTGCAACTCCAGCACAGCGCGGGCGGCCATCTGGTCACGGGTCCAGCTCATGAATGTGCCTCTAGGGGACGAGGACGCGTAGTGCGTTTCTCGATCTCCTTGCGGGAGGCCTGAACTGGTGTCAGTTCGACGACGCGACGGACGAAGATGCCGGACAGGTGGATCTCATCGGGGTGCAGCTCGCCCACTTCGACCACCTTCTCGGCCTCGACGATGGTGAGTCGTCCGGACATCGCGGCCGGAGGGTTGAAATTGCGGGCCGCCGCGTGGAAGACGCAGTTACCGGCCGTGTCGGCCACGGCGGCGCGAACCAGCGCGTAGTCGGTGACGATGGACTCCTCGAGCAGCATCTGTCGGCCGGCGAAGGTGCGGACCTCTTTCGGCGGTGACGTCAGGGCGACACTGCCGTCGGCGTTGTAGCGCCACGGCAGGCCGCCGTCGGCCACCAGGGTGCCCACTCCGGTGGGGGTGAAGAACGCACCGATTCCGCTTCCGCCGGCGCGCAGGCGTTCTGCGAGTGTGCCCTGGGGGGTCAATTCGACGGTCAGCTCGCCGTTCAAGTACTGGCGGGCGAACTCCTTGTTCTCACCGACATAGGACGCGATGACCCTGATGATGCGGTGTGCCTCCAGTAGCAGACCCAGCCCCGCTCCGTCGACACCGCAGTTGTTGCTCACGATCGTCAGGTCGGTGGCGCCCTGCTCGAGCAGGGCCTCGATGAGGAACCAGGGGATGCCGGCCAGTCCGAAGCCGCCGACTGCCAGACTGGCGCCGTCGGGGATGTCGGAGACCGCATTCGCTGCTGACGGCACGACCTTGTTCACAGTCACTGTTGCTCCAGATGTTCGATGAGTGCGGTGGTGACAATGTCGGGTTGCTCGGCGTTGGCGAGGTGGGCCGACTGCGCAACCGTCAGCAGCGTGGCGTCCGGGATACGTGCGACGATCTCCTCGAGCTTGGCTGGCGGGGTGGCTGGATCGTCTTCGCCGGCGATTGCCAAGGTGGGTGCAACGATCGTGGAAAGCTCTTCTCGCAGATCCAGTCTGGCGATCGCCTCGCAACAGCCGGCGTAACCTTCGGCTGGGGTGGATCCGATCATGGCCTCGTAGGCACTGCGCTTGTCGGGGTGGGCATTGAGGTAGCCCGGGGTCAACCACCGTTGCACGACGGCGCCGGCCACCGCGGGGCTGCCGTGCTCGCGTACCAGTGCGGCGCGGTCGATCCACGCCTGCGACGGCGGAAGCTGCGCACCGGTGCACAGCAGCGCGATCCGTGCCACCCGTTCGGGGTTGCGGCAGGCCACCCGCATCACGGTCATTCCGCCCAAGGACAGGCCCACCAGATGGGCCCGCTGGACGCCGAGCCGGTCCAGCAGCGCGATCAGGTCATCGGCGAGATCGTCGATCGAGTACGGCCCATCGGGCACCGGTGAGTTGCCGTGGCCGCGGGTGTCGTATCGCACCACGCGGAAATGTGCTTCGAGAGCCGGGATTTGGGCGTCCCACATCCGGTGAGTGGAGCCGAGCGAGTTCGACAGCACCACCACCGGCCCGTCGGCTCGCCCGGTGACGATGGCGTGGACGGGAACCGCGCTCATTGGAGGACCTCGAATACGGCAGCCAGGCCTTGGCCACCGCCGATGCACATGGTCTCCAGGACGGTGCGCGCATCACGCCGACGCGCTTCGTACGCAGCGGTGGCCAGGATCCGGGCACCGGTGGCGCCGATCGGGTGTCCCAGCGAGATGCCGGAGCCGCATGTGTTCAGGCGATCATCGAGGGGATCGATCTTCCACTCGGCGAGCACTGCCAGCACCTGCGCGGCGAATGCCTCGTTGA
>DATEMN010000244.1:0-4784 GCA_035275565.1 Pseudonocardiaceae bacterium | reverse complement strand
GGCCTTTGCCTCGGCAGTAGACGTGTGCGCCGGTGCCCAGGTGTACATCGTTGATGGTGAGCCCGGTCAGTTCGGACACGCGGAGCCCGGTCTGGGCGGCGAGGACGAGCAGGGCATGGTCGCGGCGGCCGTGCCAGGTGCAGCGGTCCGGTGCGGACAACAATACGTCGAGTTCAGTGCTGGTGAGGTAGCTGATGATGGTCGTGGTGGTGCGTTTGGGTTGGATGGCGAGCACCCGGCTGATCAGGTTCAGGTGTTCAGGGGCCTGCAGGGCGGCGTAGCGGAACAGCGAGTGGATCGCTGCCAGCCGGTTGTTGCGGGTGGCGGCGCTGTTGTTTCGGACGGCTTCCAGGTGGGTCAAAAACCCGCCGATAGTGGCGGCGTCCAGGTCGGTGAGGTCCAATTGGCTGGGCAGTTTACCGGTCTGGGCGTGAATGTAGCCGAGCAGCAGCTTGAATGTGTCGCGGTAGGACGCGATTGTGTGCGGGGTGGCGGCACGCTGGGTCATGAGCCGGTCGGTGAAAAACGACTCAAGGATGGGCGCGAGAGTGGTCATTGCGGCCTCCCGGGCTGCTCATCGCAGGGATGGGTGTGCGGGGGATAGCCGGGTTCCAGGCGTTGGGCGGCCAGGTCGAGCAGCTCGGGGACGGCCTGCAGGTACCAGTACGTGGCCTCGGTGGATGAGTGTTCAAGGAATGTGGACAGCACCGGTAGGTGGGCTTAGACATTGATGCCGGCTCGGTACCAGCCGATGAGGGTGTTGACCGCGAACGTGTGGCGCAGGTCGTGATTGTGCCGACGTCGGCACAAGCATGATTATGCCGACCTCCGCGTTATGCCGATCCGCGAGGAGAAGCCCTGCTCCCAGGGGGTGGGCGGGCTGAAGTTGTCGGCATAATCAGAGGGCTTCTAAGAAGGCGAGGAGGGCGTCGGGCGGCTGGTAGCGACCGGGCTCGGCGGCTAATGGCGTGGTGCGATCGATTGCTCGCTGCTTGTGGGTCATGTCGGTGTGCAGATAGGCGTTGGTCGTCGAGATCTGCTCGTGGCCGAGCCAGAGGGCGATCACGGTGACGTCATTGCCGGCCAAAAGGAGGCGCATGGCGGCGGTGTGTCGGAGCGTGTGCATGCTGATGCGTTTGGCGCTGATCGAGGGACAGCTGGCGCTCGCGAGTTGTAGGTGGTGGGCGAGGCGGTGTTCGATGGCGTCGCGGCTGAGGCGTTTCCCGGTGATGGTGGGGAACAGCGGGTCGGTGGGAATGCCGGGCCGCTCGTCGAGCCAGGCCTTCAGGACTGCTGTGACCGTTGTCAGGAGTGGTGTCCGTCGTTCCTTACGGCCTTTGCCGACCGTGTGGATGTTGGCGCCTGCGCCCAGGGTGACGTCTTGGCGGGCGAGCCCGGCGAGCTCAGAGATGCGCAGCCCGGTCTGGATGGTGAGGGCGAACATGGCGTGGTCGCGCCGCCCGGTCCAGGTGGCCTGGTCGCTGGCGCCCAGCAAGGCATCGACCTCCTGGTCGGTCAGGTAGGTGACGAGGTTGCGCTCGGTCCGCTTCGGTGGGATGGCCAGCACGCGCTGGACCGACTCGGCGTGCTCGGGATGCTGGAGGGCGATGTAGCCGAACAGCGAGTGGATCGCCGCCAGTCGGTTGTTGCGGGTAGCGGGACTGTTGTGTCGGACACGCTCGAGGTGCTCCAAGAATGAGGCGATGAGCGGAGCGTCGAGGTCTGCGATGTCTAGGGCGTGGGGTGCTTTGGCGGTGCGCTCGGAGGCGAAGCCCAGCAGCAGCCGCAGCGTGAGCTTGTAGGCGGCGATGGTGTTCGGGCTGGCCGCCCGCTGGGCGATGAGCCGTTGGGTGAAGTACGCCTGGAGCGTCGGGGCGAGCGCACTCATCGGACCGCTCCGAACCTGGTGTCGAGCCGCTGGGCCGCGAGCCGCATCAGCTCCGGGGAGGCAGACAGATACCAGTACGTGTCTGCCGGGCTGACGTGACCGAGATAGGTCGACAACACGGCGATACGTTCATCCACGCTCACGCCGGATCGCTGCCATTCGACCAGGGTGCGCACAGCCAGGCTGTGCCTCAGGTCATGTACGCGCGGATGAGTCGTGGCAGTGCGGGTGCCCATGGCGGTCGTGATCTTCCTGAGCGTCTTGCCTACACCGCCGCGGTCGAGCGCGGTGCCGGTGCTTGAGAGGAAGAACGCCCCTGAGCGCGGTCTCGGGCAGAGGCGGGCGCGTTCGGTGGCGTAGCGGCGCAGCGCCTCGGTGGTGCTGGGATGCAGCGGCACCAGCCGCGAACGGTCGAACTTCGCCTGGCGGATAGTGATGACACCCGCGTCCAGGTCGACGTCTTCGCGCTGGAGCGCGACCGCCTCGCCCACCCGCATGCCCGAGGTGGCGAGCAGCCCGAAGATCGCCTCGTGGGTGGCGGCGCGCAGTGGCGGGCGCAACTGGCGGGCCCCCTCCAGCAGCCGGCGGATGTCGCTCTGCGACCACAGGTAGGGGGTAGGGCGGCGGCGGCGAGCGGGGAACACACCCGGCGGTGGCACCTCGGTCGCTGGCTCAATGGTCTGGAGGTAGGCAGCGAACTTGCGCACAACGCCCAGCCGTTTGGCCCAGTGGTTCGGCTGCACACCGGCCGGCCGTTGCGCCCAGCCGATCGCCAGCTCGCTGGTGACCGTCGCCGAGCCGGCGGCCCCCAGGTAGTCAACGAACTGGTCGAGCAGCCGCCCTTCGCGCTCGAGCTTGAACCCCAGCGCCCGGCGCAGCCGCAGGTAGTCCGCCACGTGCCCGCTCAACGCGCTCATCGGCTCTCATCTCCTGGCCAGGGCGCCGCCAGGTCGCGCAACCGATCGAGGTCGACTCGGGCGTAGATCGCCGTGGTCTGCAGGCTGTGATGGCGCAGCACCTGAGCGATCTGCACCAGCGGGACGCCGGCAGAGACCATCTCGCAGGCCACCGTGTGGCGCAGGCGATGAGCCCCGACCTCAGCGATCTCTGCTCGTCGGCACGCCCGGCGCACCGTCGAGGAGACCGTGCCCGGCGCGATCGGACCGAACGGCGCCCTCGCTGCCAGGAACACCGCCCGGCTGTCGCTTCGCGGACGTCCCCGCCGCAGGTACGAGGCGATCGCCTCGCCCACCTGGGCAGGCAGCGGCAACCGGTCCTGGCGTCCGCCCTTGCCGGACACCACCAGCTCGCCGGCCCGCCAATCGATGTCATCGAGGCTGAGGCTGGCCACCTCCCTGGCGCGCAAGCCCAGACGCAGGAGCGTGACGATCACCGCGTAGTCCCGCCGGCCCACCGCCGAGCGCCGATCACATCTGTCGACCAGCGCGACGGCGTCAGCCTTAGTGATCCCCCGGGGCAGCGACGAGCGGCGCCGTCCCGTCACCGGGAGCGCCGCCTGCGACAGGTCGACCCCCACCAGCCCCTCCATCAAACAGAAGCGCAGGAACGACCGCAGCCCGGCGACGAAGAACTGCGTAGCGCTTACCGACACCATCGCGGACTCCCGCAACACCGCCGCCGTCACCTCCCGCGCCGTCAGACCGGTGAGCCCATCGCTCGACGAAAGACCGTCCAAAAACCGGCGTGCGTGCCGCGAATAACCGGCAACGGTGCCCATCGCCAGGGCTCGCTCGGTCAACAGATGGCGCTCAAAGCGGGCCAACAGCACCTCGCTCGGCGAGGACACACGTGGCGGCTCATCGACCACCACCACCCCTGCGCTGCGCAGCACGTCCAGCAGGCACAGCAAACCCGGACGCGACCACTGGGATCGGTGACGACCGTGCCCTCGCTGGAAGGCCAGAAACTCATCGACGCGCCGGCCGTTCAACTCAGCCACCCCCAGCCCGCTCGCCTCGAGCCAACGGCTCAGCCGCGCCACCTGGCGCAACTGGTTCACCGTCGTCAGCGGCGTACAGCCACGTTCCTTCAACTCCAGCCGATACACCTCCGCGAACCGCGCCAGCGGCCCCGTCATCAAGACCCTGCTCACCCTGCTCGTTGATCTGGCCATGCGGCCTCCTCCTCTCAGGAACCAAGGAGAAGACGATGACGGGAGGCCGCGTCGTTATGCCGACTCAGTCACGACGATCACCCCGATCCGCAAGGGCCCTCACTCCAAGGTCGGCATAACACGGAGGTCGGCATAATCGTGGATTCTGGGGCGGCGACGCCCCGGTGGCGTTGGGATGTCGGCGAGGGCCAGTAGCTTGGCGAAGGTTTCCTGCACCCAACGTTGCTGCATCCGTTGCCCTGTGCGGGTGATGAAGAACGCAGGCGAGGTGGTGTCTGGACAGAGCCGGTCGCGCCGGGTGGCGTAGTCGGTGAGCATCGTGACCGTGGTGGAATGCACCGGCACGAGACGGGTCTGGTCGTTCTTGCCGGTCACGGTGAGCATGGCGGTCTGTAAGCCGACCTGGTGGCGGTCAAGGCTAAGTGCCTCGCCCAGGCGAAGTCCGCTGGCCGCGATCAAGCTGATCAGGGTCTGGATACTGGCGGCTGGCAGGGGTGCGGTGATCGTGCCGGCCGCGTGCACCAGCGCGGCAATCTCCGCCGAGGAGTACACATACGGCGGTTTCCGGTGTGATGAAGCCACGATCAGGTCAACTGGAGGGATCTCAGAGGCCGGGTCAAAGGTGTTGAGGTGGCGAGCGAACCCGCGCACCACGCTCAGCCGATGGCGCCAGTATTGCGGTGTTGTGGTCTTGGGCTCGGTCGCCCATTCCAAGGCCGTCGTCACGGTGATCCTGTGCTGCCCGGCGCTGTCCATTCGGTC
>DATEMN010000243.1:0-4694 GCA_035275565.1 Pseudonocardiaceae bacterium | reverse complement strand
AACCGGCCGCGCAGGCGCCCAAGCCATCGCCTCCGGCTCCGCCCGCCTGCGCCCCCTCATCGCCGAAGCCGCCCGCCAAGGCCTGCGATTGGCGTTCACCGTCCGCATGCCGAAAACCAGCTACATCCTCGCCTCCGGCAGCCGCACCGACTCACCTGGCATCCGCCGCGACGTCATCCAGCGCGCAGACCACACCGAAGAACGCTCCTACGGCTCCGCAGCCACCGGCGGATTCGACGCCGCAGACTTCGCCCGTCGCGTCGACGCAGCCGGAGGCGATGTCACCGCAGCCGTCCACCAATGGCTCGTGGAAACCGGCCGCATCCACGAAGGCGCCCACATCAACCACCTCGAGATCCGCACCTGGCGCCCCCGCTGAAGGGGAGCACCTCCGCCGGTACCCGGGATCCGGCGGCGTGGCTGCCCCCGGCCACCGGCTGCCACTGCGAGTACGTGGCGAAGTGGGTGGGCACCAAGCTGCGGTGGGCCTGGCCGCTGACTACGCCGAGCGCCAGGCCCTGCTCGGCGTCGCGGAGGACTGCCCGAACACCACCATCGTCTACGAGCCGCCCTGTGACGGCCATGGTGAGCGGACCGGGCCCGCACCTGGCCAATCCTCCGCTCCCGGCGGGTGGCAGGCCGGTCAGGTGCTGGTGCTGCACTCCGTCGATGTGGAAATGGTCATGAGCCTTAGAGGGTGGAAGCTGTGTCTGATCCTGACCTGCCAAGACGAAGGGAACGCCTCTGGCTCTGGCATGGATTACGGCACATCCTCCGATCGGTAGTCCCGCACCGCAGATGAGCAGTCGACCGCTGGTTTCCCTGTCCACTCGGCAAGTTGTCCCAACGGGCTGCCGTCGGCAGCCGCACACCGCCACACTATGAGGCAGGGCTTGGCGACAACTCGCAATCGGGGGACGTATGCACGACGGCGCGCCAATGAGAAGCGGCCAGACGGATCATTGGGCGGACGACGTAGTGAATGTGCTGCTGGTCGTCGCGCCCGCCCCCGAGTTGGACCCGGAAGCCGGGGAACGGCTGGCCCGCCGGTTACGGGCCGAGATCGCCGAATTGGATGTCGAATCGGTCCGTCCTGTGCCCGGCGCCACAGCTCCCGACGGTGCGAAGGGCACCGATGCGGTCACGCTCGGAGCCATCGTCGTCGCCCTGAGCGCGTCCGGTGGCGTGTTCACCGTGCTGATTGACACCGTGCGCGACTGGCTGGGCAGATCCTCCGCCCGGCATCGCGTCTCGGTGACCATAGACGGCGACACCATCGAGCTGGAACAGGCGTCCGCCGCCGAGCGGCGCGACCTGGTCGATGCGTACATCCGCCGCCACACCGGCAGCCAGCGCGATTAGCCATGGGACGCCGGATGGCACTGTTGATCGCCACATACGACTACCAGGACACCGGACTGCGGCGGCTGACTGCTCCCGCGCACGACGCGGAGGCGCTCGCCGCGGTCCTCCAAGATCCCGACATTGCGGGGTTCGAGGTCACCACGCTAGTCAACCAGCCGCATCATCGGATCGGCGAGGCCATCGGCGACTTCTATTGTGATCGGCGCGGCGACGACCTGACCTTGCTGTACTTCACCGGCCATGGCCTCAAGGACGACAACGGCCGGCTGTACCTGGCGATGAGCAACACCCGCCGGGACAGCCTGCTATTCACTGCGCTGTCCGCCGAGCAGATCGATCAAGCGATGGAAGGCTGCGTCTCGCGGCAGAAAGTGTTGATCCTCGACTGCTGCTACAGCGGGGCGTTCCCAGCTGGCCGGATCGCCAAGGCCGATACTGCCGTGCACGCGCTGGAGCGATTCCAGGGCCGCGGCCGCACCGTACTGACCGCATCGGACGCAACCCAGTACTCGTTCGAAGGAAACCAGCC
Organism: Pseudonocardiaceae bacterium; assembly: GCA_035275565.1. GTDB lineage: Bacteria > Actinomycetota > Actinomycetes > Mycobacteriales > Pseudonocardiaceae. The sequence goes on along the minus strand of DATEMN010000243.1, from coordinate 2,800 downwards.
GCACGGCCAAGCGGCGCAGTCCGTTTTCACCCGCTATCTGGTGGCGGGCCTTCGTGACGGCAGCGCGGACCTCGACGGAGACGGCGACATCACCCTCGACGAGCTGTACAGCTACGTGCACGACCGGGTCGTCGAGGAAATGCCCCAGCAGCGGCCCAAGAAGCAGGACAACGTCGCGGGCCGCATCATCATCGCCAGGAACACAAACTGGACTTTGCCGACGCACCTGCGCAACGCGCTCAGCAGTCCGATCGCCGATGACCGTCTCGGCGCCTTGGACGGGCTCGCCCACCTGCAGCAGATCGGCAACGGCTTCGTGCGTCGGCTCGTCGTTGACGAGATCCAGCGCCTTGCGGACGACGACAGCCGAATCGTGTCGGCCGCGGCAGCGGCGCGGCTCCATGCGATCCTTCCGCAGGCACCCGCAAGCCCCTCCGAGGCCGTGCCGCAACCCACGTCGGCACCGGCATTCGCACCGGCGACGACGCCCCCCGTTGATGGGTACGCAGCACCGCCCAGCAGCGCTCCCGGGATGGCATCGTCGCGAGCACAGGGTCACCGCACACGGCCAAGGGAGGACGTGACGGCACTGCCTGCGGAGGCAGGAGGGCATGAGCCAGGCAACCTAGCCGAGGCGACGGCCAGCCTCTCCCAACCCGGCGACACCCCGGTGGACCCGGTCGCAGATGACATTGGCCAAGCCCTCACCCAAGCCGCCGTCCTCAACGACGAGGACGACCAAATCCTCCAGGGGAGCACCCAAGAACTCGACGAGCATGAAGAGGGCGTCACGGCCGCGGTTCTCCCGGACAACCACCCAGATATCTCGTTGGCCAGCCCCGGGGGCGTGGACAATCTCACCACCGTGCCGGATAACCGCAGAACCGACGACAACGCCGACGACCCCGAGACGGCGGCGCCGTCAACAGCCACAGGCTTCGGCGTCGACCGGGAGGCCAGTGCGTCAGCTCAAAACGCTCCCGCGGCGGGCAGCGGATTCCAACCGTTCCTGGGCGCTGCCCTGAGCAACCTGCTTCAAGGGCCCGCTCCCGCTGCCTCCCGCAAGCCGTTCCCTCGAGGCAAGAAAAGATTGTGGACCGTCCTCGCGAACGCGGTCGGATACGCAGTGGGCTGGGCGGCGATCGGGTTGGTCTTAGCAATCTTCATCGGATGGATCTTCATCGATCACCGGCACAACTTGAGTTCCAACCCCACCACGGGAACGAAGCCCACGATCTACGACAACAAGTGCATATGGTGTTCGGACCCGAACACGACCAGGCAGATCCGCTACACGCTGACCAGCAACAAACCGATAGCCACCACCTTTGCAACCACCGAGCACGACACCCGGTACCTGCACGCAGTCCCCACACTGCTCAACCCGTCGCCCGGCTGTCGGCACCACATGTCGGTGTCCTGGTCCATCTCCACAGGCACCGGAAATAGGGCCGCAATGTCTGAGCGTGCCGCAGGCGAACTCACCGACAAGGACCCCAGCCAAATCGTCGAGTACCTCCACATCGGCAAACCCTCAGCGATCGTGTTCAAAGCCTCCTTGCAGGCCCCAGCCGACTGCACGGTGACCCTCTCCGTGAAAGATCCTCTCCTTCACTCCCTACCTCCCGCAATGCACTGGCTGGCCATCAACAGCTCGGAGTGGAATTGATCTTGGCGGGTTCGCCTGCTTCATGGAGGCTTCGAGCTAGTGGGTACGGCGCCCGCCCGCAATTCCTTGAGACCCGGCCTCCTGCTGGCGGGACAAACTGCGAGCGGTCGGATGGGACACGTCTTGGGCGTGTCGCTGTCCAGTCGGCGACCGAGGCAGTGATGAGTTCCACCCCGGGTGTCGCTGGTGATGAGGACAGCGGGCCCACCAGATCGATCCCGGTCAGCACTGCAGTGGCGGGCAGTCGGTTTGCTGCCTCGCTCAATGCGCGGCCCTCACCACAGCACAGGTCCAGCCACGATGGTGACGTGGAGCAGACTGAGAGGTGGGTGATGGCGGCGAAGCCGAGTTCGCGGGCGTAGCTGTTGACGCCGGTCAAGCCTCGTTCACGGTTCATCGTGTTGTTGGCGACCACGCTTGAGGCTTCGAGTTGCTTGTCGGAAAGCATCTGAGGTGGAGTCATTGGGGCGAAGTGCCGACTGTGGTGAGCATGGCACCATTGTTTCAGGGGCGTCAGTGTCCGATGCGGCCTCACCCGGCTTCTCCAGCGCCGCGCCGGAGCAGGCACAGCGTAACGCGGACAGGGCCAGCTCAGTTCCCCTGCCGGGCACTCAACGGGCGTTCTGTCATTTGTCATCGGTGCCAGGTCGGCGCAGGTCCGCGTACAGCCGGGCCTTCACACCGGCCTGGCCAGGAACCCGCCACACTCGGTGGCTGCCGGAGGAAGCCCATACCCGGTCCAGTTCGCCGAGGGCCGTCAGGGCGGTCTCCTCGTCCGAGGCCGTGATGTCCAGCACTAGCAGACCGGGCCGAGACACATGCTGCTTGTCAATGGGGTCCATGATCCAAGCAACGCAGGACAGTTGACGCTTGGTTCTCCTCGCAGAGATTCCTCACCCGAATGGGTGAGCACGGGTCGGCAGGCCACGGCATGTACATCCTCTCCACCTTGGCCCGGCTTTTGATCAGCCTCCCTCCTTAGTCCTCCAGGGGAGTGTCTAATCAACGGCGGATCCGATGATCAAGGAGACGCCTGATGAGCGAGGCCATCACCGAGCACGAGACCGTGGAAGAGCCGGTCGTCGAGTCGGCCGCGGAGGCGGTGTCGGACGAGCAGTTGATCGCGATGCT
>DATEMN010000242.1:0-4411 GCA_035275565.1 Pseudonocardiaceae bacterium | reverse complement strand
CTGCGGTAGGCGTTCTGGGCGGCGATGTTCTGGTTGATGCGAAGACCCATGGGAAACTTCCTCCTTGATATCGGGTCCGATCCCCGGCCCATCCGTGGGCCGTTTGGCGTACGCCATGAGTGATCGGGCGGTTGCCGTCAGTCATGAGAAGTATCCGAAACTTGTTCGCACCCGTTGGCGAAACCGAAAACTTAGTGGCAACCGAACAGATCCCGAATTCCTCAGAGACGTACGCCCGGTGCCGACTTGTCCGGTGAGCGGGGGAGAAGCCCTCGCGGAACGCGGAGGACCGGCGTGAGCCTGACCGACCTGTCCAGCATCCTGTGGCGATCGCGCGAACTACTGGAACTGCTGCTCTTCAAGCTCGAAGAGGAGCAGTTGTTGCTCGCGGCGAACCGGTCCCGCTGGCTGGCCCACGCCACGCGTGAGGTGGAAGTGGTCCTCGATCAGATCCGGCAGACGGAAGTGGCCCGTGCGGCCTATGCGCAGGCTGCGGCGGGTGAGCTGGGCCTGCCGCTGGAAGCGTCGTTGGGCGAGCTGGCCGATGCCGCCCCGGCGCCGTGGTCGGACCTGTTGCACCAGCATCGCAAGGCGTTCCTGACGCTGACCTCGGAGATCGGCGCGCTCGCCGAAATGAACCGGGAACTGCTCACCGCCGGCCAGCGCGCTGCTCGGGAAACCATGCTCGCCTTCGCCGGAACCGTGGAAACCTATAGCCCGCAAGGCAAAACCGTCTCCGGTGGAGTACGCCGCCCGAGCCTGGTGGATGAGGCGATCTGATGGCAAGCAGCTTCGGGAGCATCAACACCGCATTGACCTCGCTGTACGCTCAACGCCGCGCGCTGGACGTGACCGGTCAGAACATCGCGAACGCGAATACCGAGGGATACACCCGGCAGCGCGTCGACATGCAGGCACAAGTCGGCTCCATCAAGCCGGCCATGTTCGCGCAGACCGACGGCCTCGGCACCGGCGTTGCGGTCTCCGACGTGCAACGGCTGCGCGATCAGTACCTGGAGAACCGCGGCCGCACCGAGCATGGGAACCAGGCTTTTCTCACCAGGCAGACCGCCGCGTACACCGAGATCGAGGACACCTTCGCCGAGCCCGGTAGCACGGCGCTGCAGGCGCAGATGCACGACATGTGGAACGCCTGGAGTGACGTCGCGAACAATCCGCAGCTGCCGTCCGCACGCGCCGCGTTGATTCAGCAGAGCAACACGGTCGCGGACGGGCTGAACTATGCCCACGAGGCGCTCGCCGGCCAATGGCAACAGGGCCGCAAGCAGCTGGCCGCGTACACCGACGAGGTGAACACCGCGGCCAAGACGATCGCGAAGCTGAACGAGAGCATCGTGCACGCCAAGGCGACCGGCGTATCGGTGAACGAGCTGGAGGACCAGCGGGATCTGCAGGTTCTGAGTCTCTCCAAGCTCACCGGCGCAACCGCGTCGCTTCGACCGAACGGCGCCATGGATGTCTTCGTCGGCAACTCCACACTGGTCAGTGAGTTCAGCACCAGGGCGCTGGAGGTGGTCGGGGCGGTGCGACTCGACGACCAGGGTGGGGATCCGGTGACCCTGCAGTGGACCGACACCAAGACTGCGGCCGGGGCCGGCGGCACCATGGGCGCGATGAACGAAACGTTGACCACCATCATCCCGGACATCTCCGCAAAGCTCGATGAGGTGGCCAAGGCGTTGGCCGACAAGGTGAACAAGGCGCACGCCGCGGGCTTCAGCAAGGACGGCAGCACGAATCTGAACTTCTTCGAGAGCAAGACGTCCGAGCCGATCAGTGCCGGCACGATCAAGGTAGCCATCTCGCTGCCCGACAAGGTCGCCACCTCAAAGACCACCGGCACGATCGACGGCTCGGTAGCAGCGAAGATCGCCCAGACGGTTGTCCCGGCGGACGAGATCGATCCGCTGGACCCGCCGGGCCCGTCGCCGGACCTGCTGTACCAATCGTTGATCGGCGAGATCGGTGTCGCCGCCCAGGCGTCCAGCCGGCGCACGGAGATTCAGGCCACGGTGACCGAACAGGTGGACGCGGCCCGGGAGGCCCAGTCCGGAGTCAACCTCGACGAAGAGATGACCAACCTGCTCACGTACCAGCGCGGGTACGAGGCGGCGTCACGTGTGCTCACCACCATCGACTCGATGCTCGACCAGCTGATCAACCGCACCGGCCTGGTCGGAAGGTAAGGGACAGAACTCATGGCAATCACCGGCAGGGTCACCGAGAGCAGCATCCACACCCGGGTGCTGGCGAACCTTCAGCGCAACCTCGCCAAGGGCGACAAGATTCAGGACCAGTTGTCCAGCGGCAAGCAGATCAACCGGCCGTCGGACTCCCCCACCGGCACGGTCTCGTCCATGCAGCTTCGTGCGGAGTCGCGGGCCAATGAGCAGTACGCCCGCAACGCGGAGGACGGGCTCGGGTGGCTGGACACCATCGAGAGCACCCTCACGAGCACGTCGAGTCTGCTCAGCCGTGCACGCGATCTGACCCTTCAGGCACTGAACACCGGTACCTCCAGCGCGCAAACCAGCGAGGCGCTGAAAACCGAGATCGGCCAGATCCGGGATTCGCTGATCGCGTACGCGAACACTAAGTACTTGGACCGTCCGGTCTTCGGCGGCACCACGGCCGGCGATGCGGCGTACAACTCGAGCGGCGTTTACGTCGGCGACGGCGGCGAGACCAAGCGGACCGTCGGCGCGGGCTCGAAGGTGCGGGTGGACACCACCGGGCCGCAAGCATTCGGCGACGGCGACACCCAGGTCTTCGCGGTGCTGAAGTCGATTTCGGACAGCATCGACTCTGGCGATCGCACCAAGTTGACCGAGGGCCTGAATAACCTGGATAAGGCCGCTATTTTGGTGAGAACCGCCGTTTCAGACGTTGGAGCCCGATACAATCGCATTACGCAGATGAAGGACTCGGCCGAAAACCGACTGCTGTCCGTGACGTCCCAGTTGTCCGATATCGAGGACATCGATCTGCCGAAGACCATCATGGAAATGCAGCTCCAGCAGACGTCGTATCAGGCCGCTTTGGCCGCCTCGGCCAAGGTGATCCAGCCCTCGCTCATCGATTTTCTGAGGTGACCATGAGTACAAGCATCGCGTCCCGTCCGATTGGGGACACCATGACCGACACTGGTCTGCCGACCATCACCATGGCCGTACCGATGCCGGGCTTTCCCGCGCACCGCGAGTTCGCCCTGGTTCGGCTGCACGAAGAGGGCCTGCTGTACGCCTTCACGTCGCTCGACGACCCGGAGCTCCGCTTCCTGGTGGCGCCGCCGGAGCCGTTCTTCCCGGACTATGCGCCGGAGATCGAGGACGACGTTTTCGCCGCCCTGAACACCAGGGACCCGAACCGGCTGCTGCTCATGGTGGTCATCTCGGCCGGCGTGAACGAGACCACGGCCAACCTGCTCGCCCCGATCGTGGTCGACCAGGACAGCAAGCGCGCCATGCAGGTCATCCTGAACGGGACCAACCTGCCGGTCCGCGCGGTCATGAACCGGACCTACTGAGGTTCCGCGTCAAGGCGCGGTCGCGTTCGCTCGCGGCCGCGCCTTTGTGGTCTCGGCTGTTGTCCTGTCCACGGATGGAGGAGGGCACCGACGATGCTCGTGCTGACCCGGCGGGCCGGCGAGAGCGTGGTGATCGGCGACGACATCGTCATCACCGTGCTGGAGGCCCGCGGCGACGTGATCCGGCTCGGCATCAACGCTCCGCGCGATGTGCAGGTGCACCGCGAGGAGGTCTACAAGGAACTGAAGGCGGCGAACCGGGCGGCGGCCTCACCGACCGACGATGCGGTGCGCGCCATCACCGAGATGCTGAACCCGCCGGAGAAGTAGCGGCAGAGCGTCCAAAGAGGAGGCTCCACCCGATCACTCCGGGCGGGGCCTCTCTTTGGCACGGTCAGCCGAGCGCGATGCCCCGGGCGCGCAGGAACCAGATCGGGTTCACCGCGTTGTCGTGCGTCGCCGGCGGAGCGTTCGTGTGCACCTCGAAGTGCAGGTGCGGGCCGGACGAGGAGCCGGACGTGCCGACGAACCCGATGACCTGACCCTTGGCCACCGCCTGGCCGACGGTGACCGCCGGACGCCGGACCATGTGGCAGTAGCGGGTCACCACGTTGGTGGCGTGCAGGATCTCGGCGTACCAGCCGCAGCCCTTGAGGCTGCGGTTGCCGTCGACGTCGCAGCTGCCCGCGGAGACGTTGCAGACCACCCGGATCACCCGGCCGGTCGCGGCCGCCCGGATCGGGGTGTTGCGGGCCGCGCCCAGGTCGACGCCGTCGTGCGTGGGCCGCGCCACGGTACGGAATCCGCTCACCAGGCCGGCGCCGACCGGCAGCGCCCAGGCGCCCACGGCGGGCGTCGACGGCG
>DATEMN010000241.1:0-4084 GCA_035275565.1 Pseudonocardiaceae bacterium | reverse complement strand
AGGATTGAGTCGCGAAGCTGACGAGATGGAGCTTGTCGAGTGCGCGGAAAGTGTCGGAGACCCGCCAGGCGGGCGCTCCAGGTGCGAGTCGCCATTCGGTCAGGAGCGGCAGCAGCTGCCGCAGGGTCTCCTGCGCCTCCGCGCGAGACAGGGCAGCCCCGAGGCAGAAGTGCGGTCCTGCACCGAAAGCGAGGTGCGCAGCGGGAATTCGGGTGATGTCGAAGCACTCGGGATCGCGGAACTGCTCCGGATCCCGGTTCGCTGCGCCCAGTAAAACGAGCACGCGCTGGCCGGCGCGGATAGTGTGCCCGCCTAGTTGCCGGTCGATGATGCTGGTTCGACCGACAATTTTGGCGGGGCATTCGAACCGAAGTATCTCCTCGATCGCTGGCTTGATCAGCGCGGGATCACGCTGGAGCAGGTGAAGTTGGTCGGGGTGTTGCATCAGGGTGAGCACACCATTGCCGATCAGGCTTGCGGTGGTCTCGTGCCCGGCGGTGAGCAGCAGGATGCAGGTGGCGAGCACCTCGTCGAGTCCCAAATCGCCGAGTTGCCGTGTGTCGCCGTTATCTCCGAGGCATAAGAGCTGGCTGGCCAGATCCTGGCCAGGCCGGTGTCGGCGGTCGCCGAGGATGGGCAGCAGATGCAGCGCGATGCTGGCGGTGGCTTCCTCGGCTGCGAGGACCGCCTCTTCATCGGGGTCAAACTCGAGCATTCCCACCAGTTTGGGGGTCTCGGTACGCAACAGCTGCGCGCCCTCGATGTCGACGTCGAGCAGCTCACACATCACGGCGAGCGGGATCGGATAGCCGATCTCGGCGATGACGTCGACCTCACCCGCTGTGCCGAGGTCCGCAAGGGCGGCGCGGACCACCGCGGTGATCCGGGGGTGCAGCGCGTCGATGGCCCGAGGGGTGAATGCCGGAGCGAGGATCCGTCGCAGCCGGGTGTGGTCCGGCGGATCCATCGTCAGCAGGGTCGTGCCCAGTGCCTGGGTTCCGAGATCGGCGCGATCGAACCGTGCGGCCAGCGCAGGATTACGGTTCGGGTCGCTGCTCCATCCCGGACCGCGCAGCACGGTGCTCGCCTCGGCGTATGAGCTGACCACAAATGCGTCTCGCTCGCCGTCCCAGCACACCGGGTGCTGTTCCCGCAGCGCGCGATAGGCCGGGTACGGGTCAACGGTGGGGATTCTCACGACCGGAGTCCTCGCCGCGCCCAGTGTGCGACGTCGAGCTCGCCGATTTCGGTGGCCGGCGGTCCGTTCTCGTCCCATTCGCTGCGGATCGCCGCCCACGGACCGGTGGCTTCCAGCTCGGCCAGCAAAGCTGTGAGCCCGAGGTCGATGCGGCTGAGGAACACGTACTCGCGGGGCAACTCGAAACGGCGCATCACCGATCCGGCCGCGCCCCGGCGGGCGAAGATGCCCGCCACCATGGACGCGGCGTACGCCGACGTGTAGGTGAACGGCTGCTCGCCCACCAGTGGCTGCAGCTTGTCGCGGTACCACTCGAGCAGCTCGGCCGGCGTGGGTGCGTCGGCGGCGGTCAAAAAGCCGATCTCGACGAAGGCATCCCACAAGGCCGCCGCGTCGTCGGCGATCGCTGCGGCGACAAGCCGTTGCATCAGCGCGATCTGCTGGGTGGAAAACCGGTTGACGCACCCGAAATCCAGGAACGTCACCGCACCGTCATCGTGGAACAGGTAGTTGCCCGGGTGGGGGTCGGCGTGGAACAGGCGCACCCTGCGCAGGCTGCCCAGCGCGAACCGGTAGATCACCTCACCCCACCGGTCCCGCGACTGCTGATCCGCCTGTAACGCCTGTGACCAGCGCATACCGTCGGCGAGATCCATGGTGAGCACCCGGCGGGTCGACAGCTGCGGCACTACCTCGGGGATGCGAATGAACGGATGGTCTCGGTACGCGTCAGCGAAGGCGGTCTGGTGGGTGGCCTCAATGCGGTAGTCGATCTCCTCGCCGATCCGGGCTGCCACCTCGCGGGCCACCGCGCGCACATCGAGCCGGCTGGAGCCGGGCATGATCGCCCCGACCAGCCGCAGGAAGGTGGCCAGCAGCTCGGTGTTGTCCAGATCCGCCCGGATGGCCTGATCGACCCCGGGATATTGCACCTTGACCGCCACCCGCCGCCCGTCGACCAGCCGGGCCGCGTGGACCTGCCCGATCGACGCCGCCGCGAACGCGTGCGGGTCGAACTCCGCGAAGACCTCCTCCGGCGGCGCGCCCAGCTCAGCCTCCACCACCGCCGCGGCCAGCTCGGGGGCCATCGGCGGCGCGTCGGCCTGCAGCCGGGCCATCGCCGCCTGGTAGACGCGCTGGCGCTCCGGGGGCACCAGCGACCCGAGCGCGACGAAGGACAGCACCTGGCCGGCCTTCATCAGCACACCCTTCGAGTGGCCGAGCATGGCCGCGTAACGCTCACTGGTCCGCTCGTGGAACTCGGCATTGCCCTCACCGGTCAGCCGCTTGCGCAGGGCGGCGACCACCGCCTCACCGGCGGTCCGGCCAGCTAGCCCGGCCAGGGGAACCGTGCGGGCCAGCCGACTCTGACCATGCTCGTTGAACACTGCCATCGCCGCTCCCGAAGTTGACGCTTGACGTTCCTAAGTACATACTTTGACGCCATGGGCGGTCTGTCAACCGCGGCGACCCGGGATCGCATCATCGACGCGGCAATGGAGCTGTTCAGCGAGCATGGCTACCGCGGTACCAGCATCACCCGAATCGAGGAAGCTGCGGGGCTCAGCCCGGGTGCGGGCGGCATCTACCACCATTTTCCGTCCAAGGAAGCCCTGTTGACCGCCGGAGTGCAACGGCAGCTGAGCCGGCTCACCGCGCTGCGCGACATTCGCCGGCTATTCGCCGATCTCGGGGATCTGCACACCGAGCTCACCATCGCCGCCCGATATGTCCTTACCGAGCTCGACCAGGAAGCCCAGCTGCTGCGACTGCTCGCCAGCGAGGCGCGGCACGGACCAAGGGTCCTCACCGACGCCGTCGCCCAGGTCGTCGGCCTGACCTACCGGGAGTTCGCTGAGTGGATCACCGACCGATCCGGATCGGTGATATCCACCCAACGGGCTGAGGCCATCGCGACGATCGGGCTCGGCGCCCTGATCTCCACACGACTCCTGCCCAACCTGCTGGGCATCACGCACAAAACAGTGGACGACAACACCATCGTGGAAACCTGGGTAAGCGCGCTCGAGCACCTGCTGACAACCCCAACGTCAGTGCATGAACAGAATTGATCTGATCCCGGTATCCTGATAGCTGATGCGGGGGGCGTAGAAATTCCACATTGCTTCATCAAGTGATCCACCGGCGCGAGCGCATGCCTCCCGCGCATTCGTCAAGCCGCCCCGTCGCCGCGATCGGCGTAGTCACCGGTCCCGGCGGCGCTTTTCTCGTCGAGTTCGTCCGGGATGCCGTCGTCGTCGGTGTCGGCCAGCAGCGGGTCGATCTGGCCTGCCCGGACGGCCTCGAGCTGGGCCGCCAACGCGATCCCGGCGAGTAGGGCGATGCCGGTGAGGTTGGCCCACAACAGCAGCGCCATCACTGCGGTGAGCGGCCCGTAGGTGTCGTCGAAGTTGTCGACAACGGAGATGTACAGTCCGAACAGGACGGACACGGCCAGCCACCCCAGCACGGTCACCACGGCCCCGACCGCCAGCCAGGAGAGCCCGGGCTGGCGCCGTCGCGGGGCGTACCGGAACAGTGCGGTCACCGCGGCGAACAGCGCACCAAGCCCCAGTGGCCACCGCAGCACGTCCCACACAGTCTCGGCCGCGTCGCCCCACCGGTAGACCTGCTCGACAGCCTCCCCGAACGCGTCGCCGGCCACGATGCACAGCAGACCGACGGCCATGGCGACACCCGCGGTCGCCGTCAGCGCCATCGCTCGCCCGTACTTACGCAGGATCGGGCTATCACGTTCGATGCCGTAGACGCGGTTGGCGCCGCGCTGGAGCTGCGCGAACGCCGAGGTGGCGGCAAGGAAGGCGGTGCCCAACCCGAGGACGACCACGACCTCGCCCCGCTTGCTGGCCTCGTCGGCCGCGTCGT
>DATEMN010000240.1:0-2506 GCA_035275565.1 Pseudonocardiaceae bacterium | reverse complement strand
CGTCCGGTCGTCGGTGGACAGCGGCACCACATACGCGGGGCGCGCGGTCTGTCCGAGGACCCTGGGGCGGTAGCGGACCAGCACCACTGGCCAGGCCGTGGTCACTACTGGATCGCGTCCGGGTTGTGGTGCGCGGAGAGCGGCGACCAGCAGATATGACGCTGGGGTTATCCAATCTCGCCGCACGCTCGGCTTGGACTGGGTGCTCTGCGGGTTCCACCGTGGTCAGCGAGAGCCTGATATCACTGGCTTACCGACTCACCAAGGAGCGGGATACCCCGATCGCGCTGGGCCTGGCCGCGCACGGCGCCACGACAGTGATGTTGGACGCGGAGGTGTAGCGGGCGAGACAAGCTCCTCGGCGCCACGGGATGATGGCGCTCACGGCGCGAGGGGATCGGCCGGGAACTGCGCGGATAATCCTACTGAGCGAGTCTGCCGGTGTAGCCATTCGTGTCGCGCGGTGTGTCTACACGCCGCGTTGACCTCCCTCCCCGCGTCACTGGGCACCGTGAGGCGCATCATCACCACGCGGATGACGATCATGGTGTGTTCCGTGTGGTGACCTTGGTGGGCAGTCCTCCACTCCGCCGTGGTCACTGCCTAGGTGTGCAATGGCGTCGTTGATCGCCTGCGGTGTCATTCTCGCGGTTCCTTTTCGCCCGCAGATCCGGCACCGCCATAGGGTCGTATCGACCGTGGCCATGGCGTCGAACTGGACGATCTGATCCACGGGGAAGCAGACAGTGACGGTCATGGTGTGATCCTTATCCTTGCCTGAGCATGGGGTGACCTCGGTGTGCAAGACGGCCAGCAGGGCGGCCGTGCGCAGCGCCGGTGGGGGGAGCACACCCACGACGGACAGCGCGGGGTTTGACCACCGCCGTGACCGCCCAGTGCTGCCACACGCCGCGCACATCCGCCTTGACCCTGGGGGAGGTGCCCGCGATCCGCTGCACACCGTGGGTGGTGCCACACCCGGGGCAGGTGTTGGCCTCGGTCGGGTCAGTCGCCATGGACGAGTTCAGCTCGCAGCTCACTGCACGGCGTTCAGGTGCGCAGTCAGCTGGTCGCGCAACCGCCGCACAGCGTCCAGCGTCACGCACCAGCTGAACGTGTTGCCCCTAATCCGGAGACACTGTAGGTGCAGCTCCAGGTAGACGTGCTCGTCGTCCGCCGGATCGAAAAGCCGGCTCTCGCACCGCAGTTCTGCGGTGGCGTCCTCCCAGCGGTCGGGGGCCTGCTGGTGGACCCGGACCCCCTCGTCGGTGACGAAGCAGTCCGCCGGTGCGCACCACGGCGGATGCTCATCGGCGGCACGCGTGCCGTTCACGGCCACCTGAGCGCGCTCGCACTGCGGGGTCTGTATCTGACATACGTCGGTCACGAGTGAGGACCGTGACTGCGATGCCAGCGGCCGGTGTCTCAGACTGTGCTCGGTCTGATCCGCGTCATGCGCGATGCGTTCGTCAGTCACGGGGCTTATTTCACCGGCAGTGTCGATCCCACAGAAGGTCCCGCCCCTAGTCCGAACTGTACCGATCCCGCTAGTCCGAGCCTGCCGTGAGAAGTTTCCTTACTCGGGTCAAGACGGCGCGCTGTGCGCGCCGCGGGCCGGGCCCGCCTCCCGCTCCGCTCCCGGCGACCCGGCCCCTCACGCCTGGCCACATAATCCCAAGCCATGCCCCCACCGCACAGACCGCCAGTCTGCAATTCCCGTGGACTCCTTGGTCACGATGTCCGTGATGCGATGAGTTTCGATGGGGTTTGTCAAGAAGAGTTTCGTCCCCTCGTGGCGCGCACACAACATCTTCACAGCTTGGGTTGATCGACCCGTAATGCTCATCTGCCTGCTGGGTGATCCGAGCTGGTTCATCGTCGTTAGGAAGGCTTACGTGCGCGCCCCCGCCGACCCTGGATGACTCCGTGCAGTCCCGAGCCCAACCACGAGCACAGCCGCGAACACGGCTCTGGGCTTGGCCTCAGTGCCGGCGAGCCCGGGCGCTCCAGCACGTGGTGTGCCAATGTTGCCGGTCGGCCACTGACGTCCGGGCCACTATGTGCGCGGTACCGGGCCTGATCTTGTGATTGCAGCCTGGGCAGCGATAGCTCTTGACTGCCTGTTCCCCAGACACGATCTTGACCGGGCCAACTACCTTTGCTCGTGCTCGGTACGGGCGGGTGGCCCACTGGCGAACCGCTGCTAAGCGGTGGGGCACTCCTTCAAACAGTGCGGTTTCTAGTTGTTCTGCCACCCACAGAGGGCGCTGAATGCGGGGCACGGTGTACAGCTCGGCGATCAGCTCGGTTCGCCTGGGGTCGTTGCGGGGATAGGCGAGGACGAGTAGACGTAGGCAGAATCCCGGGGCGAACCCGAACACGAGGACGATCAGGAGTAGACCCTGCCAGGAGGCGACGGTGTGCAGGAGCTCGGTCATCAGGCCAGCCGCCAGCGAAGGTCGGCAAACCGGGCATCGTGGCGAGCCTGCTCGAGGACGGCTCCGAG
>DATEMN010000239.1:0-5839 GCA_035275565.1 Pseudonocardiaceae bacterium | reverse complement strand
GGCCCCCTCGCTGTATGCCCACAGCTAAACCGGCGGTGGGCGGCTGGCCGTAGGATCGATCGGTGAGTTCGCAGCGACGACTGACCCACGTCGATGATCGTGGCGCGGCCCGGATGGTCGATGTGTCGGATAAGCAGCCCTCCGTCCGGGAAGCAGTGGCCTCCGGTGTCGTGCGCACCACCGAGGAGGTGGTGCGGCTGCTGCTCGCCGAGCAGCTGCCCAAGGGTGATGCACTGGCCACCGCCCGTATCGCGGGCATCATGGGAGCCAAGCGGACACCTGATCTTGTCCCGTTGTGTCACCCCATCGCGCTGGCCGGGGTGACCGTGGACCTGCACCCTTCGGGGTGCGAGGTTCGGATCATCGCCACGGTCCGGACCACCGACCGCACCGGGGTGGAGATGGAAGCGCTCACCGCGGTCGCCGTGGCTGGGTTGGCGCTGCACGACATGATCAAGTCCGTCGACCCCGCCGCGGTACTCGACGCGGTGCGGGTGGAACGCAAGGAGGGGGGCAAGACCGGGCTGTGGACGCGTCAGGAGAGCTGATGACAACGACGACCCGTCGCGCTGTGGTAGTGGTGGCTTCCAATCGTGCGGCCGCCGGGGTGTACCCGGACCGCACCGGTCCCGTCATCGTCGAGTGGCTGTCCGAGCGTGGCTACCAGACCCCGGCCCCCGTGGTGGTACCCGATGGCTCACCGGTGCGTGACGCCGTCGCGGTGGCGGTGGCCGACGCGGTCGACGTGGTGTTGACCACCGGTGGCACCGGGATCAGCCCCACCGATCGCACCCCGGAGGCCACCGAGCCGCTACTGGACCGCAGCCTGCCCGGATTGGCCGACGCGATCCGCTCGGCCGGTCTGCCCCGGGTGCCCACCGCGGTGCTCTCTCGGGGACTGGCCGGGGTGGCCGGCCGCACGCTGGTGGTGAACCTGCCGGGATCCACCGGTGGAGTCCGGGACGGTCTCGGTGTCCTCGACGGGGTGCTTGAGCACGCCGTCGAGCAACTGCACGGCGCGGACCACGCCGGGAGCGGTACCGGCCAGCCGGTTGTGCCCGCTGCACCGTCGAGCCCGACATCATCGAGTGCAGCGCCTTCGAGTGCAGCGCCTTCGGGTGTGGTGCTTCGCGCGGTGGTCACCGAGGATCGATTGGATGTCGAGGAGCACGCCCGGGTGGTCGCCTGCTCGAACGCCGGTGCTGTGGTGAGCTTCTCGGGCGTCGTCCGGGACCATGACGGGGGCCGGAACGTGCGCGCGCTGGAGTACTCCGGCCATCCCGGAGCCGGTGAGGTGATCACGCGGGTGGCGGCCCAGGTCGCCGCGGCGCACCCGGAGGTGCTCGCGTTGGCCGTCAGCCATCGGGTTGGGCCGTTGGCGATCGGGGACTGTGCATTGGCCTGCGCGGTGTCTGCGGCTCACCGCGTGGCGGCATTCACAGCATGCGCCGTACTGGTCGATGAGGTGAAGCTGCAGCTGCCGATCTGGAAGCGGCAGGAATTCGCCGACGGTTCGGAGGAATGGGTGAATTGTCCGTGAGGCTGTTCAGCCGCCAGCGAATGGTGGCAGGACGTCCAGCTCGGCACCGGGTCGTAGTGGCGTAGCACGGTCTCGCACCGCGACCGAGTCAAGCAGGAAGCTGCAGGCGGCCAACACTCTGCGTAGTGCTGCTCCATGCCGGCTGGCGATCGCCTCCAACGCGTCGGCCACCGTCGCGCCGTCGCCGACATCGAGGTCTTCGCTGGCCAGCCCGGCAGCGGCGCGTGCCGCCGCGAAGTAGCGCACGGTCACCACCGTGACGTCTCCGATCGCCCTCGAACACTGGTTGTCACTTGGGGAGAACGGGACAGGAGCGTAGCCCAAGGTCTGCTCAAAGGCGCGGCGCAACACCGGCTTGCCGCCGGTGAATCGGATGCTCCGCACCCCGATGTCGTGCGCCACAGTGGTCATCTGTGTCAGATTACCTGCGATGTGCTCGACTCGGCATCCGGAGCGGATTACCCTTCCGGGACACATGATTGCCGGTCCGATTGCCGACCGTTGAAGAATCTTCGCTTTTATTTGGTTTTTTAGCATTTAAATCCGCAGATGCGGGATAACTGGTGGACCAGCCCCGCAAGTGCCAGGCTTGGCGGAGTCCGGCTCAGTGGCGGGTGAGTTCCTGGCGGGCAACGGTGCGCAGATGTACCTCGTCGGGGCCGTCGGCGAAACGCAGCGCCCGCGCCCAGGTATAGAAGGACGCGAGCGGGAAGTCGTCGGACAGCGCCGCGCCACCGTGGATCTGCATCGCCCGGTCGATCACTGCGCAGGCCATCCGGGGGACCACCACCTTGATCCCGGCGATCTCCGTCGTGGCGGCCTTGGCCCCGCCGGGCTGGTCGATCAGCCAGGCGGTCTTGAGCACCAGCAGCCGAGCCTGCTCCACCTCGAGGCGCGACAGCGCGATCTGCTCGCGGACCACCCCCTGGTCAGACAGCGGACCGCCGAACGCGTACCGGGACCGGGCCCGCTGCACCATCAGCGAGAGGGCCCGTTCGGCCATCCCGATCAGCCGCATGCAGTGGTGGACGCGGCCGGGGCCCAGCCGAGCCTGGGCGATGGCGAATCCGTCGCCCTCGGTGCCGAGCAGGTTCGACGCCGGCACTCGCACGTCGGTGAAGCCGATTTCGGAGTGCCCGGCCTGGTCGGAGTACCCGAAGGTCGGCAGGTGCCGGACGATCTCGACCCCGTCTGCGTTGCGGGGCACCAGGATCATCGACTGCTGCCGGTGCCTGGCTGCGTCGGGATCGGTCTTGCCCATCAGGATGAAGACCGCGCAGCGCTCGTCGGCGGTGCCGGTGATCCACCACTTGCGCCCGTTAATGACATAGTCGCCGCCGTCGCGGCGGATCGAGGTGGCGATGTTGGTGGCGTCGGAGCTGGCCACCTCGGGCTCGGTCATCGCGAACGCCGAGCGGATCTCGCCAGCCAGCAACGGCGTCAGCCACCGGGCGCGTTGCTCGTCGGTGCCGAACAGGTGCAGGATCTCCATGTTCCCGGTGTCCGGAGCCTGGCAGTTGATCGCCTCCGGGGCGATCGTGGGCGACCAGCCGGAGACCTCCGCGACCGGCGCATAGTCCAGGGTGGACAGCCCCGACACGGCGGGCAGGAACAGGTTCCACAGACCGCGGGCTTGGGCCTGCGCCTTGAGCTCCTCGACCACCGGCGGCAGCTGATGCTCGGCGGGGGTGCCACGGCGTTGTGTGCGCCAGCTGTGGTAGATCGGCTCGGCTGGGAGCACCCGCTCGTGCAGGAACCTCCGCATCCGTTCCGTGTAGGCGGCGGCCCGCGGGCTGGGGGAGAAGTCCACGCTGCGCGACTCTGCCACTACGTAGCAGATGGGGGGGAGTCCCCTCCTTTTATTTTCCGCAGCCGCGGAGGTAGCCTTCCCCGCGTGCCGCACTATCGGATATCAGAGATTGCTGAGCTGTTCGGCGTAAGTGATGACACCGTTCGACGCTGGGCCGATTCGGGGCAGCTGACCCCGATTCGAGACGCCGGTGGTCGCAAGGCCGTGGACGGCGCGGAGCTGGCGGCGTTCGCCAAGGCGCAGGCGCAGTGCACGCCCGACCCGTCGTTGGTGGACCGATCGGCGCGGAACCGTTTCGTCGGGCTGGTCACCGAGGTGATCGCCGACCGGGTGATGGCACAAGTAGAGATCCAGTGTGGACCACACCGGGTGGTCTCACTGATGAGCAGCGAGGCAGTGCGCGAACTAGGACTCGTGCCGGGGGTACTGGCGGTGGCTGTCGTGAAGTCGACCGGCGTCATGGTCGAGACCCCAGGAGGGCGTGCATGAAGCGGGTGGTACTGGTGGGACTGGCGGCTGGGCTGGCGCTGGCCGGTTGTGGCGGGGCTGAGCAGGTCGGACCGGGTGCCCAGCAGCGGATCACGGTGACGGTGCTGGCGGCGGCGTCCCTCACGGATGTGTTCAACAAGGTGGAACCGCGGTTCGAGGCCGCCAATCCCGGCGCTGACCTGAAGTTCAGCTACGGTGCCTCGTCGGATCTGGCCACCCAGATCGTCAACGGTGCCCCCGCCGACGTGTTCGCCTCGGCCAACGAGAAGCAGATGAAGGTGGTCGCCGATGCCGGCAAGGTAGCCGGCGAGTCGAAGCCGTTCACCACCAACGTGCTCACCATCGTGGTCCCCCCGGGCAATCCCAAGGGCATCCGCTCGTTTGCCGACCTGGCCAAGCCGGACGTCACCGAGCTGGTGTGTGCCCCACAGGTGCCCTGCGGGGCGGCCACCAAGGAGATCGAGAAGGCCACTAAAATCACGCTGAGCCCGGCCAGTGAGGAGCCCGACGTCAGGTCGGTACTCGCCAAGGTGCAGGCCAAGGAGGCCGATGCCGGGCTGGTCTACGTCACCGATGCCCGCAGCGCCGCGGGGAAGGTTGAGCAGATCAACTTCCCGGAGGCCAGGGACGCGGTCAACGTCTACCCGATCGCCGTGGTCGATGGTGCCCCGCAGGCTCAGCTCGCGGCGGCCTTCGTCGCGTACATTCTGGGTCCGGAGGGTCAGCGCGAGCTGACCGCCGCTGGCTTCAGCCCTTCTTCCTGACTCAAGACTTTTCTTGACTCAGACAAGAGATCCGCACATCATCCGTACCGGGTTACCCGGTGCATTGTGGGTACCTGCGGTCGCGGCCCTCGGATTGATCCTGCTCCCGGTGGTTGGGCTGGCTGTGCGAGCGCCCTGGCCCCGGTTCCTCGAGCTGGTCACCAGCGAGTCGGCGCTCACGTCGTTGAAGCTCTCGCTGTACACCGCGACGGTGTCCACGTTGCTGTGCGTGGTACTCGGCGGCCCGCTGGCGGTGGTGCTGGCCCGCGGCTCGGTGCCCGGTCTGCGGTTGCTGCGCTCCGTGGTGCTGCTGCCGCTGGTGCTGCCCCCGGTGGTCGGCGGGCTGGCGCTGCTGTACCTGCTGGGGCGCAACGGGTTCGCCGGGTATGCCCTGGACCTGGCGTTCGGGGTGCGCCTGCCGTTCACCACCGCCGCGGTGATCCTGGCGCAGACGTTCGTGGCGATGCCGTTTCTGGTGGTGAGCCTGGAGGGGGCGCTGCGCACTGGGGGAGAACGCTACGAGGTGATCGCGGCGAGCCTCGGGGCGTCACCATGGATGGTGTTCCGCCGGGTCACCATCCCACTGGTGCTCCCCGGCCTGGGCTCCGGCATGGTGCTCAGCTTCGCCCGCTGCCTGGGCGAGTTCGGTGCCACCATTGCCTTCGCGGGCAGCCTGCAAGGGGTGACCAGGACCCTGCCACTGGAGGTCTACCTGCAGCGCGAGGTTGACGCCGACGCGGCGATCGCCCTGTCGCTGCTGCTCGTGGTGGTGGCGATCATGGTGATCGCGGTGGCCCGGCCCCGCTCGGCGGCGGGAGTGGTATGAGCGTGGGCCTGGATCTCGAGGTCGTGGTGCGCCGCGGCGACTTCGACCTGGACGCCGCGGTGCGGATGGAGCCCAGCGAGGTGGTCGCGGTGCTGGGACGTAACGGGTCGGGCAAGTCCACCCTGCTCGCCGCGGTCGCCGGCCACCTGCGCCCGGACACTGGGCGGATCGTCCTCGACGGCCGGGTGCTCACCGATACCACCTCCGGAGTGCAGCTGCCGCCACACCGCAGGCGGATCGGGCTGCTGGCCCAGGAGCCGTTGCTGTTCCCGCATCTGTCGGTGCTGGACAACGTCGCGTTCGGCCCGCTGGCCACCGGCAGCGGACGCCGAGCTGCGCGGGAGGCAGCGCATCGGCACCTCACCGAGGTGGACGCGGTGCAGTTCGCTGCGCGGCGTCCCGGTCGGTTG
>DATEMN010000238.1:0-21471 GCA_035275565.1 Pseudonocardiaceae bacterium | reverse complement strand
CGCAAGATCGGTAGCGGCCGGATCGCCACCGTCCGGGGGGTCGGGTTCCGCTTCGACGCGGCCTGAGGAAGCAGCGTGCGGTGGAGGATCCTGCAGTCCACGTTGATCGTGGTTGCGATCACCGGTCTGGTGCTGGGCGTCCCTCTGGCGTTCGCTTGTTGGTGGCTGGTGGAGGACCTCACCAGGGCTGACCTGCTGACCAGGTTGGAGCAGGTGGTGTCCCAACTGGACGATCAGAGCTCGCTCACGCCAAGGCCGGCGGATCTGCGCGCGGTTGAGCTGGCGCTGCCACCCGGCGGGCAGCTGGTGGTGGAATCGCCACTGATCGGCCGGTCGGTTCTCGGCGCTGATCCGGGACCTGGCGCGGTGGTGGAGTCGCTGCCGCTGGGCCAGCGTGGCACTGCCCGGCTGGCGGTGCCCAGCGGGGCGATGCGACGCGACCAGCTGCGCGTGGTCGCGCTGGTCGGGGTGCTGGTGGCGTTGTCGGTGCGGGTCGGCGCGGCCATCGCCACCGGGACCGCCCGGCGGCTGGCGGGGCCGCTGCGCGACGTCGCCGACCGGGCCGCTCGGCTGGGAGCCGGGGACTTCCGTCTTGAGCCGGCCCGCCACGGCATCCCGGAGCTGGATCGGGTCGCCGAGCTGCTGGACACCTCTGCGGCCGCGTTGGCCGAGCTCGTCCAGCGGGAGCGTGACCTCGTCGGTGACGTGTCGCATCAGCTGCGCAGCCGGCTGACCGCGCTGCTGCTGCGGCTCGATGAACTGGCCGCGCACCCGGACCCGGCCACCGCCGCGGAGGCCGAAGCGGCGTTGGAGCAAGCCGAGCGGCTCGGCGCGGTGCTCGACGACCTGCTGCGAGCCACCGAGGAGGCCCGGGCCGCCACCGCCGAGCCGGTGGAGCTGGCCGAACTGCTCGACGGCGTCGTCACCGACTGGCAGGCGCAGGCCGACGCCGACCGGCGACCATTGCGGCTGCGGGCGGCCGAGGGGCTGGTCGCCCGAGTCACGCCCGGCCGGCTACGCGAGGCGCTCGGCGTGCTGATCGACAACGCGCTGCGGCACGGGGCCGGTGTGGTCACGCTGTCCGCGCGGCCGGGCGGGGTGGGGGCGGATCGGATGGTCGTGGTGGAGGTGACCGACGGCGGTGAGGGGGTGCCCGAGGAACTGGCGCCGCACGTCTTCGACCGTGGGGTCTCCGGAGCGTCCTCTACCGGCGTTGGTCTGGCCCTGGCCCGGGCTCTGGTCGAGGCCGACGGGGGACGCCTTGAACTCAGCTCGGCACGACCCGCCAGGTTCGCGGTCTACCTGCGGGTACCGCGAGGCGAGGAGCCGGCCGGGTCGTTGCGGCCGGGCACCGGCGTGGTGCGCTGACGATCAGCCGGCGGGTGACGCCCAGGGGTGCCTGCCTCGAGTTGCTGTGGTGTCACCCGTGGTTGTCACCCCGTTAGGGTGACACACCGTGACCGTAGACGTGACGGTGCAGCCGTCGGATCTGACCGCTGATCGCGCCGCAGTGGAGTCCTTGCGGCGTAGCCTTAGTACCGCACTGGCCATGTGCCGCAGGGCGGCCGGAGTTTCGCAGCCGCAGCTGGGCCAGGTGATCGGCAGGACGCGCGCAGCACGGTGTCAAAGATCGAGAACGGCACGCGGGGGATGCCCGAGGCGCTGTGAAAGATCACTGACGAGCTGTGCGGTGCTGAGGGTGCATTGGTAGCCGAGCACAGCACGCTGATGCAGGCCGAGCGGAACTGTCAAACCCGGTGCCGTCCGGTGCAGGGGGCGGCAGCGCGGACCCAGGCACATGCCCTGGCAGCTTGGTCTGGGTCTGCGGATGCTGCGCGGCAGCCTGTCCAGGACGTAGCGTGGTCGGGTATGGCGCGGGTGGACGGTGCGCTGGCTAAGGAGTTCCTGCAGGTGGTCACGAAATTGGTGCGGTCGCTGGGGCGTCGCGACGCGATGCGGGTGGTCAAGTGGGCTGGTCAAGCCGCTTAAACTGGTGGAGAGCAATATGGCATCCACCATCGGTCTTGGCCTGATGAATATGGGCCACCCCGACGCGGCCAAGGATTACTTTCAGCGCGCCCGCAAAGCGGGTCATGAGGCCCGTAGCACCGCCTACGCTGCCTATGCGGCAACCAACGCCAGCGGAGCCGCATTCCTCCGCAGCGACGCACCCACCGCCCTGGACACGGCTACGGCTGGTCGCAGCTTGGCAGCACGCACCGATGACGTTCGTGCGGACTCAGCTTAGCGAGCCCAGTGGGCGGCGGATCGGATCCTGCGGCGCTGCCTCCCCGAGCCTCTTAAATCGACTGACCGACGACCTGGCGGCGCACGTTCTGGTCGGGAAAGACGTACCTCCGGAATGCCCACCACCGGAAGGCCATTGCCACGGCGGTGCCGATCACATTGGCGCTGGCGAAGTCGGCCGCCTCCTGGGCGAGCAGGCTCACTTGTGGGACCTGCAGGTCCAGTACGTACCGCGAGATCCACAGTGGGGTCGCATTGATCACCAGGCCGATGCCGCAGACCAGGAAGAACAGCGCTGCCTCGTGGTGGCGTTCCCGTCCGCCCCGGGTGCGGAAGGACCACTCCCGGTTGAGCACGTAGGACGCAATCGTCGCGACCAGCACCGCGATGATCTTGGCGGTGACCGGCTTGGGCTCCAGCACCGTCATCTTGAGCAGCGCGAACAGCGTGATGTCCACGACGTAGGCGATCCCGCCGACCAGCGCGAACTTCACCAGCTCGCGGTGGCGGACCGCGATGTCGCGGAAAGGCTGCGGGATCCGGATGAGCACCGCGTCGACCATGGACACGGCCGCAGTGTACGAACCGTAGTCAGTGGTCCCGCGCACGGTCGATGGCTTCGCGGTCTGGATCAACGGTCCGCGCAGGTGTCGTGGTAGCTAACGCCGGGGGCGTACTGGTCCCACATCACTTTGTCGAGCGGTCCGCCAGCGCGGGTACAGGCTTCTCGAACTTCACCGCCACGGAACCTGTCGAAGCGGGGCACATTCCACAAGATGGCGGTCTTGTCGCTGCTGGCGGTGGCCAGAGTGCGCCCATCCGGCGCAAACGCCACTCCATACACCAAGTTGGTGTGGCCGGTCAGCGGCTGGCCCAGCGGGCGGGGCTGGTCCCGGTCGCTGACGTCCCACAACCTGACGGTCTGGTCGTCACTGGCGGTGGCCAGCGTGCGCCCATCCGGGGAGTAAGCCACGTCCCGCAACGGACCGGTGTGGTTGCGGAGAGTCGTGAAGTGGGAAGTTGATTCGAGGGTCTGTAGGAGGCTCACGTGGGTTTGCGGGTTGGCGTCGAGCTGCCAAGCTGCGACGCCGAGTTGAAGAGCACCCCGGGGATCTTGGTTGCGGATCCTGTCGGCCTGAGCCACCATGCCCCGGACGATAGTGGTGCGCTGGGCACCGATGGCTCGTTGCTGTTGCCAGACCGCCATGCCTGCGGCGATGAGCGCGAGCACTAGCAGGGTGGAGAGTGCGGTAATGGTGCGGGTGCGGCGACGCTGTTCGCGCTCCTTGGTGGCGTGGACCCACCGGTTGGTGGCGGTGAGGAACGCCAGCCCCTCGTCGTCGAGTTCGACGAGGGGAGGAACAGCGGGGTTGCGGGTGCCGCCGTTGTTGGTCATCCCCAAGGTGGTGACGGTGGTGGTGAGCCGTTCTTGGTCCCAGAGGTAGTGCTCGGGTCGGCCCGCGCTGTTCCAGTCTGCGGCCGCTTGTTCGACGGTCCGGGCGGTGTGCAGGGCGACGGTGATGTCGGCGGTGGCGGTGTCCAGGGGGTGCCACTCGGTGAGTAGGGTCTCGTGGGCCACCGTGAGCCAGACCTGGCCGTCATCGTCGGTGTCGCTGAGCAGCAGGCGGCAGTCGACAAAGACCTGCAGTGCGACGCGTAGCGGCTCGGCGAGGTCGGTGAGCTTGATCCGGCGCCTACCGCGTCGGCCAGTCTCATCGACGGTGACCAGGCGAGTCAGTCCAGCCAGCACTTCGCGTTCGGCCAGGCCGCTGGCCCGCACAGCCTCGGCGAGCGCGGTGTCGGCATGCCGGGTCAACGCCCCCTGGACGCCGCCGAGATCATCGTAGTGGGCCCGCGTCAAGGTGCCTCCGGCGGGCAGGCCGTCGGCCAGCTGCCGCAGGATAAAGGCGAGTAGCGGCAGGGCCTCTCCACTGTCGGTGTCGGCGACAAGCGCAGCCGCCAGCCCGTCATCAAGGCGCAGCCTGGCCACCATGGCGGGTTGTTCTATGACGTCGCGCAGCATCTCCCGGTCCAGCGGGGCCAATACGAGGGCCTCGATCCGCCTGCCGGCCAACGCGGGAGCTTGCGGACGTCATCGAGAAACTCGGAGCGCATCGCCGCGACCACCTGTACCGGGCCGGTTATGGCGTCGCGCAGCAGCTGCGCGAATCGCTCCAGGGCGGCCGGGGTTGTCCGGGTGAACAATTCTTCGGTCTGGTCGACCGTGACCAGCAGTCGCCGCTGGTGCGTGCCCGAACCGACCGCCAGCAGATCGTCTGCCACTCGCCGCAGGCCATCCGCGCCGGCTTCGAGCCGGCCGCGGACGTCGTTGGCCGACCAGCTCAACCCCAGACGGGTGGCTGTGGCCGCCAGCGCCCGGGCCAGCTCGGGCAGTGGATCGGTTCCCGGCACCAGTGTCGGCACCGCCAGCCATGCCGGGTCGCTGTCGAGCAGTGGCACTACCCCGGCGTTGAGCAGGGACGACTTCCCACAGCCGGACGGTCCGACGATGGCCAGTATCCCGGCGGTGCTACTCATCGCGCGCAGCCGGTTGAGTACCTCGCGGGCCTCCCCCGTGCGGCCGAAAAAGACCCGGCTGAACTCCGGGATGAACGGTTCCAACCCCGGGAAGGGATTGTCGCCCGCCCGCCAGGGACCGCGCCCGTCATCCAGCAGTCGCACCGCCTGGAGCACTCGGTCACGGGCTTGTTGAGGATCGGCCTGGTAGTCCACGTACTGCCGGTCCTGGATCAGCGGATGCTCAACGCAGGTCTCAGCTCGTAGCGGTATGAGCAGACAACCCCGTGCATCGGCGATCCCCAACTCAGCCGGGCACCAGGGCGACGTCACAAAGGACGCCGTGACTACGCCGATCATCGCGTCGACTTCGTGCAGCTCGTTGTACAAGCGCTGCTTCCAGTTCTCGCCGGCGCCGATTCCGTTGCGAAGGTCGTGGGCAAGGAACGGCTCGTGGCCGTCCGCCCGCAGCCAACCCGCCACCTCGTCGGCGATCGTCCGGTCCGGGGCGGCATAGCTGATGAAGACGTGGACCACGATCACCCCCGGTCAAGACCGCCGTAACACCAGACGATACAGGCGACCTCGCACTCAGTCGTGGGTGCGGCAGATGCGGACGAACAAGTCGTGGAAGCCGGCGATGCCACCGAACAGGCCACCGATCTCGACCACTTGGATCCGTTCCAAGATATCGGCGCCGGGGGAGTCCACCGGCGGAAGGTTAGCCCGCGCGTTTGCGAAGGCTTCATCGAAACTGAGTGTTCTCGAAAAGCCGGTAGCCTGGTCAGCGCTTTCTGGGCACGGCCGGTCGGCATCTCCGTTGATAGCTCGCACGTAGTCGGCAAGCTCGTCGCCGCACTCTTCGATGTCAATCTGGTCAGCGCCGTCGGCGTGATGAACGGTCACCGTGGGCTGATCTTCGGGGAAGCGGACCGTTTCGGCGTAGCGGTAGGGGGTGACGACCTGGGGCCAGATGCCTGGTCGTGGGCAGCGCAGCAGGTTGAACTGTGGAGGAAAGATGTCAAACGGGCTCAGAGCGGTGTCGACGTCGAAACCGGGGGTGGGCAGCTTACCCTCGGCGATGATCAGCACATACTGTTGGGTGCGAAAGGCGCGGATCCGGGTCCGCTGGGCAAGTTCACAGGTTACGGTCATGGCTCCTCGTCGCAAATGGTGGCTTGGTCTCGTCTCACAG
Organism: Pseudonocardiaceae bacterium; assembly: GCA_035275565.1. GTDB lineage: Bacteria > Actinomycetota > Actinomycetes > Mycobacteriales > Pseudonocardiaceae. Next base: position 15,512 of record DATEMN010000238.1, on the reverse strand, counting down.
AGCCGTCGTGAGTGCACGGTGATACCTCCACACCAAATCAAGTCGGCCGTACGTGCGCTGCGCACCCCCACCAGCTCCCGATCCTGGTGGCGTCCCGAGCGTGGCCAGCCCGGACCCGACGTCAGTGGGGCTGGCTGCGCTTTGTCTCCGCCGTAGAAGCTCGACCGTCTTGTTGCCGCGCTTCCGTCCACTTGGCGTGTTCCTGTGAGACCAGACCTTCGAGGCGTTCAGCGAGAACCCGGTTCCGGTCGTCGCCACTGTAAGGTCCGGTAGCGGCGAGGTAGAGGTACTTCTCGTGCTTGAGGGCCTCCGCGGTGGAGCGGTACAGCACCCAGTTGGTCTGCCACTGGTATAGCTGTTGGGCGCCCTCGGCGACGACGACGAGAGCGGCGAGCGTCGCGGTGACCGCGGGATGGGCCTGGAGACCTGCGAAGACTGGTACCGCAGCGCCGACGATCAGCTGGCCGAGCTTGACCCGCTTGTACATCCGCTGGGCGACCATGCTCTTGCGGTCATACCAACCCAGCTGATCCTCCAACCGCTCCCACGTCGGTCCGCTGGCTTCCTCGAATAGTTGCCGCTCGCCGCTCACGTCATCTCCCATAGGGGGAGAGTCTCACGCCACGATAAGATCGTTCGCTCGTGGACTCCCGTACCGGCTTGCCCATCGTCGGCATGGTGGGCGCCGGGCAGCTGGCCCGGATGACCCACCAGGCCGCCGTGGCGCTGGGCCAGTCCCTGCGCGTGCTGGCGAAAGGGCCGGCTGAGCCGGCCGCGTTGGTGGCCGCCGAGGTGGTCCTCGGCCAGCCGGATGATCTGGACGTACTGCGTCGTTTCGCCAGCGGCTGCGATGCGCTCACCTTCGACCACGAGCACGTCCCCACCGAGCACCTGCGGGTACTGGTCGCTGACGGGGTGGCGGTGTACCCGGGTCCCGAAGCCCTGGTGTACGCCCAGGACAAGTTGTTGATGCGCCGGACACTGGCTGGCCTGGGCATGGCCGTCCCGCCGTTTCGCGAGGTGAGCACACCGCGGGACGTGGTGTGCTTCGGTGCCGAGCACGGTTGGCCGTGCGTGCTCAAGGCGGTCCGCGGTGGCTACGACGGGCGGGGGGTGTGGATGCTTGACACTTCCACCGGCGCGCGCCGGGTAGTTGCCGAGTTGCTCGCCGCGGGTACTCCGCTGCTGGTCGAGTCGCGTGTGACGATGCGCCGGGAACTGGCCGCGCTGGTGGCCCGCTCGCCGTTCGGGCAGGGCGCGGCGTGGCCGGTGGTGCAGACGGTGCAGCGCGGCGGGATCTGTGTCGAGGTGCTCGCCCCCGCGCCCGGCCTGGACCCCGCGATGGCCCAGGAGCTGGCGCTGCGGGTGGCGGGGGAGCTGGGGGTGGTCGGTGTGCTGGCCGTGGAGCTGTTCGAGACGCCTGACGGGCAGTTATTGGTCAACGAGCTGGCGATGCGGCCGCACAACAGCGGGCACTGGACCATCGAGGGTGCCGTCACGTCCCAATTCGAGCAGCACCTGCGAGCGGTGCTGGACTACCCGTTGGGGTCCACCGCGCCGCGTGCCCCGGTCTGCGTGATGGCCAACGTGCTCGCCGCCGACTCCCCGTCCGCGATGGGTATCGATGAGCGGCTGCATCACTTGATGGCCCGTTACCCAGAGGCGAAGACGCACCTGTACGCGAAGCCGGAACGGCCCGGGCGCAAGATCGGGCACGTCACGGTGCTCGGTGAGACGCTGGTGCCGGTGCGCGAGATGGCGGTCGCCTCGGCGGCCTTCCTGGCCACCGGGGCCTGGCCGGACGGGTACCCGCTGCACGGGCAAGGAGGGGAGACGGCGTGAGCCTGGTCGGTGTGATCATGGGCAGTGACTCGGACTGGCCGGTGATGCGTGCCGCCGGCGAGGCGCTCGACGAGTTCGAGGTGCCGCATGAGGTGGCGGTGGTCTCCGCGCATCGCACCCCGGACCGGATGCTCGACTACGCGCGCAACGCCGCCGGCCGGGGTGTGAAAGTCATCATCGCTGGGGCCGGCGGGGCGGCGCACCTGCCCGGCATGGTGGCCTCGGCGACGGTGTTGCCGGTGATCGGGGTGCCGGTGCCGCTCGCGCACCTCGACGGGCTGGACTCGCTGCTGTCAATCGTGCAGATGCCCGCCGGGGTGCCAGTCGCGACCGTGTCTATCGGTGGCGCCCGCAACGCCGGCCTGCTCGCCATCCGCATCCTGGCCACCACCGACCCCACCCTCACCCACCGCATGCTGACCTTCCAGGACGACTTATCTCAACAAGTCCTCACCAAGGACGCTGACCTCCGCCGCGTTCTGGATGCAGACTGCGGTAAATCGGTGCCCAATTAGTGCAGTCTTTATCCAGAACGCGGCAGAGGAGTACGAGGTGTTGCGGGAGACGGTGCGGGCGCTGGCCGAGAAGGAGATCGCGCCATATGCCGCGGAGGTCGATGAGCAGGAGCGGTTCCCGCACGAGGCGCTGACCGCCCTGGCCCGCGCAGGCTTTCACGCGGTGCACGTGCCCGAGGCATACGGCGGCCAGGGCGCGGACGCGGTGTCCACCTGCGTCGTGATCGAGGAGGTGGCGCGGGTGTGTGCGTCGTCGTCGCTGATCCCGGCGGTGAACAAGCTGGGCACGATGGGACTGCTGCTGGCAGGCTCGCAGGAGCTGCGCACTCAGGTGCTGCCGTCGATCGCTGCAGGATCGATGGTGTCCTACGCGCTGTCCGAGCGGGAGGCGGGCAGCGACGCAGCGGCGATGCGAACCCGGGCCCGGCGCGACGGCGACCACTGGGTGCTCAATGGCACCAAATGCTGGATCACCAACGCCGGCGAGTCCACCTGGTACACCGTGATGGCGGTGACCGACCCGAACCAGGGTGCCAACGGAATCAGCGCGTTTGTCGTCCACCAGGACGACCCGGGATTCTCAATCGGGCCTAAAGAGCGCAAGCTGGGCATCAGGGGCAGCCCGACCAGGGAAATCTACTTCGAGGACTGCACGATCCCGTTGGGTCGGATCATCGGCGAGCCCGGTACCGGGTTCAAGACCGCCCTGGCAACCTTGGACCACACCCGCCCGACGATCGGGGCGCAGGCTGTGGGCATCGCCCAAGGTGCGGTGGACGCGTCGGTTGCTTACGTCAAGCAGCGCACGCAGTTCGGCAAGCCAATCGCCGACTTTCAGGGTGTGCAGTTCATGCTGGCCGACATGGCGATGAAGACCGAGGCGGCCCGGCAGCTGGTCTACGTCGCGGCGGAGCGTGTCGAGTGCGGCGAGGGCGAGTTCGGGTTCATCTCCTCGGCGTCGAAATGCTTCGCCTCCGACGTGGCCATGGAGGTGACCACCGACGCGGTGCAGCTTTTCGGCGGTTACGGCTACACCCGGGATTTCCCAGTCGAACGGATGATGCGCGACGCGAAGATCACCCAAATCTACGAGGGCACCAACCAGATCCAGCGCCTCGTGATGGCCCGCGCTCTGCTCAACGGCTAGGCTGGTACTGGTCTTACACGTCGACGGGGGGATCTTACGGTCGCACCGGGCGGGCGGGGACACTACACATGAATAGCCGGTGCCCTACGTGGACTACCCGTACCTGGGAGGGCGAGATGGATTCAGGTCGAGTGGTGCTGGAATGGTGCGTGAAAACCCGTATACCGGTTTTTCTGGCAGTGCTCTTGCTGTTTGTTGCCGGCGCGGCCGATGGTTCCTTCTCCTTCCTGGGAACTCGAGTGATCCAGGTGAGTAACGTCTATTCGATAACTCGATTGCAGCCGACCCCGGTCGGGGGAGCTTGCCCGATTCAGGGTGACCTCGAGGGAAAGCTCGTCTCCTCGTCGCAGATGTCGTCGTATCTCAATTGTGTGGTTCCTGGGGTCGATGGGTGGATCGATACGGTCTACAGCAGTATGCCCCATCCCGCCGGGTATCTCTTCGTTCCGCGTGGCGTGGCTGGAAGTGATGCCTCCGGCTGCCCTTACGACGAGGCATCCTTGCACTACTGCTTGGGTTCTCAAATGGTTTACCTGGGCGAATCAGCGGTGTGGCAGCAGTACAGCACCTATGGAGACGCGGCTCCCGTCGTCGTCGTGGCGCACGAAGTCACGCACCATTTTCAACGGATGCTTCGAATGCCGCATGCGGCCGATCGAAATGGCCAGATTCCGTACGAGAATCAGGCTGACTGCGGAGCCGGCGCGTTCATGGCTTATGCTTCGGGTGCTGGAATGATGGACCCGGAGGACGATATCATCGACTTGGCGGGGTCCCTCGCAGAAGCCGGTAAACATGACGGGCTCGAGATCGAGCGTGATCACGGCAAGCCGGAGGAGCGCCTCGCCGCGTTTGATCGCGGTTACCTCAGCGGTGACGCGCAGCCCATGTCCGCGTGCATTGCCTACGTTCCAGGGGTTCCTATCGTCACTCAGTAGTGATCAGGTATGCAAGGCTGACATCGTTTTCCAGGTATCCCACGGGATGGTCCAGTCGTAGATGTCGCCGTCGGCCGCGCTGAGCGGGGTGGGGCTGTTGGTGACCTCGACCGGGTCTCCGAAGATCGCGGTCTCGAAGTATTGCTTTGCGCGCTCAGTGGAGAGGTTCACGCAACCGTGAGTGACGTTGGTCGAGCCCTGCGCGCCGGTGGACTCCGGGTTGGCATGGATGTATTCGCCGTTGTTAGAGATCCGCACCGCCCAATACATGGGTATGTTGTAATAGTCGTAAGCGGGGTTGGTCATCAGCACTCTCTGAGACTTGTTCATCACCACATGGACGCCGTTGGTGGTGTGCCGGTTCGGGTCCGAGGCCAGCCCGTAGCTGGCCGGGAAGTTCATCACCTCCTGGCCATCCCGGATGACGATCATGCGGTGGCTGTTGACGTCGGCCTTGACGATCTGGGCGCGGCCGATGGTGAAAGACGTCGTCAGGTCTTCCTCGCCGTAGGAGCCGTCGCCGTAGGCCACGCCGTAGAGCTTGGCGGCCACGCTCACCTGGGTGCCGGACTGCCAGTAGTCCTTAGGCCGGTAATGCGCCCGGGAGCCGCCGTTGTCGTCGGGCAACCAGGCCCATGATCCTTCCGTCGGCATCGACGTCTGCACCTGTAGTGCCCGCTCCACAGCCGCCTTGTCGGATACGTGGTGGTCGAATTGCAGGATCACCGGGGCGGCGACGCCGACGGTGTCGCCGTCGCCGATGTTCACGGTGGCGTGGACCTGACGGCGGGGTTTGATGGTGGTGAACGAGCCGGTGACGGGTACGAGGATGGCATCAGGGCCGGCCGCGGTGCCGTTCCAGGTATAGGTCCTGCCGTAGCCCAGTGGCTCAGTGCTGGTCCAACTGCGCCGGTCCGCGCTGAGCGTGCCGGCCACGATCTTGCCATCCGGGTTGGTCAGCGTCACCTGGTGCAGGGCGCCCCCGGTGACCTGCACCGAGACGGGCAGCGTCGGGCTGATGTCGGTGGCCCCGTCGCCCGGCTGGGTGCTGACCTGCGCTTGCGGACGCGGGGGAGAGCTGGAGGCTCCAGAGGATCCCCCCGTGCCGGTGCATCCGGCCAACGCCGTCAGGATAAGCAACATCAGCGTCCAGACGATCCGGTTCGTCCGGGCGCGGTACAGCGCACCACCCATGGTTCCCGCCGAATCTCCCCCTCGTTGCCCTGTGCACCAGGATATCTCGGGCCGACCGCAGGCTCAGGTCATCGACACCGGCTGTTTCGCTTTCGAGATGTCTTCGTTGTTCGTCGCCCGCCGGTGCAACCCTGAGCATGCGGCTGCTCATGCTGCTGGCCGAGGAGTCCGAAGATCTGCGGCTCATGCTGTGACGGGCAGCGTGCCCGCCGGAGCTGCATGTGCTCGCGGCTCCGTTCGCGGTGCGGACCGCGCTGACCACCGAGGTGCAGCCTGACGTGCTGGTGGCGCGCTATGCCGACCTCACCGAGGCCGGTTTGCCGGTGGCGCCGGTGCTCGCGGTGGAGACGTTGTCGCGCAGCACTCAACTGAACGATCGCAACACCAAGAAGGCGCACTACGAGCGGCTGGGAGTGCCCTCGTACTGGTTGCTCGACCCGGTCCAGCCGGGTGGGCTGGAGGTCTACGAACTCGATGAGCAGGGCCGCTACCAGCTGACCGCCACGGTGAGCGGCGACGAGGTCTTCGCCGCTCGGCGGCCGTTCCCGGTGCAGGTATGCCCGGCGCGACTGCTCGATGGCCTGCGCCCGCGGTGACGTTCTTGCCTGAGTCCGAGTGCTCCACCCGCCCCCGCGCTGCGGCGTCGGATGCGCGCATATGGATAACTACTCGGCAGGCTGGATGACGTACGTGATATCGCTGTCCGTGGAGTCTGGGGAAGGACTGTCGCATCTCTCAGAGTTGCCGCTGACGGCAATTTCTCGCCCAGAGTTGCCACCAGCGGCACATCGTCAACGGATCCACCCACGTCTCTGTGGGGCAGGAGAGGCTGATGAGACAAGAGTCGAGAGGGTAGTGGTCACCCGCTCGGCGATGCAGCGGTCGGGGAGAGCGGTCGGGTCGCTGCCGGTGCACTGGACCAGTGACGCGTCGGCGGCAAGTACCGCGAGCAGGACCTCGCCTGGCACCGTCGCGTTCCAGCCCGTGGTGCACAGCAGGCGGTCACCGGCTGTCAAGCTCAAGGCAGCGGCTCGGGTTCGGGCGGCGGTGCGCAGTGTCTCGGTGTCTGGGCCGGGGCCGCCGGAGGTGAAGGTATCGCCGTGCACCCGGACCTCGCCGACGAAGTCGCGGACCCCGGGCGGCAGCACCGGAATGCCCATACCCATCGCGTCGAGTCCCAGCGCGGCCACCTCATCGACACCGGTGATGGAAGCGATCTGATCGACCCCGCACAGCGCTACTAGCGCGCCGGCCGGCGATGTGGTGATCGTCGCACCGCACCACCACGCTCCCAGCAACACCCCGGCGGTCTGCCAGTGCGGTGGCAGCAACACCGCGACCGGGTCGCCGGGTTGGACGTCCAGCTCGTCGCGTAACCAGTTCGCGGTCTTGGCCGCCCAGTTGGCCAGGGTAGCGCCGGACAGCTCGACCCGGCTGCCAGCGGTGTCATCATAGTGGGTGATTCGTGGCCGGGCTGGGTCCATCCGCAGCAGCGGGCCGAGCAACTCGTCAGTGATGGTCATCGGCTCCTCATCATGGCCGGGTCACGAGATGCATGGCACGTCACTGCCCACCGTCGGCGGTCTCGCGGCCGGGACGGTGCGCGCGATATTCACGACCGGAGTCCCGGCGGGCGATCCTTCCACCCGCAGGAAAGACGCGCCGCCGATCCGCGGCTCGCCTGGCCGGGAGTAGTCTCGGCCGAGGTAGACCTGCACGGTCCCGGCTGTCAGGTTGGAGCCTTCTTCCACCGGCAGGCCGCCCAGCGTGTTGGCCACCGCCTGGCCGGCCTCTTGCTCGCCGGTCGGGTAACGCACCACGCTGGTAGCCCGGGCGGGGGTGTTGCCGACCGCGCCTTGGGTGAACCCCTGACCGGCCAGCTGATCGGAGACCGATCTGGCGAGCCCGGCCACACCCGAGGCGTTGAGCACGTCAACGGTGACCGTTGCTCTGGCCGGGGAGCCGGGGCTGAGATCCGGCGCGGGACGGGGGTCGATGGCCTTGGCGACGAAGGACTGCACGGTCGGCGGGTCGACCTCGAGCACCGCGCCGTCGGACTCAGCGTTGCCGTCGCCCAGCACCGGAACGGTCTCGAATGCCACGTTGCCCGCCGCCAGGCCCTGCATCCGGGAGGCGAAGTCGAGGACGTCGAGGCCTTGGTCGAGCACCAGCGATTGCTGCGTCGCGTCGATCAGTTGGCGGATCCGACTGGGGCTGGATAGCGTCCCAGCCGCCAGTACCTTGTCGGCCAGCGACGCCAGGTACGCCTGCTGGCGCACGATACGGTCGAGGTCACCGCGGGGCAACCCATGCCGTTGCCGGACGAACGCCAGCGCGTCCGGTCCTGAGATCAACTGCGGGCCGGCCGGGAACTTCGCACCGGAGAACTTGTCGTGAACCGGTTCCCGCAGGCACACCTGAACCCCGCCGACTGCCTCGGTGAGCAGCGAGAAGCCCAGCAGGTTGATCTCTGCGTAGTGGTCGATGCCGACTCCGGTGAGATCCCTGACGGTCGACAGCAGCAGTTTGCGGCCCGCGGCGATGGACTCGCTGCGCACCGCGGCCGGGTCGACGCCTTGTGCGACGAGCCGTTCTGCGGTGGCGTTTTTCGCCCGGATGAACGCCGAGTTGAGCTTGTGCTTGCCGTACCCGTCGGGCATCTGCACGTACAGGTCTCGGGGCAGTGAGATCGCTACCGCGCGCCTGCCGTCGTTGGGGATTCGCACCAGGATCAGGGTGTCGGTGAGCTCACCCTCGTTGTCTCCGGCGCGCAGCCGGGACAGCACGTCGGCGGGCAGTGGATTGTCGTGCGCGTCGGTCCGGCTGTCCATGCCCACCAGCAAGATGTCGGTGGCGGCATCCGGTGCGCTGAAGCCGATCACATCCGTGGTGCTCAAGCCTTGCTGGAGGCTCTGGAAAGTCGCCCACCCGTACCCGGTGAGGCCGAGCACCAGCGCGGAGACCATCGCGAGCACCAGCTTGGCGCCGCGCAGCCCGTGGTTCGGTGGCCGCCGGGACCGGGATGATGGCGCGGTGTGGCGCCGCCGGTCGGGCCGCCGGGCGGAACCCCCCGACCGGGGTGGCCTGTCGTCCACGCATCCCCTTCCTGCGTCCTGCGGTTGGTGCGCGCCAGTGCCCCCGGCTTTACGGGCGTAAGGGTATCCGCGGTTGCGTCCGGTCCGCACCAGAGCCGTCCCTGGGCGCAGACGTGTGAACGACGTGCCGGGTTGCCCTGGCACACTCGGGCCACCGCTGTCTTCAAACTGCCGGCCGGTGTGGAAGGGTGCGACGATGCGGCTGCTGGTCACCGGGGGTGCTGGGTTCATCGGATCGACGTTCGTGCGCCGGGTGCTGTGCGGCGCGCAACCATCACTGGCCGGTGCCGACGTGGTGGTCCTGGACAAGCTGACCTACGCGGGAAACGAGAAGAACCTGGCGCCAGTCGCGACCGATCCTGCCTTGCACTTCGTCAAGGGGGACATCATTGACAGGCTGTTGGTGGCCGAGCTGATGGTCGGAGTCGATGCGGTGGTGCACTTCGCCGCGGAGTCGCACGTGGACCGCTCGATCCTCGGTGCCGACCCGTTCGTAGTGACTAACGTGGTGGGCACCGATACCCTGCTGCAGGCCGCATTGGAGGCTGGCGTGCCGACGTTCGTGCACGTCTCCACGGACGAAGTGTACGGTTCGATCGAGTCGGGTTCGTGGCCCGAGGACCATCCGCTGGAGCCGAACTCGCCCTATTCGGCGTCCAAGGCGGGTTCCGACCTGCTCGCCCGGGCCTACGCTCGCACCCACGGTATGGACGTGCGGATCACCCGCTGCTCCAACAATTACGGGCCTTACCAGTACCCGGAGAAGGTCATCCCGCTGTTCGTCACCAACCTGCTCGACGGGCTGCCGGTGCCGCTGTACGGCGACGGGCTCAACGTGCGGGACTGGCTGCACGTCGATGACCATTGTCGCGGCATTGCGCTGGTACTCGAGCGCGGCCGGGCCGGTGAGATCTACAACATCGGTGGTGGCACCGAACTGACCAACACCGAGCTCACCAGCCTGCTGCTGGAGGCCACCGGCGCGGACTGGTCCAGTGTCCGGCCGGTGACTGACCGCAAGGCCCACGATCGCCGTTACTCGGTGGACTGGACCAAGATCCGCACCCAGCTGGGATACCGTCCCACGGTGGAGTTCACCCAGGGGCTGGCCGACACGGTGCGCTGGTACGCCGAGCACCGGGACTGGTGGGAGCCGCTGAAGGCGGTATCGGCGGCGGTCTCGGGGTGACGCCGGCACTGCTGGTGACCGGCGGCGGGGGCCAGCTCGGCCGGGATCTGGTGGCCGCGGCCGCTCGAGCGGGGATCACCCGGGTCCGTGCGCCAGGCTCGGTCGAACTCGACGTCACCGATCCCGCGGCGGTGTCCGACGCGGTCGCGGCGGCCGCGGTCGGTACCCACCTGGTCGTGATCAATGCTGCGGCGTATACGGCGGTGGACGCCGCGGAGGGCGATGGTGCGCAGCGCGCTCACGCCGTCAACGCCGACGGTCCGGCGCACCTGGCCCGGGCCTGCGCCGTGCACCGGGCCCATCTGGTGCAGGTCTCCACTGACTATGTCTTCGCCGGCGACGGCGCGGGGCCTTACCGGGTGGACGACCCGGCGGTGCCAAGCACCGTATACGGCCGGACGAAGCTGGTGGGGGAGCGGGCAGTGCTGACGTCGGGAGCGGCTGCGCATGTGGTGCGGACCGCGTGGCTTTATGGCGCGCACGGCGGCAACTTCGTCCGCACCATGGCGCGGCTGGCGCAGGGGCCCGACCCCGTCCGGGTGGTCGACGACCAGTGCGGCAACCCGACCTGGACGGCGGACCTCGCCGACGGGCTGATCGCGCTCGCGCTGGCTGCCGACCGGGTGCCGGCGGGTGTGCTGCACTGCGTCAACGCTGGTTCCACGACCTGGTTCGGGCTGGCCAGGGCGGTGTTCACGGAGATCGGTGCTGATCCGGACCGGGTACGGCCATGCCGCACCGCGGAGTTCCCCCGGCCGGCGCCGCGCCCGGCGAACTCGGTGCTGGACACCGCCGGGTGGGCAGCGGCCGGGCTGCCCGAACTACGGCACTGGCGCCAGGCCCTGCGCGCTGCCGTCGCCGAGGGCCTGCTCGCCTGCTGAGGTAGCGCTCAGCGCGGGTGTTTCACCACCACGTTGGCCGGCAGCGTGGCATGCATCATCGAGACGTTGTAGCGGTCGTACTGGGTCATCGTGAAGTAGATGTCGCGTCCCTTCGAGTCCGGATTCAGGAAACCGCCGTAGAGGTGCGGGTACTCCTGGGACGTCGCAACCGTGATCGGCGCGCTCCACGGTCCGGTGGGCTGCGGGGCCAGCCGGACCACGATCGCGCCGAGGGACTCGTCCATGGTCATCATCTGCCAGCTGGCGAGGGTCTCGTCGTAGCGGACGGACAATTCCCCCACGGGACCTGGCACGATCGGGACCGCCAGCGCGGTGACGCCCCGCTGCCAATCACTCCCGGTCCAGTATTCGTAGGCGGAGTTGTCGAGCAGCTGCCGCTCGCGCACCCGGGCGACATGGGCGGCACCGAAACGGCCGTTCGGCGTGCCGAAGGCGTAGATGAAACCGTCCCGCCGGGCATAGGCGATCATCTGGAACTTCTCGTCGAGGGCGGGGGTGTTCGGGCGGTACGTGCTGGGGACGTCGTGCCAGGTCTGCCCGTCGTCGTCGGAGTACGCCACGCCACTGTGATTAGTGATCCACCGCCCGGGCTGGGTGAACTTGCGCACCGACATGTAGGCCAGGAAGTTGCGCCCGTCGATGTTGACGCCGCCGGTCGGGATCGTGGTCATCTCGACGCCGTCGCGCTTGAGCGAGGGTAGTAGCTCCTTGGCGTGGCCGGGACGGTCGGTGACGAAGTTGTTGAACGACATTCCGTCGGCTGGGTTGCGGTCCGTGGTGCGGGCCAGCGTGTTTGACCGCCAGTCGATCTTGTCGGGGTTGGCGAATCCGCTGTTGGTACCGGCCCAACCGGCCCCGAAGGTGTCGCCGAAGGCGGCCAGGATCCGGCCCTGTTCGTTGGTCCACATGATGCCGAGGTCGGTACCCTTGATCTTGTAACGCGCTTCGGTCGCGTTGATGGACTCAGCCCCGGTGATCACGGCTACTGGACTTGCCTGGCCCGGCGGCGCGGTGCGCGCCTCTCCTGGCGCCGCCGCACTGACCGTGACAGCCACGGCTGCAGCGCTCAGGGCCGCCAGGGCCACCCCGGCTCGAGCTCGTCGAGTGACCATTCCTGTCCCCCTTCTGGCCGGACCGCGTCGTCGTGCGGGCAGGCACGCGTCAGCGTTCCGTAGCTACAAGCGACATCCCCCAGCACTCGAAGGGGGCAAGACTGCCCTTTCCAGCGCTTCCAGTATCGAACGTGCGACTCGATGTATAGTAACGTCGATCACGCTACTCCTCGTGGGTGAAACCTAGAGAGGAGCTCGTTTACTCGGCGTGTCGGTCGTAAATGATCGGTATGTCTTATTCTGAGTGCCAGTTGTGGGCCTGCTGGTACGCCCGGACGGTTGCTTGCGCACATGCCTGCCAGGTGTAGCGGGCGGCGTGCGCCCGTCGAGCGGCAGCGCCTCCCGGATCGCCACCGGCGTCAGTGACGGCGGCTAGGGCGGCGGCCAGCGCAGCGGGATCCTCGAGGGGGACGAGCGTGGCGAGCCCACCGCCGATCTCCCGCAGTGCCGGCAGATCGGAGCACACTACCGGCACCCCGGTCGCCATCGCCTCCAGGACCGGCAGGCCGAAACCCTCATCGCGCGACGGCAACACCAGTGCGGTCGCGCCGGCGACCACGCAGCGCAGGTCGGCGTCATCGAGATAACCCATGGTGTGCACCCGAGGCGAGGCGGTGAGCGTCGGACCCCAGCCAGCCGGTCCGGCGAGCACCAGTGGCGCGAGACCGGGTTGCGACGCGTGCGCCTCGAGCAGCACGTCGACTCCCTTGCGCGGTTGGGCGGCACCAACGAACAGCAGGTACCGCGGCGGCAACCCCAGCTCTGTGCGCAGCGCCTCGGTGGGCGCGGTGGCGTTGGACCATGATCGGTCCACACCCAGCGGGGTGACCACGATCCGCTGCGCGGGGATGCCCAGCCGGTTAGCCACCTGCTGGGCCACCGCCGCGCTCGGGGTGCAGACCACCGCCGCGCGGGCCACCGAGCGCGCGACCAGGTCGGGCAGATCGCGCTGCTCCGGGGCCAGCTGGTCCGGATGATCCAGAAACGCCAGGTCGTGCACCGTGACAACACCGCGGGCACGCTTTGATGGCGGTAGTACGAAGTTGGTGGCGTGCAGCACATCGGCGCTGGTGGCGAGCAGCTCGGTCGGGGGCCAGCCCCAGCACTGCCACAGTTTTCGCAGCGCCCGGGCCGGGACCGGCCCACCGCGCACTCTCACCCCAGCGGGTACCGCGGCGCGCAGCGCTACCTGGCCGCGAGCGGTGAACGCAGTGACCGTGACATCCACGTCGGACCGACCCGCCAGCTCGCGCAACAGCGCAGCGGTGTAACGGCCGATCCCACTGCGCTGCCCGAGCAACGGCGTCCCGTCGATGAGCACCCGTGAGTGGCAATGCGAGTTATCGCTCCTATCGCCGCTCACGGGTTATCCACAGTCTGTGCAGGCGCCCGGCGGCGCGCCGGATTACCTCACCAGGGCCACCGGTGGTGAGGTAGGAGCGGGCCAGTGCCGCGTCCCGACGCAGCGCGCCGGCCACCGCGTTGCGGTTGCCGACCGGGGTCCGCGGGGCGCCGGGCAGCCGATCGGGCGCGGGCCGTGGGTGCCGGCAGAACTCGACCAGCGGCGCCAGCACCGCCTCCCAGGTGTAGCGCTGTGCCACCACCGCGATCCGCTCCCGGCAACTCGCGGCGAAGGCGTCGTCGTAGAGCACTCTCTGTAGCGCCGCGGCCAGTGCTGTCGGATCTTGAGCGGGTACCACCACGCCGAGCTGCTCGGCGGCGACCAGCTCGGCAAAGGCGTCGCCGTCGGTGGTGACGATCGGCAGCTGCGCCCACAGGTAGTCCAGCACCCGGGTGCGGAACGCGAAGGTGGTCTCGACGTGCTCGAAGTGAGTGGTCACGCCGGCATCGGCGTCGAGCAGCCAGTTCTGCCGGTCGGCGTAGGGCACCCAGGTCTCGTTGAAAAACACCTGCTTACCGGTGAGCCCGAGGGTCTCGGCGAGCTGGCGGGCCTGCCCGGCCATGCCCATCTCTGGCACGTCGGGGTTCGGGTGACGCATCCCGAGGAACACCAGCCGCAGGTCGTCGTGCTCGGCGCTGAGTGCATGCACGGCGTGCAGCAGGGTCAGCGGATCGAACCAGGAGTACACCCCACCGGCCCAGAGCACGACCTTCTCGGGCGTCCCGAACTCCAGCGTGTCGCGCAAGCCCGGACCGGTGCGTTGCGGTGGCTTGCCAGATAGCCCGAACGGGGCGACCGCGAGCAGTGAGCGGGTCGTCGGGTCGGCGTCGTAGACGGTGGGGGACAGCCGCCCGATCGCTGCCAGGTGCCCGAGCCAGAAATGCCGCTGCCGTTCCGAGGCGCAGAGGAAGAAGTCGCCGCGGCGCAGCTGGGCGGACAACACAGCGGTGGTTGCGGCGACGACCTGAGTGCGCTGGTCGGCATCGAGATCGCGGCCCTGCTCGAGCTGCTCGAGGTGCATCGGGTCGTAGATGTCGGCGACGACGAGGTGGTTGGACGTCGTTAGAGAGGGAATCTGCTCGAGCACGTGGCCTTGAAGGACTACCAACTGGGCCCAGGTTAGCTCGGGGGCGATCTGGTGTGGCGCGACGTGCCGGGTCTCAAAGTCAGCAGCAGGATGCGGGGAGCAATGAGCATTGAGGCTGACCAGGCGCACGTCGTGCTCCCCGGCGAGCACCTCGGCCATGTTCCAGGCTCGAATCGCCGGTCCGGCCATCCGCGCTGATACCGCGTCCGCGGTGATGATCAAGATTCGCCGCCGGGCTCCATACACCCGCTGGAGACCGAGTGCCTCAACGATCGCGTCGTGCGCCAGCAGGTAGGGGATCTCGGGGGAGGTGCGCTCCAGGGCGTTGCGCATCAACGGGAGCAGATCGGCGTCGGTGCGGACCCGGGCGGCCTGCTCGACGCGTCGCGACGCGGCCAGCGCGGGCAGCATCTCGACGAACCGGTCGATGGCATAAACCCCGGCCATGGTCACCCGGGGCACCGCCATCGGACCGGCGGTCTCCGCGCCGGGGCTACGGCGGGTCAGCTCCAGCTCAGTGGGGTCGCACTCGCCGCGGGCGGTGGCCCTGCGAACGACGAGGGCGAGCGCCGCCGGCAGCACCGTGGCCAGGGTCTCGTCGGAGACGTTCTTGTACAGCGCGGCCAGCGCGTTGCGCTCCAGCAGGTAGGTCTCGCGGGCCGGATCAGCGCCGCGCAGCGAAGCGTGGTGGCGGTGATAGGCGATCGACCGCGGCTCGTAGCGCACCCGGTAGCCGCGCAGGTTCAGCCGCCAGCCCAGATCGACGTCCTCGCAGAACATGAAAAACCGCTCGTCGAACCCGCCGAGCTGCTCGAACACCTCGCGCCGGACCAGTAGCGCAGCCCCGGTGCCGAACAGTACGTCGCGGGCGGTGTCGTGGGCACCGTCGTCGGATGTGCCGACGTGCGGCTTGTAGCCCATCCCGTACCAGGTCAGACCGCCGTCGACGTAGTCGATCCGCTCGCCGTCCCAGTCCAGCACCTTGCTGGCCACCGCCGCGACATCCGGGCTTGCGCTGAGTACCTCGACGGCGGCGCATACCCAGTCGCGGTGCGGCCGGGCGTCGCTGTTGAGGAAGGCGACGACTGA
>DATEMN010000237.1:0-21853 GCA_035275565.1 Pseudonocardiaceae bacterium | reverse complement strand
GCTCGGCCAGCGCCACCGTGGCCGCGATGCCGGCGATCCCGCCGCCGACGACGGCAACTCGCGGCGGCGGCCCCTCGGGCCGCACTAGGCCGCCTCGCGGCGGATGCAGCACAGCCCGGCGATCCCGCCCAGGGGGTTCTTGGCCGTTGCGCGCGGTCACACCAGCCGCCTGGCCACGACGGTGTGCACGATGCCGCGTTCCCACCCCGGCATCGAGGTGATCTCGATATCGGCCAGGCCGTGCCCGCGTAACCGGTCGGCCAGCCGGTCGACGGTGTCGAAACGCAGCACGCTGCGCCACAGGTAGCGGTACAGCGCGGCCCGGCCGGTGACCACCTTTCCAGCGGGGATGATCACCGTCCAGCACACCGCGGTCCAGATCGCTCGGCTGCGGGCCCGGCCATCCAGCGCGTAGTCGTGGATCGCCAGCGGTGCCCCTGGGGTGAGCAGGTCACGCAGGCCAGCCAGCACGGGGTCCGGATCGGGCAGGTTGCGCACCAGGTAACTGGCGAAGATCCCATCGAAGGGGCCGTGTACCCCGGCCGCGGCGAGATCCTCAGCCCGGGAGTGCACGAACGACACCCGCTGCGGCCAGTTCGCCTGCCGGGCCCGGGCGAGCATTCCGGCCGACGCATCGACAGCGGTGATCGTGGCCTGCGGTGCGGCCGCGAGCAACGCGGCCGTCGACGCCCCGGTCCCGCAGCCCAGATCCAGCAGCCGCAACCCCGCGCCGTCCCCGGGCAGCTGCATCCGGCGAGCGGAGCGAGCCAAGTTCTCGTGATACCCCGGGCTGGCGCCCACCAGCTGGTCATAACTCGCCGCGGCGGCATCGAATTCACTCGGCACGTCAATCGTCACGCGCGCAGCCTAACTGTGGACAACCCGTGAGTGGCGATACGAGTCAGGGCTCGTATCGCCACTCACGGGTGGCGTAGCCACAAGATGTGCGCGACGGCCCTCCAGGGCTCGAGCTGCACGTAGTTGGTTTGGCCCCAGGTATAGGTCTCACCGCTGACCTCGTCGAGTACAGCGACTCGGTCCTGCTCACCCATCCCCAGTGCCGGCAGGTCCAGCCGTAATGTCCCGCTCACGGTGGTGAAGGGCTCCAGTGTCACCACGCAGATGACGGTGTCACCGGTGGCCGGGTCGGTCTTGGAATACGCCAGCAGCGACTCGTGGTCGACGTGGTGGAAGCGTAGGGTGCGCAGCTGCTGCAGCGCGGGATGCGCCCGGCGGATCGCGTTGAGCTTGGTGATCCACGGTTCCAGGGACCGCTCTTGCGCCAGCGCAGCGGCGAAGTCCCGGGGTCGCAGCTGGTATTTCTCGCTGTCGAGGTATTCCTCGCTGCCGGGCGCTATCGGTGTGTTCTCGAAGAGTTCGAACCCGGAATAGACCCCCCAGGAGGGGGACAGCGTGGCGGCCAGCGCGGCGCGGATGGCGAACATGCCGGGGCCGCCGTGCTGCAGCGACTCATGCAGGATGTCCGGGGTGTTGACGAAGAAGTTGGGGCGCATCTCGTCGGCTCTGGACGCCAGCTCCAGCGCGTAGTCGGCGATCTCTTGTTTACCGGTGCGCCAGGTGAAGTAGGTGTAGGACTGGGTGAAGCCCAGCCGAGCCAGCCCGTAGAGCCGGGCCGGGCGGGTGAACGCCTCGGACAGGAACAGCACGTCCGGGTAACGGTCTTTGACCTGCCAGATCAGCCAGTGCCAGAAGTCCGGGGGCTTGGTGTGCGGGTTGTCCACCCGCAGGATCCGGACCCCGCGCTGCACCCAGAACAGCATCACCCGCAGCATCTCGGCGTAGGCGCCGCGGGGGTCGGAGTCGAAGTTGAGGGGGTAGATGTCCTGGTAGCGCTTGGGTGGGTTCTCCGCGTAGGCGATCGTCCCGTCCGGACGTGCGGTAAACCACTCGGGGTGCTCCTTGGCCCACGGATGGTCCGGCGCGCATTGCAGCGCGTAATCCAGGGCGACCTCCATGCCGAGCTCGTGGGCCCTGGCGACGAAGACCTCGAAGTCATCGAGTGTGCCCAGCTGGGGATGCACCGCGTCGTGGCCGCCCTCGATCGAGCCGATCGCCCACGGTGAGCCGACATCGTCGGGTCCGGCGTCGGGAGTGTTGTTGGCGCCCTTGCGGTACACCTCGCCGATCGGGTGAATCGGCGGCAGGTACACCACGTCGAAGCCCATCGCGGCGATCCGATCCAGCTCACGGGTGGCGGTCGCGAAGGTGCCGTGCACGGCGTTGCCCTGGACGTCCCAGCCGCCGGTCGATCGCGGGAACAGCTCGTACCAGGAACTGAACAGTGCCCGGGACCGATCCACCCACACCTTGTGTGAGCCGCCTCGGGTCACCAGGTCACGGATCGGATCGTCGGTCAAGATCTGGGTCACCGACGCGGCGAGCGCGGGCTCGACCCGCTCGTCGAGGGGACGCCCGGCGTCCCGCAACGCCGCCGCGGCGGCGGTCAGTACCACCCGGTTGGGCCGTTGGCTGCCCCGGCGGGCCGCTCGGTCCAGCAGCCGGGCACCGACCTGCAGATCGTTGTCCAGCTCGGCCGCGCCCTGGCCGGCGTCGATCTTCACCTCGATCGCGTGCCGCCAGGTCGTCCACGGGTCGGCCCAGGCATCCACCCGGAAGGTCCACCAGCCCATCCGATCGGGTACCACGGTCGCTGCGAACCGGTCAGTGCCGGGTTCTGCGGGCTGCATCCTGATCTGCTGGCCCGATCGGTCGCCGGGACCGCTCCAGACCACCGTGGCCGCCACCGCATCGTGTCCCTCGCGCCACACCACGGCTGAGACGGGAACGTACTCTCCGATCACCGCCTTGCTGGGGTACCTCCCACACGAGACCTTAGGCGTCACATCATCGATGGCGATCCGACCACTCACCGCTGCCCCTTCCCCGCCGCTCCGAGACCGCCCCACAGTCTGCCGGGATTAGCCACCCCGCGCGCGCCCACGTGGCCGCGTTCTGGAGACAGACTGCGGCCGCGTTTCCTGGCCCAGGGGGTGCCGACGATCTACCATGCGGCACTGGCCGCGATCCTGCCTTGGCGGATTAACGGCATGTGAACTAACCGCTCGGCGCGACGTTGAACTCCGAAGAGTCAACAAGGCGCGGGGTAGAGTCCGGCTGTGCGAGCACTGCGCCGGTTCACTGTCCGCGCCCAGCTACCGGGCACTTTGGCGCCGTTGGAGATGCTGGCCACCAACCTGCGGTGGACCTGGCACCCGCCTACCCAGGACCTGTTCGCCTCGTTGGACGAACGTATCTGGGACACCGTCGGCGGGGATCCAGTGCGGTTGCTTGGTGAGATTCCCACCGAGCGGCTCACCGCGCTAGCCGCCGACGAGACCATGGTGAACCGCACCCAAATGCTGGCTGAGGACCTGCGGCGTTACCTGGACGAGCCCCGGTGGTACCAGCAGCACCCGGATACGCTGCCAGCTGCGATCGGCTACTTCTCGATGGAGTTCGGTGTCTCCGAAGTGCTGCCGTTCTACTCGGGTGGCCTGGGCGTGCTGGCCGGCGATCACCTCAAGGCCGCCTCGGACCTCGGGGTGCCGCTGATCGGGGTGGGGCTGCTTTACGGCTCGGGCTACTTCCGGCAGTCGTTGTCGTTGGACGGCTGGCAGCTGGAGCACTACCCGGCGCTGGATCCGCAGGGCCTGCCGCTGCGCTTGGTGGTCGATGCCACCGGCACACCGCTGCTGGTGCATGTTGGCATGCCGGGTGGGCGGCTACTGCGGGCGCGGATCTGGCGGGCCGATGTCGGTCGGGTGCCGCTGCTGCTGCTGGACAGCGACATCGAGGACAACCCCGACGATCTGCGCGGGGTCACCGACCGGCTCTACGGCGGTGACCAGGACCACCGGATCACCCAGGAGATCCTCGCCGGGATCGGTGGGGTCCGCGCCGTGCGGCTGTTCTGCCGACTCACCGGCCATCCCGAGCCGGAGGTGTTCCACACCAACGAGGGCCACGCCGGCTTCCTCGGCCTGGAGCGGATCCGTGAGCTGATCCACGGCGAAGGGCTGAACTTCGATCAGGCACTGGCCGCGGTACGGGCTGGCACGGTGTTCACCACGCACACCCCGGTGCCGGCCGGGATCGACCGCTTCCCGGTGGGTCTGGTGCGGCACTACTTCGTTGGGTCTCCGGACGGGGCCGAGCTACTGCCCGGCGTCGACATCACCCGGGCACTGGCGTTAGGCGCCGAAGGCGACCCCGGCATGTTCAATATGGCGCATATGGGTCTGCGGTTGGCTCAGCGCGCCAATGGTGTCTCGCGGTTGCACGGCGAGGTGTCCCGGGAGATGTTCCGCGGACTGTGGCCGCAGTTCGACGTTGATGAGGTGCCGATCGGGTCGGTCACCAACGGGGTGCACGGCCCGACCTGGGCGGCCCGGGAGATCGCCGACCTGATCGGTGGGTCCGGTAGCGGCAGCGCGGTTCCCCCGGTGGAGGACACCCTGCTGTGGGACGTACGTCGCGTGCTGCGCAGCAAGCTCGTCGACGAGGTGCGCAAGCGGGTCCGGACGGCCTGGCTGGAACGTGGTGCCTCCGCGCCGGAGCTGGGCTGGACGTCGCAGATCTTCGACCCGGACGTGCTCACCATGGGTTTCGCCCGCCGGGTGCCCACCTACAAGCGGCTCACCCTGATGCTGCGTGACCCCGACCGGCTCCGTGCTCTGCTCCTGGATCCGCAGTGCCCGGTGCAACTGATCATCGCCGGCAAGTCACACCCCGCTGACGATGGGGGCAAGGCGCTGATCCAGCAGATCGTGCGGTTCGCCGACGCGCCGGACGTCCGGCACCGGATCGTCTTCCTGCCCGATTACGACATGTCGATGGCTCGGTACTTGTACTGGGGCTGTGACGTATGGCTGAATAACCCGCTGCGACCGTTGGAGGCGTGTGGCACCTCGGGGATGAAGTCCGCGCTCAACGGTGGGCTGAACCTGTCCATCCGGGACGGCTGGTGGGACGAGCTCTATGACGGAGAAAACGGGTGGGCGATCCCCACTGCGGACGGTGTGCAGGATCCGTACCGGCGGGACGGCCTGGAGGCCAACGCGCTCTACGAGCTGATCGCTACCCAGGTCGCTCCCCCGTTCTACGATCGTGGCGCCGATGGCGTACCGACCCGCTGGGTGTCCATGGTGCGCCACACTCTGGCCACGTTGCACCCCCAGGTCCAAGCTGGCCGGATGGTCCAGGAGTATGTGGAGCATCTCTACGCGCCAGCCGCCAGGTCGGCCGCAGGGGTGGTCGCCGAGTCCTTTGCCGGTGCCCGTGCGCTGGCCGAGTACCGGTCCATGGTTCGCGCTGTCTGGCCGCGGGTGCGGGTCGCGCAGGTGGATACCTCCGGGCTGCCTGACATACCGGAGCTGGGAGCGGAGATGACTGTCCGGGCCGCCGTGGTGCTGGCCGGTTTGCGGCCCTGCGACGTGGATGTTCAGGCCGTGGTCGGTCGGGTCGATGACCGCGACGAGCTGCGCGACGCGGTGGTCGTGACCATGCAGCCGGTCGGTACTCGTGACTCTTCCGACTCTGACGGCGAGTGGCTGCGATTCGAGGCGACCTTGCGGTTACCGCATGCCGGATTGCTCGGGTACACGGTACGGGTCCTGCCACAGCATCCGTTGATGGCATGGTCCGCCGAGTTCGGTCTGCTCCACCTGGCTACCTGAGGGCATCCGCACGGCCGCGGCGGCTCACCGCTTAACCCAAGCTATGGACAAACCAGTACATGGGGTCAAATGGCGTTGACTTTCTCGCAATATCGACCTATACTCCCACTTTGGCGGGTCACGCTGCGAGATGTGTAATCGGATCCAGGGGACTCTCCGTGTGGAGTACCAGGCAGAGGTGGCGTCCCACGCGATGTCATTTTCTGTCTTTGGTCACTCTGTCAGACGAGGAGATCTGGCTTCTTGTCCAACGAGGTCTTGGCTACGCTACCGAAGAGATCCGTCCGGATGACCAGCTGAGGATCACTGGTGAGAGTCTTCATGATACCGGGCGAGTTCTCTCTGGGATGCTGGATGGCTTATCGAACGTGGCGCGGCTTGGGCGAGTGCTTCCGGTGGAGTCGATTCGGTGTTGATGGCGAGATATCCAAATGTCATGTTTATGCACGACCTTCCTGTCCATCGTGGGGTTCTCCGGCCGACGACTTGTGGACACAGTTGGTGGTGCATCAAACCCCAGGTTGCGGTCCGACGATGTGCTGGCCCCCTTCCACCTGACTTGCACGTCGCGAACTCCGGTCGGGGAGGCGCTCGACACCAGCCCGGTCCCTATCCGAATACTGATCCTACCGGATGAATCTCTGCGCTACCATTGCTAGCGTGGTAATGAATGGAAGGGCGGGTTGCGGCAGTGTATCAACCAATGACTGTGGGGGTGGAGGAGGAGTTCTTTGCAGTTGATTCCGGTACCCGCCTTCTGCTGACCGACACGCGGCCGCTTCTCGGATCCGCTCAGGCTCGGGAGGCCGATCACAAGAACCCGAGCTACAGCGACGAGCTACGACCATGCATGATTGAAAGCAGAACGGGTATCTGTCATAACCTGGACCAGGTACGTGCTGAGCTTCGCGATCTCCGTGGTGGCCTGGTTCAGGCCGCCAGGGAAACGGGAGGCCGGATCGTTTCGGCCGGTGCTTTCCCGCTGGCCGATTGGCGCACTCAGGGTTTCGTCCCGACACCGCGGTTCGAGCGTATCGCCAAGATCTACGCCCAGCTGGCCGGTGAACATGTCGTCTGCGCCTGTCACGTTCACGTCGGAGTCGAGGATCGCGACACAGCCATCCAGGTGATGAACCGGGTCCGCCCCTGGCTTCCGGTGCTCTCTGCGCTGTCCTCCAGTTCCCCCTTTTGGATGGGTGAAGACACCGGCTACGCTAGTTACCGCAGCATAATCTGGGAACGTTGGCCGATGGCGGGGATACCTCCTACGTTCCTATCGTTCGACCACTACACAAAAGCCGTGCAGTCGCTAATCGATACTGAAACCACCGTCGGCACAGGTCAGATCTACTGGGATATCCGTCCCGGTACCAGGTACAAAACTGTCGAGTTTCGCATTGCAGATGCATGTGCCACTATCGATGAGACCCTCGTCCAAGCGGGGTTGTCTCGTGCGCTTGCGCAAAAATGTCTGAATGAAATCGAGCGCGGGAATCCTTCCCTCGAAATCCGTCCCGAACTGTTGCGTGCGGCCAAGTGGCGCTCCGCCCGATTCGGCCTCACCGGCAGCCTCCTGGATCCGATCTCGGTCGAACTTGTACCCGCTCATTCGCTAGTGGACCTGCTATTTGAATACGTGCGCTCTCCTCTGGAGGAGGCGGGGGACTGGGACGAGATGACCAACCTCGTTGAGCGTATAAAACGTGATGGTTCATCGGCTGAGCGGCAGCGGGAAGTCTTTTTCGAAACCAACCGTCTAGCGGATGTGGTCGACCTTCTGGTGAGTGAGGCTGCCACTCTTTAGTTTATCGAAAATAGCTCTTGTCGCTGTGGCCGTTCGTGTCAGAAACCCTGGTGCGACAGCTCCTATAAGTCACTTTGCGGCGGTGCTCATGACGGGGTCAACTCGGTGGGTGCCTCCGGAAACTCGGCCAGGTCAAGCAAGTGCGGCAGCGCTTCACACCACTCGTCGTCATAGACTAGGTCAAGATACCGCTCACCCCGATCAGGAAGTATGGCGAGGATCGCGGCGGACACGGCTAGCTGGGGGAGTAGCTTGCTGATAGCTGCGATCACCGCTCCTGAGGATCCACCCGCAAGGATACCCTCCGAAATTGCCAGTTCACGACAACCCGCCACGGCCTCTCGGTCCGAGACCCATATGACGTCATCGATCTCGTCAGGCGAGAGCAACTCGGGAACTCGGTTGGCGCCGAGGCCGGGAATCTTCCGGGGGCCGGGAGAACCCCCGAAGATCACTGATCCGATGGCGTCGACCGCCACGACACGAAGTGCCGGGAAAGCTCGGCGAAGGCACCGTGAGACGCCAAGGATGGTCCCTGTGGTGCTGACCGGCGCCACCAGGTAGTCAATAGGACGATCGAGCTCGGCCAAGATCTCGGCACCAGTGCCCTCGTCGTGCGCTCTCCAGTTGAGCTCATTGGCGTACTGATTGACCCACATGCCTCCTTCAATGGATTCGGCCAGCGCGCGAACCCGCTCAATGCGGGTGGTGAGGTAGCTCCCGGATTTATCGGGCTCGGTCACCATGTCGATGTTGGCCTTCAGTGCCCTCAATATTCGAAGGTTGCTGGGCGTGATCCCTGGGTCGACGACGCAGGTCAGCGGAAGATCCCGGACACGTGCAACCATGGCCAGCGCGATCCCGAAATTGCCCGAGGTGCTCTCCAGTAAATGGGTGTCGCGGGTGATGAGACCTTGCCGCAGGCCCGAGTCGAGGATGTGGCTTGCCGACCGATCTTTCATGCTACCGCCAGGGTTCAGCATTTCGAGCTTCGCTGCAACGGTGGGACCCGGTGGTGGGAACTGCCTACTCAGAGCTATCAGAGGCGTACGTCCGACACAACTCACGATAGATTCGTGGATCAACCTTTGCCTCCGTTCGGCCCGAGAAACCTAGGAGTATCTATAACTCGAGAAATATTATAGCTCTCGGCTGGTGTTGGCAGGGACGATGTGGGGCTAGCGCCGTACCGCGTGGAAGACCAGGAGGGTTCGGGCGGGCACCGTCATGCGGGTCCCCGGATGCTTGGTGCGCTTTCGGGTGGGCACTCCGTCCGGGAAACCGGTGTGCAGTACCAGTTTGTACCGCGCGCCGTATTCCGGACCCGGCATCGTGATCGTGATCCGGTGGGTGCCGGCGTGCAGCACCAGGAGCCACGAGTCGGTGGCCGGTTGCGGCGGGTAGGACCGGACGTCAGCGCCGTCGATCCACATGCCGAGCGTCTGCCGGTGGCCGTCTCGCCAGTCGTCGAATTCCATAGGTCGGCCATCAGGACGAAACCAGACCAGGTCGGGAGTGCCGCTGAGGGTGGTGCGGCCTTCGAAGAACTCGGGTTGGCGCAGCGCGGGCGCCGCTGCGCGCAGCGCGAGCAGACGGCGGGTGAAGGCCGTCAGCATCTCGGCCGTGCCGGTCTTAGGATCTGGGGACCAGTCCACCCACGAGGTCTCGTCATCGAGCCGGTAGGCGTTGTTGTTGCCGCCCTGGGTGCGCCAGCGTTCGTCACCGGCCAGCAACATCGGAGTGCCGGTGGACAGCGCTAGGGTCGCCAGCAGGTTACGCGCCTGGCGGCCGCGCAGTTTGAGCACCTCCGGATCGTCGGTCTCGCCTTCGACGCCGTAGTTGCAGGACCGGTTGTCGTCGGTGCCGTCCGCTCCGTCCTCACCGTTGGCCTCGTTGTGTTTGTGGTTGTAGGAGACCAGGTCCCGCAGGGTGAAGCCGTCATGGGCGGTGACGAAGTTGACCGACGCCCACGGCCGGCGCCCGCGTGCCGCGTAGAGATCCGAGCTGCCGGCCAGCCGGGACGCGAGCTCGCTGACGCCGGCGACACCGCGCCAGAAGTCGCGCACGACGTCGCGATAGCGCCCGTTCCACTCACTGAAGTCCAGGGGGAAATCGCCGACCCGGTACCCGTGTGCAGTAGCGTCCCAAGGTTCGGCGATGAGCTTGCGGGTGCACAGCAGCGGATCTGTGGCGATAGCCATGAGCAGCGGGGCTCCCGGGTCGAAGCTCCCGCCTCGAGGCCGTCCCAGCACGCTGGCCAGGTCGAAACGGAAGCCGTCGACGCCCAGCTCACCTGCCCAGTACCGCAGCGCATCGGTGACCAGCCGGACTACTGTAGGTGAGCCGGTGTCCAGAGTGTTGCCGCAGCCGGTGAGGTCGTGTTTGTGGTCGAGATAGTAGGCGCGCGCGTCCAACCCGCGGTAGGCCAGAGTGGGGCCATCGACGTCACCCTCGCAGGTGTGGTTGGCCACCACGTCCACGATGACCTCGATGCCGGCGCCGTGTAGCGCGGCCACCATGGTGCGGAACTCCGCTACCTCAGCGCCGGGCACCGCGGCGTACCCGGGATGCACCGCGAGCAGGGCCAACGGGGAATAGCCCCAGTAGTTGCGCGACCCGGTGCGCAGCAGGGACGGCTCGTCGCAGAATGCGGACACCGGCAGCAGCTCCACGGCGGTGACGCCCAGATCAGTGAGGTAGGCGAGCACCGCGGGATGGGCGAGACCCAGGTAGGTGCCGCGGTGCTCGGGCGGCACCTGCGGGTGGGTGCGGGTGAAACCGCGCACGTGCAGCTCGTAGATCACGGTCTGTTCCCACGGCACGTCGGGCCGTGGGCCGGTATCCGGACCACCGGGTGCGGTGACCACCGATACCGGGACGCTGCCCCGTGAGTCGATGTCGCAGCGAGGCCCGGCGGGGTCGCCCCGGTAGCCCAGCGCGGCCTGCAGGTTGGTCACGGTGCCCTCGACCCTCCGCGTATACGGGTCGACCAGCAGTTTGGCCGGGTTGCACTGCAGGCCGCGTACGGGATCCCAGGGCCCGTGCACCCGGTAGCCGTAGCGTTGCCCGGGACCCAGGCCGGGCAGCAGCCCGTGCCACACCCCGAACGTGCGTTCGGTGAGCGGTACCCGGAGCTCGTCGCCGTCCGGCGGTAGCAGACACACCTCGACGGCCTGGGCGACCGAGGAGGCCACCGCGAAGCGCACCCCGCCGCCCTCGGTATGGGCGCCGAGCGGGAACGGCCGACCGACGTGGAGGTGAGTCACAGAGAGTTATCCTGCCTGCCCGGTCCAACATCCACGCCAAGCACAGCACAATAGCCGGGTGAACGCGCGGAATGGCTACCTCCCGGTCGATCTGACCGATCTCGTGGTGCGGATGGACGAGGTGGGTGTGCGGCGCGGCGCCACGACCCTGCTCGATGGGGTGGACTGGCGGGTGGAGCTGGATGAGAAGTGGGTTGTCCTGGGACCCAACGGTGCCGGCAAGACCACCTTGCTGCGGCTGGCCGCAACCGAACTGCATCCGACCTGCGGGTTGGTGCACGTGCTCGGGGAACGGTTGGGCCGCACCGACGTGTTCGAGCTGCGTCCGCGGATCGGGTTCTCCTCGGCGTCGCTAGCCGGCCGGATCCCTGGTGACGAAATGGTGTCCGACCTGGTGGTCAGCGCCGGTTACGCGGTGCTCGGCCGGTGGCGGGAACGCTACGAAGAACCCGACACCGCGCGGGCCACCGGACTGCTGGCCGCGTTGGGCGTCGCCGGGCTGGGCGGGCGACGCTTCGGCACCCTGTCCGAGGGAGAACGCAAGCGGGTGCTGATCGCCAGGGCGTTGATGACCGATCCAGAGCTGCTCCTGCTGGACGAACCTGCCGCGGGGTTGGACCTGGGTGGCCGGGAGGATCTGCTGACCCGGTTAGGCGCGCTGGCCATTGATCCGGACGCTCCCGCGACGGTGCTGGTGACCCATCATGTCGAGGAGATTCCACCCGGCTTCACCCATGCCATGCTGATGCGTGACGGGGCGGTGGTCGCCCAGGGGCTGCTCGATGCGGTGCTGACCGAGGAGAACCTGGCGGAGACGTTTGACGTCGACCTCGTGCTCCGACGCTCCGGGGATCGCTTCTTCGCTCACCGTCGGTAGCCGAGCCGCCACGGACGTGTCCAGTTGATATCGGTACGTCGCATCCTCCGGCTATCATGACTGCACGCCAACGCGACCATGAAGGGGGAACGCTGCCATGATGGGTGCGATTATCCTGATGCTCGCCATCGGGTTCTTGATCGGCGCTGTCGCGATCGTCAAGGGGCTGGTGTTGCTGGGGATCATCGGGTTCGGGCTGTTCGTGGCCAGTCTCGTCTTCGGTGCGGTTCTCAGCACCAGGTGAGGCACCCAGCAGGGTGACAAGTCGTTGATCGTCAACCGGCAGCGAGCGGCGACGCTTCGCTGAGCGGGATCTGGCGTGGCGGGGGCTGGACCTTCGCCGGTCCGGCTAGCGTGCGCGGTGTGTTCGACGTCGACCTTCATGACATCTTCTACCGGGTGGCGCACCACCCCGAGGTTCCCGCCGCCTTCACTGCGGGATCGCTCCTTCTCGGCGGTACAGCCTGGTGGCTGGCGCCGCGCCGGGGGTGGGTCCCGCTGTGGGCGGTGCTCGCTGGCTGTGGGCTGGCGCTGGCATTGGCCAGCACGATAGTGCGGCCGCTGGGATTCCTTCCCGCCGCGGGTCTCAACCCGCTGGTCGTCATGCGCGAATGCGTGGTCGGCAGCCTGTCTCTGGCCCGCAACTACGAGAAGCTCAACGTGGCGATGCTGATGCCGTTCGCGTTCTTCGGGACGCTGGCCACCCGCCGCCCGGTCATCATCGCGTGGTCCTGCCTGCTGATCAGCGGATCGGTGGAATTCGTGCAGGGCGCGACCGGGGTCGGCGCCTGCCAAGCCCGCGACGTGGCGCACAACTCCGTCGGCAGTCTGCTCGGGGTGGTGTTGGCCGCGGTGGTGCTACGGCTGCTGGGCCGTCGGCTGTCGGCACGGCGGTCCCGCGGCATCACCGCAGAGTTCCCCGCAGCTCCATCTGACGTAGTCGGTCCAGGGCGTTGAGCTGCACAGTTGCGGTTGCACACGGTGCGTTAGATGCCTCTTTAGAGTGATGAATTCCTGGTAGTGCGCGCCTGTTCAGCTATAGTTGAAACACTGAGTAATCGAACGGCACATTAGTGTGATGGCTGACCGGGCATGACTAGGGATCACGGGGGGTGACGTGGTCTTGCGACCCGTCGAGGTGGGTATCAGGCACGGCGACGTCACGACCTCGATCATGGCCTGCGCCGATCCGGACCCGAACGTCTTACGCACCTGGGACCAGTTGGTGGACAGCACCGCGGGGAGTGATGTCACCCAGCTCACCGCCTGGGCACGGCTACGCGGTCGGGTCGGCTACGCGCCGCTGTACCTGTTGGCCTTGCAGACGGGCGAACTTGTCGGTGGTGCGCAGATCATGTACCGCCGAGTGCCGGTGCTCGGCAGCGTCGGCTACCTCCCCTACGGTCCGGTGATCTCCCCGGCCGCGATCGACCGCGGCCGGATCTGTTGGGAACTCGCTGAAGGACTGGAGACACTGGCCCGGCGCCGGTTGCGGATGCTGTTCATCCAACCACCCGAAGGTGCTGATGATCTGAGCCGCGAGCTGCTCCGGCGCGGGTTTCGCACCTCGTCGGCCGGTATCGCGCCAGCAGGTTCGATCCGCATCGATCTCACCGCCACTGAGGATGAGATCCGCCGCCGATTCGCTCGCCGGCTGCGCTCGTGGCCAAAGAAGTGGGCCGATCGTGGCGTCACAGTTCGCATCGGGGGTTTCCAGGACGTCGCGCTGCTCGCCACGTTGATGACTCACTCGGCGCGCCACCAGGACTACCAGCCGTTGTCGGTCGACTACATTCAGGAAATGTACTCGGAACTGGCAGCGACGGGGCAGGCAGCGCTGTTCGTGGGCGAGGTGCGCGGCGAACCTGTCGCAGCGGACCTCGTGACCGGGTGCGGCGGAATGGTCCGCGGTCGGCTGGCCGGATTCGATCGCAGCGGCGAGGCAGGTCGGCTCAGTGTCCCGGCCGCCATCCGGTGGGAGATCATCCGGTGGGCGAAGGCACGCGGGTATCGCTGGTACGACCTCGGCGGGCTGCATGAAGAGGTGCTGCGGGCACTGCTCGCCGGCGAGTGCCGGCATAGCGACAGCTGGCCGAGTTCCGATCAGGCCAAGGTGGCGTTCGGCGGGAGCGCATACCGGTATCCGAGCGCCGTCGAGATGATCAATCCGGCGCCGGTGCGGGCCGCTTACGACCTCTCGCGACGATGGGCTGGCGGTCGCCGCCTGGTTGCCCGAGCGACCCGACGGTTCCGCGGCTCGAGTTCCGCGGCGTCACCGCAGGACCTGAAGTCGGTGTAGGATCGTCGCGATGATCGACGGTAGGTCCGCGTCCAGCGCCACCTGCACCGCGCGTGGACCGCTGCCGGTCACCACGGCGCCGCGGACGGGCCCCTGGTCACAGGCCACCTCCAGCGGCATCGACGTCGTTCGCAACGTGCCCGGCGCGGCGGCCTCCAATACGGCCAGCGGGTCGTGCAGGGCTATCGCGTCACGTCCGGTGACCTTTCGGCAATGCGCCACGATGGCGGCTAACGTGGCGCAGCGTGGCCCCGCTGCGGCTAGTTCGGTGAGCCAGGCACCGTCGATCGCGGTCCGCAGGGTCAGGTCCAGCGGCACCAGCGTGACCGGCACGTCTTCCTCGACGAGCACCCGGCGAGCTGCCTCGGGATCGGAGCGGACGTTGAACTCGGCTTCCGGACCGCCGAGATGACCACCCATGATCACAATGCGGTCGATTCGAGGCTTGATCTCCGGGTGCGCGGCGAGTAGCAGTGCAATGTTGGTCAGCGGTCCGATGGCCACCAGCGTCACCGGGGTAGCCGCGGCGTGCAGCAGCTCGGCCAGCAGAGCCACCGCGCCGCTGGCATGGATCGATCCGGTGGGTTCGGGCAGTAGGTGTGCGTGCCCCCCGAGGCCGTCTCGACCATGCCAAGAATCGGTCCGCTCGTCGCGCGGGTACACCAGCGGCCGAGCGGCACCCAGCGCCACCGGCAGGCGGTCCAGCCCGGCCAGTGCTCGCAGCCGCAGCGCATTGGCGGTGGTGATCTCTACACCGACGTTGCCGAACACCGTGGTCACGGCGAGCAGCCGCACCTCCGGGCCGGCAGCGGCCAGCATCAGCGCCACCGCGTCATCCACTCCCGGGTCGGTGTCGATGATCATCGGCACGCTCACCGGGCGAGCACCTCGTCGATCTCGGTGGCGGTGGGCAGCGACGGCTGGGCGCCGCGCCGGGTGGCCGCCAGCGCGCCCGCAGCGCAGGCCCGGGCAAGCAGATCGGCGTCTCGGAGCCCGGTGAGCAGGCCCGCCACAGCAGCACCGACGAACGCGTCACCGGCGCCGGTGCCATCGACGGCGTGCACCGGTGGGGGAGCCGCAGCCGCGACCTGCCGGCCGTCACGGAACAACACGGCACCGCGCGGTCCGTCGGTGATGGCGACGGCCCGGGCCGCGTCCAGACCCGGCAGCGCGGCGTACTCGGCACTGTTGACCACCACCAGGTCGGCGCGCCGGAGCACCTCGGGCGGTATCGGCCTGGCTGGTGCGGCATTGAGCACGAACAAACCGGTGGCATGCTGGGCGGCGGCGGTAACGGCGTGGTCGGGAACCTCCAGCACGGTGAGTACCGCGTCGGCACCGGCCACGTCCTCGGCGCGCACCCGCAGCGTCGCATTCGCGCCGGGTACCACGATGATGGTGGTCTCGCCGGTGTCATCGACGGCGATCAGCGCCAGCCCGGTCGGCTCGGCCACCCGCCGCAGCCCGCCCAACTCGACTCCCTCGCTGCGCAGCAGCTCCAGAGCGGTGTCGGCTTCGGGGTCGGTGCCCACCGCGGCGACTAGCCGGACCGGCAGTCCCAACCGGCGGGCGGCCAGCGCCTGGTTGGCGCCTTTGCCCCCGGGGACTCGGGTCAAGCCGGTGGCGGTGAGAGTCTCGCCGGGTTCCGGCAGCCGCGCCAGCCCCGCCACCAGATCCAGATTCACACTTCCCACCACTGCCACGCCCACATCCCCATCCCACCACGCGCCGACATGACTGCGACAAGCATCCATGTCGCTGCCCACGGTGGGATCCAGACAGCGATAAGCATCCAAGTGGCAGGGCGGGTCGGGGAGGGGGGCCAGCTACTCTGAGTCGGTGCCAACCCCATCGACGTCGCCGCGTGCTGCGCTGCTCACCCTGGGCTGTGCCCGTAACGAGGTCGACTCCGAGGAACTGGCGGGTCGGCTGACCGAGGACGGCTGGGAGCTGGTCGACGCCGACGGCGGCGCAGCCGATGTGGTGGTGGTCAACACCTGTGGTTTCGTCGCCGCCGCCAAGAAGGACTCCATCGACACCCTGCTGGCCGCCGCGGACACCGGCGCCAAGGTCGTGGCGGTGGGTTGCCTCGCCGAGCGCTACGGGACCGAGCTGGCGCAAAACCTGCCGGAGGCCGACGCGGTACTGGGTTTCGACGCTTATCCGGAGCTGGGTGGTCGGCTGCGCGACGTGCTCGCCGGCGAGGTGGTACCCGCGCACCGGCCGGTGGACCGCCGCACCCTGCTACCGATCACCCCGGTGTCCCGGCCTGCTGCACTCGCGGCCGGTCCGGCGCTACCCGGGCACGGCTGGGGTCCCCGAGTGCCACGCCGCCGGCTCGATGATTCCCCGGTCGCCCCGCTGAAGATCGCATCGGGCTGCGACCGGCGCTGCGCGTTCTGCGCCATCCCCACCTTCCGCGGCGCATTCGTCTCCCGCCCGGCTGACGAGGTATGCGCCGAGGCGGCGTGGTTGGCCGGCGCGGGGGTCCGTGAGCTGGTGCTGGTCAGCGAGAACTCCACGTCCTACGGAAAGGACTTGGGCCGCCCCGGCGCCCTAGAGGAGCTGCTGCGTCGGTTGGCTGTCGTTCCCGGCATCCTGCGCATCCGGGTCTCTTACCTGCAGCCGGCCGAGACCCGCCCTTCGCTGGTCGCCGCGATCACCGGCATCCCCGGGGTGGCCGACTACTTCGACCTGTCCTTCCAGCACGCCAGTGAGCCGGTGCTGCGACGAATGCGTCGGTTCGGCTCGGCCGAGTCCTTCCTGGCGCTACTCGACCAGATCCGGCAGCGGGCGCCTGAGGCAGGGGCCCGCAGCAACGTGATCGTCGGTTTCCCGGGGGAGACCGAGGCCGACGTCGCGGAGCTGGAGCGCTTTCTCACCGAGGCACGGCTGGACGCGGTAGGTGTCTTCGGTTACTCCGACGAAGACGGCACTGAGGCCGCCGGCTTGCCCGGCCAGCACGACGAGGACACCATCGCCGAGCGCGTCGCCCGGGTCAGCCGGCTGGTCGAACAGCTCACCGCGCAGCGCGCCGAACAACGGGTTGGGGACACCGTCGATGTTCTGGTCGAAGAAGATGCGGGTGACGGGGTGATCGGGCGTGCTGAGCACCAGGCTCCCGAGGTGGACGGCGAGTGCATACTCACCGGCTCGTTCGCGGTGGGCGACCTGGTGCGCTGCCGAGTACTCGCGGCCCAAGGCGTCGACCTGGTCGTCGAGCCGGTCGCGCTGATCGCCCTGGCCGGCAGCCCACCGTGAGCCCGCCGCCGGCCGCGGAGGTCCCGCTCTGGAACATGGCCAACCTGTTGACCATGTCGCGGCTGGCGTTGGTCCCGGCGTTTTTGTTCGCGTTGTTCATTGATAACGGTACCGACCCCCGATGGCGGGTCACCGCTGCCGTCATCTTCGGCGTCGCCTCGATCACCGACCGGCTTGACGGGGATCTGGCCCGACGTCGCGGGCTGGTCACCAACTTCGGCGCGATCGCCGATCCGATCGCGGACAAGGCGCTCATCGGGGCGGCATTGGTGGGTATGAGCCTGCTCGGCGAGCTGGCTTGGTGGATCACCCTAGTGATCGGCGTGCGCGAGTTGGGCGTCACCGTGCTGCGGTTCTGGGTCCTGCGCTACGGGGTGATCCCGGCCAGTCGTGGGGGGAAGGTGAAGGCCTTCGCTCAGGTCGTTGCGATCGGGCTCTACGTGCTGCCGCTGCCGGTGTCGGTCTATCCGGTGCGCTGGGCTGTGATGGGTATCGCGTTGGTGCTCACCGTCGTCACCGGCGTGGACTATGTCGTGCGTGCGTTGCGGTTGCGGGCCACCGGTCGTGCCATCGCGCTGCCCTGAAATAGTGCCCTGGTGCGCCGGGGAGTGGCGTTCGCCCATGGCGGACGCCTGAGTGGCTGGCTGGTGAGTACGGTAGAGACAACAAGAAGCCGGTGCCGGTAGGCCCGTCCGACACCCAGAAAGGAAACGCGATGACGCTGCTGCGGGAGGCTATCGGCGAGCGGCTGCGCCGGACGCGAACCTCGCAGCGCCGCACGCTCCGTGAGGTGTCTCGGGTCGCCCGGGTGAGCCTGGGTTATCTTTCCGAGGTGGAGCGGGGTCGCAAGGAGGCGTCCAGCGAACTCCTCGGGTCCATCTGCGATGCCCTTGACCTGCCGCTGGACAAGTTGTTGCGGCTGGTGGCGGACGATCTTGGCCCGGTGTACCTGCCCGAGGTGCCGGATACGGTCCCGGCCGAGCTGGTGGCAGCCTGATCCCTGGTACCGGATCCCGGGGTTATCCCCGGTTCTTCCTGGGGTCGGTGGAACCGCTGTCCCGCACCTGACACCATGGAGTCAGCACGCGTCTGAAGCTGATCGGGTGGGGCTGATCGGGTGAGGCGCTGATCGGGCTGGGGCGAAGCCGGGCTCGATTCGTCACAAGGAGGCAGCGGAGGAGATGGCCAACCCATTCGTGAAGGCGTGGAAGTACCTGATGGCGTCGTTCTCGGCCAAGATCGACGAGCACGCCGATCCCAAGGTGCAGATCCAGCAGGCCATCGAAGAGGCACAGCGGCAGCACCAGGCGCTGTCCCAGCAGGCCGCCGCCGTCATCGGCAACCAGCGCCAGCTAGAGATGAAGCTCAACCGGCAGCTCGGCGAGATCGAGAAGTACCAATCTTCGGCTCGGCAAGCACTGGTGCTTGCTGACGAGTCGCGGAACAAGGGCGACGAGGCCAAGGCGCAGCAGTACGAGCAGGCCGCCGAGTCCTTCGCCACCCAGCTGATCACCGCGGAGCAGTCTGTGGAGGATCTCAAGACGCTGCACGACCAGGCACTGCAGGCCGCGGGCCAGGCCAAGCAGGCGGTCGAACGTAACGCGATGGTGCTGCAAGGCAAGATCGCGCAGCGGTCCAAGCTGCTCTCTCAGCTGGAGCAGGCGAAGATGCAGGAGCAGGTTTCCGCCTCGCTGCGGTCGATGTCCGAGCTGGCCGCGCCGGGCAGCACACCGTCACTCGACGAGGTTCGGGACAAGATCGAGCGCCGGTACGCCAACGCCGTCGGGTCCGCCGAACTGGCCCAGAATTCCGTGCAGGGGCGGATGCTCGAAGTGCAGCAGTCGACGGTGGACATGGCGGGCCGCTCCCGGCTGGATCAGATCCGCGCCTCGATGCGCGGGGCTCCCGTCGCCGGTGAGGTCACCGCCGGTGAGCCGGCAGCGCAACCCGCCCCGTCACCGCAGGCCCTGTCCCCGAACAGCCAACCCCAACCCGGGCAGGGCTAACCCCTGGCCCCATCAGGCATCTGTGATGTTCGTCTCGGTGCGCCGTCTGACTCGGATCGTGCGCAGCAACCGGGCGAGTAATACGTCGAAGGCCGCCGTGATCTCCCGCGCACCGGGTGTGTCCCAGCGCTGGATCGGCAGGCCAGCGCCCTGAGCTTGCTGCATCGCCGAGCGGTCCGGCACCACGGTGGGCAGCAGCAGCGGCCCGAAGACATCCCGGAGCTCGTTGATCCGGTAGTTGTGCTCGCTGGAGCGCACCCGGACCCGGTTGACCAGCACGCCCAGAGTCTGCAGGTGGGGATTGCTCTCGCGCTCGTGCTGCACGGCTTCGAAGGCGCGCTGCACCCCGGCGACCGCATAAATGGTCGGTTCGGTGACCAGCAGCGCATGGTCGGCTGCGACCAACGCCGAGCGGGTCAGCAGACCCAACGAGGGTGGGCAGTCCACCAGCACCAGCCGGTACGGAGCGTCGGTCGGGTCCTCCAGGGTGGACAGCGCATGGTCGAGCCAGCGCAGCCGGGTGACGTCAGGTGTCAGACGATCATGCGCCTCGGCTGCCTCGGCGCTTACCAGAACGTCCAGCCCCTCGCCCCAGCCGCTGGGCGCGATCGCCGACCTCAGCACCGCGTGCTCCGGATCGGCCAGCACGTCGGCCAGCGTCAACTTCGTCATGTCGGGATCCAGGGCCGCGGTGCAGTTTCCCTGCGGATCGAGGTCCACCACCAGGGTCCGGATCCTCCGCTGCAGGGCAGCCCCGGCGAGCCCGAGTACTACCGAGGTCTTGCCCACTCCGCCCTTGAGGCTGAGTATCGCTGCGGTTCGCACCGGCGCAGCTTAATGGCGACCCAGACCAGTGGTCCGCCGCAGTATCCCCTAGACGACGGCTAAAATAACAGCAATCGAACAGGAGTTCGAATCGCGGAGGCTGTTGTGGGTCGCAGTGCTGATCTACCCCGGGCTGATCTACCCCGGGCTGGCGTACCGGCTTGGCAACTCGCCGATGGTGGTTGCCCCGTGCTCCATGTTGACATGGACGCCTTTTACGCGTCGGTCGAAGTCCGTGAACGTCCCGAGCTGGCCGGGTTGCCAGTCGTGGTGGCGGGAGGCAGCGATCCGGGTGGGAACCGCGGTGTCGTGCTCTCGGCGAGTTACGAGGCTCGGGCGCACGGGATCCGGTCGGCGATGCCGGTGGCGCAGGCTCGCCGGCTGTGCCCACAAGCAGCGTTCGTGCCGCCGCATTTCCCGCACTATGCGGAGGTCTCCCGGGCGGTGATGGCGCTGTTCCGCGAGATCACTCCGCTGGTCGAGCCGCTGAGCCTGGATGAGGCATTCCTCGACGTCGGCGGGTCGTTGCGCAGGCTGGGGATGAGCCCGGCCGGGATCGGGGAGTGGATCCGCGGGCAGGTTTACGACGCCCACCGGCTGACCTGCTCGGTAGGAGTGGCCCGCAGCAAGTTCCTGGCCAAGCTCGCCTCCGGACTGTCCAAACCCGACGGGTTGCTCGTGGTGCCCGTCGACGGGGTGCTGGAATTCCTGCACCCGTTGCCGGTGTCGGCGTTGTGGGGGGTAGGCCGGCGCACTGCGCAGGCGCTGCATCGGTTGGGGTGTGCCACCGTGGCCGACGTCGCGAGCACTCCACT
The DNA here is from genome assembly GCA_035275565.1 of Pseudonocardiaceae bacterium. Lineage (GTDB taxonomy): Bacteria > Actinomycetota > Actinomycetes > Mycobacteriales > Pseudonocardiaceae. The sequence continues at coordinate 1,004 of DATEMN010000237.1, read as the reverse complement.
GCCGGTGCTGCGCCGTGCGGTGGGCGTCGCGTCGGCCCAGCATCTGCACGAGCTCGCCCACGGGCGCGACGAGCGGCGGGTAGTGCCTGATGCGCCGGAGAAATCCGTGGGCGCGGAGGAGACCTTCGCCGACGACGTGGTCGACCGGGCGGTGCTGCGCCGTGAGCTGCTGCGGCTGGTCGAGCGCACGACGGCCGCGCTGCGCTGCCGTGGCCTGCGCGGGCGGACGATCGCGCTGAAGATCCGCTACCCGGACTTCATCACCATCACCCGTTCCCGAACCTTGGCGGGTCCGACCGACTCCGCGCACGAGGTGTTCGGGGTGGCCGCCGGACTGCTGGACGGTCATCTGCCATACGGGATGGCGGTCCGGCTGCTGGGGTTACGGGTGGAACAACTGGTCGGGGGTACCGTAGCCGAGCAGCTCACCCTGGACGGCGCCGACGCGAACTGGCCCGACGCCGAACGGGCCGCGGACGCCGCTCGGTCGAGATTCGGCAGCACAGCAGTGCGCCCGGCCACCCTGCTGGACGCCCCGAGGAGGTCCGATCAGGTAGATAGCCGGCGGTCACCTCAAACGGGTGAGCCGATCGGCTAGTCCGCGCCGCCGCGGGCTCGTATCCTCGACGGTAGGAGCCCACGGTGGGCGCCCGGCGACCCCAAGTACTACCGTCGGACAGGCCACCATCGTCCGTCATCGAAAATTCGGAGTGCCGGAGGAGGAGCGATGCCACTCTCCGAGCACGAGCAGCGTCTGCTCGACCAGATCGAGCGCGCGCTCTATGCAGAGGACCCCAAGTTTGCGTCGAATGTCCGCGGTGCCCGGATGCGCAACCGGTACCATCGTCGTCGGATCCAGGGAATCGTGCTTTTCGTCCTGGGTCTGCTGCTGCTCGTCGTCGGTGTCATACTTCCGGTCCGTCCGGTGGGGATCCCGGTCGTCAGCGTCCTCGGCTTCCTGGTCATGTTTGCCGGTGCTGTTGTCGCGATCTTCTCGCGCCGTG
>DATEMN010000236.1:0-3257 GCA_035275565.1 Pseudonocardiaceae bacterium | reverse complement strand
CATGTCCCTCAGCATCGCTGCCTCCATCGCGGCCACTGTCGTGCCCTGTCCGTAAATGGGGTTGAACGAGCACACTGCGTCACCGATCACTAGCAGACCGGCCGGGAAACGGCGTAATTGCTCATAGCGGTGGCGCACACTGACCGGGAACCGGGAGGGCACCGGATCGTCCAGTGGGGTGGCGCCCACCAGTGCCTGAGCGATGTCGGGGAAGCACAGGGTGGCAGCGAACGCATCGAACCCGGCGGGGTTCAGTGGGGGGTGGTCACCGAGGATGCCAGCCAGCGTCACCATGTGTTGGCCGTCCTCCAGGGGAGCCACGGCCCCAGCTCGGGGGTTAGCGAGGGTCGGGCCGGTGAAGATGGCCACGTCGTCACCCAGGGCACCGGGACGCAGCCGGTAGCGGCGGCTGGAGTAACCAAGCCTGATCTCGACCCGGTCCACCTCGGGTGGCGGGTAGCCGAGCTGCTTTAGCCATCTCGGCGTGCGTGAACCGCGGCCAGTGGCGTCGATAACCAGATCTGCGAATACCTTCTGCTCGGTGCTGCCCTCCTCGTGGTGCACGACCCGCACCCCCGTGACTCGGCGGTCGTTGCCGGTGACCAGGCCCGTTGCCTCGCAGCCCTCGATGAAATGTACCGACGGCAGTGCCTTGACCCGGTGGCGGACGTGGCCCTCCAGGAACGGGCGGCTGGCGCCCAGCAAGGGCAAGCCGATGTCTGCCTGGCGTAGGTGCTGACCCGACGCGTGTACCCGGCAGCTACCCAGGGTGTCCGCGGTCACCGCGCCAGCCTGCACCGCATCCGCCGCGAAGCCGGGGAACAGCTCATCGAGCAGTTTCCGGCCGCGAGCGTGCAGTGTGTGCAGGTGACGACCCTGCGGAACCCCACGGCGGTTGACGAGGTCAGACGGCAGAATATCGCGCTCGACCACCGTCACCCGGTCATAGACGTCGGCAAGGACGCGGGCGGCTAGCAAACCGGCCATGCTCGCGCCCAGCACCACGGCGTGGTCACTGAAAGAAGTGGTCTTCACGAGGAACCTCCTCTGACGGTCTAATTCGGCGTCATCGAGTCCCCTCAGCTGCACAGAATGTCACAATTATTCGCAAACGGCCATGGCTTATGTACCGAAGGCTGACTTATCCACACCCCATCTGTTGTCCACAACTGACGGCCGCACCGGGTGAGGTGAGGGGGCAGCCGTCCTAACGTCGTCCCGTGGCTCTGTTCCCCAGCTTTCCCTCCACCGACACAGGTAACCCGCAGCACGCTCGAGCGCGGCTTGTGGCGCTGCGTTTCCCCGGCGAGCCCGGCGACGCGGAGCCGCCCGAGGGGTTGACCACCGACGGGCCGCACCAGGTCCGCCGGCATGAGGAGACCGACTCACCCGCCGCATCGGGAGGCGGCCGGCTGGTCCGGCGCTGGGTGCCGGGTCCCTTGCGGGACGCCCGGTGGGAACCAGGACGGCCGGGAGCGCTCGCCCTGTCGCTGGTCGCGGCGCTCGCTGCAGTGATCGCTGCGGTCGGGGTCTGGCGGGAGCGCCCGGTGCCTGAACCAGCCCCGGTCCTGCCGCTGGTCACCGTTGCGACGGGGGGTACATCGGCGACACCACCACCTGACGCAGTCCCAGAAGTCGTGATCAGCGTGGCGGGTCGGGTGGCTCGCCCGGGGCTGGTCCGGCTACCCGACGGCACCCGGGTAGCCGACGCCCTGGAGGCGGCGGGCGGGGCGCTGCCCGGCACTGATCTGATGGGCCTGAACCTCGCCCGCCGGCTGTCCGACGGCGAGCAGCTGTTGGTCGGTGTGGCGCCGTCGCCGGGAGAGCCCGCAGACGGCGCGGCGCTGGGTGCTCCGGCCGGTGCGTCACGGAAGGTCGACCTCAACGCGGCGACTCTGGAACAGCTCGACGTGCTGCCCGGGGTCGGCCCGGTCACCGCGCAGCGCATTCTCGACTGGCGCGCTGCGCACGGCCGCTTCAGGTCGGTGGATCAGCTTCGTGAGGTGACCGGGATCGGGCAGGCGCGGTTGGCTCAGCTCAAGGATCTGGTGCGGGTGTGACCGCCGATGCACCTCCTGACGTAGCGCCACTCGACCTGCGCTTGGTGCCTGCGGCTCTCGCCGGTTGGGCCGTGGTGCTCGCCGGGCTGTACCTCGGGTCCGTGGCCGCGGCTGCACTGGGCGCGGGAGGTCTGCTGGCTGCTGGTGCGGCTGCACTGCGCCGCCGGTCCGCGGCGGTTCTCGCGGTGGGCGGGGTCACCGCTGCACTTGCACTCGTAGTCGGCGTGCAGACATGGCAGGTTGAGCACCATCCAGTGCGGGCAGCGGCGGAACGCGGCTCGGCGGCGACAGTGCTGGTCCGCGTGCGGGACGACCCGCAGGCAATCGCCTCGTCGGGTTACGGTGGTCGGCGGCCGCAGCCCCAGCAGGTGGTCGTCCGTGCGGAACTCGAGGCCGCGGAGGTGGCTGGGCACCGGTGGCGGACTGGCGGTCGGGTAGTCCTACTGGCTCCGGCGCAGGGCTGGACCGGCCTGCTGCCCGGTCAGCGGGTACGGGCTGCCGGGCTGCTCGCCGCACCCGACCGGTCCGACCTGACCGTGGCCGTGCTGCGGGTGCACGGTCCGCCGGAAGTGCTGGCGGCGCCGACCGCAGTTCAACGGATTGCCGAGCGGCTGCGGTCCGGGCTTCGGTTGGCGGCCGGGGTCCTCGATCCGGAGCCGGCCGGGCTGCTGCCCGCGCTGGTAGTGGGGGACACCTCGATGATGGTGCCCACCGTCGAGGACGAATTCCGGGCCGCCGGTCTTACCCATTTGACGGCGGTCTCCGGCGCCAGTGTCGGCCATGGAGATGTAATATGTCAGCCATGATTCGTGCGGTGCTCTACGGTCGTGTCAGCAAGGACCGCTCAGAGGGCAGGTCGGTGGACGATCAGCTTGCCGAGTGCCGCGCGTGGGCTGACCGACAAGGCTGGACGGTCGTCGCCGAACACCGCGACGACGGGGTCTCAGCGTCGCGCTTCGCCAACGGCAAGGCACGGCTGGGGTGGCAGGCCACTATGGACCTGATCGCGGCGGGCAAGGTTGACCTCTTGGTCGTTTGGGAGGTGTCCCGCGCTACCCGTGACCGGACGGTGTGGTCGACGCTGCTGGCCGCGTGCCAGGAACGAGATGTGAAGATCGGCGCTGGGGGGAAGGTGCACGATCCATCCGACCCCGATGACGGTTTCATGCTTGACCTGGGGGGAGCGCTGGCGGTGCG
>DATEMN010000235.1:0-9302 GCA_035275565.1 Pseudonocardiaceae bacterium | reverse complement strand
CATCCGGCAGCTTTCTGGCGCTCTCCCACGCCACCACCGACGGCCAGCCCACTGGGCTGGCCGAGGCGGTTGAGCTTTACCGCAACACCCCGGAACCGCTGTACCCCCGCAGCCACCCCGAGATACTGCGCTTGTTCACCGGGTTCGAGCTGGTCGAACCGGGACTGGTGGGAAGCGCTCTGTGGCACCCCGCAGGACTGGGTGACACCTCCGACAGCACTGAGATGAACACGATCGCCTACGGGGGTGTCGGCCGCAAACCGTGACCACCCGTGAGTGGCATTCGGTGTTATAACACTGTTACTCACTCACGGGTGCGGTACGCGCCGGTCTTGGGCCAGCGCGTCGAACAGCCGACCGGCTTGCTCGCGGTCCCACAGCACGCCGGAGGAGCCGTCGCGCATCGTGCTGAAGCCGGCGATCGGCACTGTCGTGGTCACCGCGTCGCCGCCGGACAGCGAGCGCATCGCCCAACCGAGCCTGGCCAGGTTCCAGACCCGGTCGCCGTCATCGACGGTGATCGTGTCGGGGGCATCGGCCGCGAGTGGGCCGGCCCGCAAGGGGTTGAGCAGCACTGCCGGGCTACTCGCCCGGGAAATCAACGCACCGAGGAATTCCCGTTGGCGGACCACCCGGTCCAGGTCGCCGCGCGGTGAGTGCCGGGTCCGCACGTAGCCCAGCGCTTGCGGCCCGTCGAGTACCTGGCAGCCGGCGGGGATGTTCAGCCCGGCCAGCGGGTCGGAGATCGACTCCGTGGGGCACAGCTGCACACCGCCGACGTCGTCGACGAGGCGGGCGAAGCCACCGAACCCGATCTCGGCATAGTGATCCACATGCAGGCCGGTGACCGTCTCCACGGTCTGTACCAGCAGGGTGGGGCCGCCGAGCGCGAAGGTGGCGTTGAGCTTCAGCCGGCCCCGGCCGGGGACTGGAACCGAGGAATCCCGCGGCAGGCTGACCAGCGTCGGCGTCCCACCGCTGGTCACCGCCGGGATATGCATCAGCATGATGGTGTCGGTGCGTTGGCCGGCGGTCGCTGCCTCGTCGCCGGTGGTCAACCGGGCAGTCTGGTCGGGGGTCAGGCCGGCCCGGCTGTCCGATCCGACGATCAGCCAATTCGTGCCCGGCGTGTCCGCAAGTCGTCCGGGGTAGTCGGCCAGCGCATCGACCCGCCGCAGCGACTGATCGACGTACCCGCCGACGCCGATGACCACCACCAGCAGCAGACCGAGAATCACACCCAGCATTCGGCCCAGTCGGCGTCGGCGCGGTGGGGCTGGTGGTGGCGCGGGGCGAGGCGGGGTGGGCCAGCCCTGGTAGCTCACCGTTCGCCTCCTCCGGGTCGGCCCCCTCGCGGGGCGCTGCGGCGAGGATAGCCCGGCCAAGGCGTAGAGTTCGGCAGCCAACCTTAGCGGACGGCGTACGGTGTGACTAAACGACTCTCTCCGTCGTTGTCCGTGTAAGAATTGTGCGTTGAAGTGATTGTCAGCGTCGACGGTGGCAGCGTGGTCCACACCCCGGAGTTACGCTGCGCGGCGGCGGCGCCGCGTATCCATCACAAGTGGAGCGAGGCGCAACAGCAAGGAGATGTCACATGTCGTCCTCGAACCCCGTTCCCTCCCGGCTAGCCGGCGTGATGGACGTCGATGATCTATCCACCCCGCAACAGGTGATCGCCGGGTTGCGGGCCACCAGCGAAGGTGCGGACCTGGTCCAGCTGCTCACCCCGGAGGGTGAACGCGTCTCGCATTCACAGTTCGACCTGGAGATCTCCCCGGCGGAGATCCAGTCGCTGTACCGCGACATGACCCTCGTCCGCCGGGTCGACCGGGAAGCCAACGCCCTGCAACGGCAGGGCCAGCTCGGTCTGTGGGCTCCGTTGCTGGGCCAGGAGGCCGCGCAGATCGGCGCCGGCCGCGCGATGGCCCCCCAGGACATGGGCTTCCCGTCCTACCGGGAGCACGGTGTCGCCTGGTGCCGCGGAGTGGATCCCACCGAGGTGTTCGGTATCTTCCGTGGCATCGACCAGGGTTCCTGGGACCCGGTCAGCACCGGGTTCCAGCTCTACACCATCGTGATCCCCAACCAGTGCCTGCACGCCACCGGCTACGCGATGGGCCAGCGGCTGGATGGCAAGATCGGCGACCCGGAGACCGGTGAGGCCAGCATCGCTTTCTTCGGTGACGGTGCCACCTCCCAGGGTGACCTGCACGAGGGCTTCGTCTGGGCTGCGGTCTACGACGCGCCGGTGGTGTTCTTCTGCCAGAACAACCAGTGGGCGATCTCGGCCGGGTTGGATCGGCAGACCCGGGTGCCGTTGTACCGCCGTTCCCAGGGCTACGGCTTCCCCGGGATCCGGGTGGATGGCAACGACGTGCTGGCCACCCTGGCCGTCACCCGTTGGGCGCTGCAGGAATGCCGCACCGGCAACGGACCGGTGCTGATCGAGGCGTGCACCTACCGGATGGGCGCACACACCACGTCTGACGATCCGACCCGCTACCGGCTCGACACCGAATTAGAGGAGTGGAAGCTCAAGGACCCGATCGAGCGGGTTCGGGTGCACCTGGTGCGAGAGGGGTTGGCCGAGCCGGAGTTCTTCGCTGGCGTGGCCGCCGAGTCCGACGAGCTGGCCGCCCGGCTGCGTGACTACTGCATGTCGATGCCCGCCCCCGGCCCGGAGCGGATCTTCTCCGAGGTCTACGCCGAGCCGTCGCCGCAGCTGGCCGCCCAGCGCGAGGAGCTGCTGGCTTACCACGCGTCGTTCGTTGGAATCGAGGGTGGGCTTCATGACCTCGACTGCTGAGCGTGCCCCCGCGGTGACTCAGACGATCACCCTGGCCAAGGGCCTCAACGACGGTTTGCGGGCCGCGTTGGAGGCTGACCCCAAGGTCATCGTGATGGGCGAGGACGTCGGCCGGCTCGGCGGCGTCTTCCGGATCACTGACGGCCTGCAGAAGGACTTCGGTGAGCAGCGGGTGTTCGACACCCCGCTGGGCGAGTCCGGCATCATCGGTACCGCCGTCGGGCTCGCGCTGCGGGGTTACCGTCCGGTCTGCGAGATCCAGTTCGACGGGTTCGTTTTCCCCGCCTTCGACCAGATCGTCTCCCAGCTCGCCAAGCTGCACTACCGCTCACAGGGCAAGCTGCGGATGCCGGTGGTGGTGCGCATTCCGCACGGCGGCGGGATCGGCGCCGTCGAGCACCATTCGGAGTCCCCGGAGTCCTACTTCGCGCACACCCCCGGGCTCAAGGTCGTGGCCTGCGCCAACCCGGTCGACGCTTACTGGATGATCCAGCAGGCGATCTCCTGCGACGACCCGGTGATCTTCTTCGAGCCCAAGCGGCGGTACTGGGACAAGGCGCCAGTGGACCTCACGGTGCCACCACCACCGCTGTTCACCGCACGGGTGCTGCGCACCGGCACGACGGCGACGATCGCGACCTACGGGCCGATGGTGCGTACCGTGCTGGACGCCGCGACCGCCGCCGAGCAGGACGGCCAGCTGCTGGAGGTGATCGACTTGCGCACGTTGTCCCCGTTGGATCTGGCGCCGGTGTTCGACTCGGTGCGCCGCACCGGGCGATTGATCTGCGTATCCGAGGCACCCGGTGAGGCATCCCTGACCGCTGAAGTGGCCGCCCGGGTGTCCCAGGAGTGCTTCTACTCCCTGGAGGCACCGGTGCTGAGAGTGACCGGGTTCGACACCCCGTACCCGCCGGCCAAGTGCGAGGAGGACTACCTGCCCGATTTGGACCGGGTCCTCGACGCCGTCGATCGCGTGCTGACCTACTGAAATCATGACCCACATCAGGCACTTCCTGCTCCCCGACGCCGGTGAGGGACTCACCGAAGCGGAGATCCTGACCTGGCACGTCGCGCCCGGGGACACCGTCACCGTCAATCAGGTCATCGTCGAGATCGAGACCGCCAAAGCGGCTGTCGAGCTGCCCTGCCCTTACGCCGGGGTGGTCAGCGAGCTGTGCGCCGAACCTGGGACGACCGTGCAGGTGGGCAGCCCGCTCATCGCGATCGATGTCAATTCCCCGGAGACGTCCTCAGGTGGCCGGATCGGCGAGGAGGGGGCTGACGGGCGAATCACGACCCTGGTCGGGTACGGACCGCGGGCGGGCGCCGTGACCCGTCGGCGCCGCAAGGACGCTGGGGCTCCTGTTGGTCTTGCTGCCGTTGCCGCGGGAGGGTCGGTCCCGCTGGCCAAGCCGCCGGTGCGCAAGCTGGCCCGGGAGCTCGGCATCGACCTGCGGTCGGTGCCCGGTTCCGGGGCCGGTGGGGTGATCACTCGGGAGGACGTGCAGCGCGCCGCTGACCTGGCCGGCAACGGCACCAGGCCGGCTACCGGGTCTGATGACCCCGGGCGGCAACGCCGGGAGCCGGTCCGCGGGGTGCGCAAGGCCACTGCGGCGGCGGTGGTGTCCTCCGCGTTCACCGCGCCGCACGTCACGGTGTTCCTCACCGTCGACGTCACACCGATGATGGAGCTACGGGCCCGGCTCACGGCGGCGCCGCAGTTCCGGGATGTGAAACTGACCCCGCTGGCCTTCGCCGCGCGGGCGATGTGCCTGGCGACGCGACGAACCCCGGAGGTCAACGCGAGCTGGGACGAGGCGGCCGGCGAGATCGTCTACTTCAATTACGTGCACTTGGGGATCGCCGCCGCCACCCCGCGCGGGCTGGTGGTGCCCAAGATCCGGGACGCCGACCGGGTGCCGCTGCGCGAGCTCGCCGTCGCACTGGACGAGCTCGCGACGTCCGCACGGCAGGGACGCACGCCGCCAGCTGACATGATCGGCGGCACGATCACCATCACCAACATCGGGGTCTTCGGGGTGGACACCGGCACTCCGATCCTTAACCCCGGCGAGTCGGCGATCCTGGCCCTCGGCGCGATCCGGGACCTGCCCTGGGTGGTGGACGGTGCCGTGGTGGTGCGCAAGGTCTGTCAGCTCGCGCTGTCCGTCGACCATCGCGTGGTCGACGGGCAACAAGCCTCCCGATTCCTCGCCGACATCGGCGCCCTACTCGCAGACCCCGCCCTGGCGATCACCTACTGACCCTCTCGGTCGACCATGTGGCTTGCCGCACGGTGCCGCGTGGACCGAACTCGCGGAACCAGGGTTTGATGTCAAGGATGGGGGTGTTGTGGACGGCGTCGAGCTCGACGCACGCTGGGACACCGCTATGACGGAAGGCCGATAGTGCGGTGCGCATGTCAACTACGGTCTGGCGGGCGCGTGCTGAGTGGATGCCGTCCATGGAGTCCAGCGCGGTGGACCAGGTGGAGCACGCCTCGTCGATCTCGCCTCGGTGCGCGTGCACCGCACCGAGGTGTCCGAGGGTTAGGGCGTGCGTGCGGGTGAACGTCGTTGTCTGGCGGGTGCGCGCGCTGCGGCGGAACTCCGTCAGGGCGCCGGAGAGATCTCCGATAGCACGCAGCGTGAGGGCGGTCTGGTGCGCAAGGCTTGCCTCGCCGAAGAAGAACACCCGTGATGGCTCATCATCGCCAGTGGTCGCTGAGGCCAGGTCGTCTTCCGCTGTGATCAGCGCCTCGGCGGCAGCCGAGTTCTGACCTGCCGCGCCGAGTGCCCGCGCGTAGACGACGCCGAAGAGTGCGCGTTCGCGGGGGCTGGCCACGAGATATCGCTTGCCCTCCATCGACGCGGAGGCCAGCTCCAGTCCTTGCCGAAAGTGGCCTAAGTCAACGGCCTGATGTGCCATGGCCCGGAGGGCATGACCTGCCATGGGCGGGTCGTCAGCCTCTGCGGCGAGCTTGACCGCTATAGAGAAGTAGTGCTGGGCGATGGCGTGCTCCGCGTTGTCGAAGGCCATCCAACCCGAAAGATAGGCGAGCTCGCTCGCTGCGGAGAACATGTCCTTGCGTACTCGCTCGTCGGTATAGCGTCCCCGCAGGTAAGTTGCGACATCCGAAGTCAGGTACTGAACGAGCGCCGTGCGGGCGTGCCCGCCTCCGCGCCGCTGATCGACCCGCGAGAAAATCGATGCCATCTCACGAACAGTCTCTAGATCACCACGGCCGACGCGCCGGGCGCTGGCGGTAGCGCGGGCGGTGCCGCGCACCGCCATCTGCGTCCACCATGGTTCGCTAGGTACTGCGAGCGCGGCCACGCAGTAAGCAGTGGCTGCAAGAACGAGCCTGCGTTCCATGTCGACGTCAACTTTACCCAGATCAGTCAGTGTGATCAGGGTATCTGCACGCCAGTCCAACGCAGCGTGTGAGGACAGGAGCTGGCCTGTGAGCCCGAGCTCGTCGAAGGTGACGGTTCGGCCCAGGCAGCGGGACAGGGCTTCGCAAAGGACGGCCGGCGCCCATCCCGCAGACGCCGAGGCCGCACCCTCTGGTTCGACGGGTTCACCCAGCAGCTCAGACAGTTCCTGATCGGAGATACCCAGGGCACGCGCGAGTTTCGGCCGAGCCCACGGTTGCGGACACGTCTCGCCGCGTTCCCAGCGTTGGATCGTCGAGCGCTCCACACCCACCACCTCGGCCAACCGTTCCTGACTGAAACCGGCCGCCTTGCGAGTACTGACCAGCCGCTGCCGCTTGCCCACCAAGCTGCCACCCCCTCTCAAAGGACGTATCGGACAGTACCGGTCGCACGTGGAGCCGGTTCTGCTGTTTTGCATCAGCACTGCTGCTGACCTGAGCTGTTCTAGGCGATCTTCCTCGGATTGGCTTTCACCAGACCCCGGAGCCGGGCTGAACGCTGACACTGCACCCATTGGGCTGCCGGGCATAGGTCAAGGGAGCCGCATGATGTCCAGTCACCGCCGGGTGATTAGCTGGGTCACCACCCGCCTAGTCGTGCGGTTCGAGGGTGCGGACCACACGGTGAGCATCCGGCCACATCTGGTCTGGGTGATCTCGGAATGAACATTACTGCCGAGAGCCTCGAACTGAGAGCCGCGAAACGACTGCTAGACCTCGCCAAAGAGCAGGGCTTCGCCTTCCAGCGAGTCGCGCCAGGCCCGGACGGGCCGCTGTTCGCCCGGCGGGACACCATCGAACACCGCGACGAGATCTATCTCGGCGGGTTCAACGACTCCTGCCACGCAACCCGAGCCCGCAAGTTCTCCCTGATCGTGCCAGGCGGGCTGCCGATCACCGCACGCGTGACCGGCAACGCGCTCACCGTCTTGCACACAGTGATCAGCGACTGGGATGTCTAACCCCCGACCGGCCGCTGGACCGCCACCAGCGACACAGATGATGCCCGCGACGACGAGACGTGAGCGAACGTCCACGTGGACGAACTCACCCGCTGTCTGCCCGAACCCCATGCCCGCTCGAGGGGCGCGACCGGTCTATGACCCGTGGCGCGACGCCGAGGGCACCCCGATCATCGAGCGGTGCCAAGTCGAGCAGATCGCGGTGAGCAAGAAACACGGGGCGCTGCCCTCGCGGCTGCACCAGCACGGCCAGGTCGTGGGCCGGGGCCACACGCGGCTGTATGTGCGCTTCGAGTACGACGGCCAGCTGATCAGTCTGCGGCCCCACGTGGTGCGCGTGCTCACCACTGCAGGGGGTTGCTAGTGGCCCCGACACCGTCCACCCAGCCCGGTATCGATGTCGTGGCTACCACGCCGACGCCCACGGCGGACGTCACGCTGCGGCACCTGCCGGCCCGGACCCGGGTCTGGTTGGCTCAGCGACCGCACGCGGGGGCGGTGGTCGACTCGGTGTGGAACACCCTCGCCGAGCTGGACCGAGCTGGCCACCCGCCGAGTCTGCTCGCCGCGTTGCGGTTCGTGTTAGTGCACCACGAGCCCAACGAGCGGGTCGATGCCGTGCTTGTCGCCGGGTGAGCTGGCGCGGTCTGTGGCGTCAGCGCCGGTTTCCCTGCGTGGTGTGGCGCCAGATCGGTGGCGAGCTGCTGGGACATCTCACCCTCACCGGCTTCCACCACCGCCACCGAGCCGACAGCCGCAGTGCCCTCTGGGGGACCAGGCTCACCCGAGGGGCGTGACTCCCATCCGCCAGGCCCCGCAACTCCCGCACACCAGCCTCAAGCCGGGCGTGGCGCAACAGATCAGCGACCGTCTCGCGGAACGAACATGTCGTGTTAGACCGACCGTGATCAGCCCAGAATTGTTCCTGCCGCGAATTGGGCAACAGTTCCGGGCGCACCGCACAGGAAAGTCCCGATCCCCTGGGGCGGTTCACTATTTCCAAGGACTCAAAACACCGCTGCCACCACCTTGCGCGAGCTTTACGACCGGCTCGGTGTCTCGGTGCTCGACGTCCCCACCGGACTCGAGACCGATCAGCGAGTCGGCTGGATCGTCCAACGGGTCGCCGAAACTGATCTGGTCCTAGCCGGATAGTCTGCGCCCTTTCACACCGTCGACCAGCCAGGGAGGACCACGACGTGTCCTACACCAGCTTCGTTGACGTCATGCTCCTCTTGGCCCGCGACGAGCGGGTCCTGCTCGCCCAGTGCTCCGGTACCGGCTACGCCGACGGCCAGTGGAACCTGCCCTCCGGCGAACTCGAACATGGCAAGGATCTGGTCGGCGCCCTCATCCGCGAGGCCCGCGAAGAGGTCGATATCGAGCTGAAGCGCGACGACCTCCGGATAGCCGCGTCCGTGCACTAACTTTGTCGGCACGATTTTTAGCATCGATATGGAACATGGCGATAAACTGAATAAAAACTCTCCCGAGGTAAGACCCAAGAGGGATTTCCGGCTGGGATCTCCGCCCCCGTGTCGGCACCTTCATTCTGTGGGTTGGACAAGAAATATGCTATCATCTTAGTCGGTTCACTGACTTGCGACCTCAAGGGGGTACGCCGAGTGTCCGGAAATCGCACAGTCGATTGATCGGCACGGGATTGTTTCCGTCATCAGATCACTTCCCGTTGGGACGTGCTTATGGTCGAGTTGACACCCCAGCCCGCATCCGTAGCGCGCCCGTTCGGACTGACGCTGGCCGTGCCGGCTAGTGTTGTGAACTATATCGATCCGGCCGCGTTGGGCTACGACGAGGATGCGCAGGTGGGTTTCATCTGCGACGGTACGGATATGGTCCCATTATCCAAGCACACCGACGGCCAAACGAATACCGTCACCCAGGGCGGTGACGGTCAGACTACCAACAGAGACAGTGACACCGACCACCGGGAGGACTGATCCCATGAGCGCAGTGGGATCCGTCTTGGTTCTGACCCATTCCTTCGATCCGACGGCGGACAAGGTTGTGGACGAGCTCAACCGGCGGGGTGTCTCCGTGTTTCGGTGTGACGCTGCCGATTTCCCCGAGAAGC
>DATEMN010000234.1:0-9074 GCA_035275565.1 Pseudonocardiaceae bacterium | reverse complement strand
GGGGGGTGAGGTGCAGGCACGACAGCATCCTTCCCGGTGACCGCAACCACCTCAAGTCAGGTGTCCATGCTGAGGGGCCAAGCTCAGCGAGACTTTAGAGGGTGGAATGGTCAGCTGAGTTGCCAGTGGTGTGGGCCTGCGGGATCGTCGAGCCACACGGTGTGGTGTGTCGTGGTTACGGTCAGTCCTAGTCGGTCCCACGACGGCTGGCCCGCGTCGGTCCATTGCTGGTGGGCCCACTCGATGTGCGGCCATACCGGGGTGGCGCCGGCTTCGGTGACGGTGGCGTGGCCGATCTCGACGCGGGCCCATGAGCCGTCGGTGGTGGTGAAGGTGACGGCGGTCGGTGCCCGGGTTGTGGGGTCAAGGTTGTAGGTGAACGTGGTGTTCGCGGGTAGCCGGAGCTGGGCCAGGAACCAGGCCACGGACGCGGTTTTCCACGGCTCGGCGGGGGCAGTGGTAGGTCTGATGCGGCCGTTGGGGGCGGTGTCGGCTCGGGCTGGGAGGACAGGTGTGGGTCCGGAGCGTATCGCCATGAACGCAGCCCACCGGCTGGTGAAGCGGCCTTCGAGGTGATCGTGTGCACGGTGTAGGTGGACGAGGTTCCCAGCGCTGATAGCGAGTTTGAGGTCGGCCAGAATCGCGCCGCCGTCAGCGAGCTGTTCGGCCCACGCCCAGGGGATCGCGGGGACGGAGCAGGTGGCGATGATCCGGTCGAACGGTGCGTGCTCGGGAAGCCCGGCGGTACCGTCGGTAGTCACCACAGTGGGCCGGAAACCTGCTGCGGCCAGCCGGGCGCGGGCCAGGTCGACAAGGCCGGAGTCCACGTCGACGGAGAACACCCGGTCATCGCCGAGTCGATGAGCGAGCAGCGCGGCGTTGTAGCCGGTGCCGGTGCCGATCTCCAGGACGCGGTGGCCGTCTTGGATGTCGAGGATTTCCAGCATCCTGACCATCAGGTCGGGTTTGGTGCTGGAGGATATGGGCTGCTGATAAGCGCCGACGGTTTCCAGGGCAGTGATCAGCGTTTCCGGCGAGTACACCCGCTGCGGTGCGTCCGCGGTGATGAACTCACTCCACGCGCCCGTGCTGTCCTGCTCGAACGCGCGGGGCACCAGCAGGTGCCGGGGCACCGCCGCGACGGCGGCATGCCAGGCCGGGCAGCGTAGGTCCCCGTTGTCTCGCAGGGTGTCCGCGAGCCGTCGTGCGTAGGTGGTCCAGTCGGTATCCAGCGTGGTGGTCACGGTGTTCCCTTGGCGAGTAGGTCGGCGAGCTGGGCGGTCAGCGGGGCGCCGGTGGCGTCCTCGACGAAACCGAATTGCCCACCCGCATTGATTTCCAGGAACACCCACTGCGAGGTGTCCTTGTCGATGACGAAGTCCAGTGCCCCGTACCCCAGGCCCAGCTCGGTCACCAACCGGCGGATGCCGTGGCGAACCTTGTCGGGTGTGTCGATCAGCTCGTAGCCAACATGGTCGTAGTCGGCCCGGAAATCGACGTACGCTTCGCTGCTGCCGGCGTGGATCGCCACGGCGGTGATGTGCTCACCGACCACGACCACGCGCACATCTGCGAGCTTCGGTACCCATCGTTGCAGCTGGTGGGTGGTGACGTTGATTCCCCGCAGGTCGGCCAGGTCGGTGTCGGTGACCAGCTGGGTGAAACTGATCTTCCGGACGCCTTGCTCCAGGATCGTGTTCGAGCCGAAGAACTTCATGACGGTCTCGCCGGTGGCGGCGAACTCGCGCACGGTGTCCGCCTCGTTGGTGACCACGGTGTCCGGCACGGCCAGACCACTGCGCCGCGCGGCAACCAGCTGCACAGGCTTATAGGCGGCCGCCGCGAGCCTGGCGGGGTGGTTGACCCACAGCACGGGCAACGACGTCAGCACTCCACCGAGGCCATATTTGGCCTCCAGGTTCGCGTGGGCCTTCTCCGCCGGGGTGAGCTCGTCGGGGAACTGGTAGGCGCGTGGGGTTCGGTACCAGACCGCGGTGATCTCCTCTAGCTCGATCACCCGGCCTGGAGTGCGCAGGTGCCCGACCCACTGATCCCCGCTCAGCCGCGCGGACACGCTCAGCCGCGCGGGAAACCATGCGGTGTTCACGCGATGAACGACCTGCCCACGCTCCTGCAGAGCGATGACCATGCCATCGCAGGTCGCGTCGATGTCCTCGGCGAGGATCAAGACGGCCATTTATTACACGGCGGGCTGCGGGGAATCGGGGCAGTAGTCGTAGGTGTAGTCCTCCGAGGGGCCTTCATCGCCGTCGTTGTTGGTGACTTTGTTCGCGGTGGGCTCGGCCATCGTCAGGGGCTGTCCGGTGAGACTTAACGCGATCTGCCGGTCGTGGTCGTAGGTGAACGCCTCCCGCAGCGGATCGCCCTGGTGGCGGGCCGGGCGCATACCCCGCAGACCCCATGGCCGGATCACCGGATCCGACGGCGATCCGAGATCCACCGACTCACCGGCACGGCCGAGCGGGAACTGTGCGCTGTGGGAGACCATCGGATCCTCAGCGAAGCGTTCCCACACCGCCTCGGTCAGCGCGGTGCTCCGCATACCAGTGGGTGGTGAGGCGGTTTCGGTAGACAGCACGGCCATGGCGTTGTCCTCCCTGTCCTGTGCACCATCCCGCCGATCGGGTCGGGCGGTCAACAACCTTCTCGGTACCAGCACAGCTGGCCGACGATGCAGGCCAGCAGCAGGCATTGACCACCAACATCGTCAGCCACTGGGTATCGGCCGCCTACCCGGGGTGCCGGTAAGGAAGCTGCCAGGAGCCGCAACGGCTAGTATATCGCCTGGTCAGCGCACCGCAGCCGCAGCGCTTGGGTCCTCCATGACAGTGCGCAGCGTGGAAAACGATCAGTGTCATGACCAGCAGCAACAGCTCCGGCAGATCGTCACCGACCCTGGTAGCCGGCCGCTGGCTCCGGACTTGACGAAGGGGACTAAGTCCTCACCCGCGTCACGCGCATCGCCACCTTCGACGACATGTTCGACCACGAATCCGTCACATCGGTCAACCCGCTCGCCATCCGCGAGGAACAACTCGTCAACATCCGTCAGATCTCCAGAACCCGCTAGCGGGTCTGAGCTGGGTTTGTCGCAGTGTCAACCTGCGTGGGTCTCGACAGCAGCAGTGCTGACGTTCGCGTCTCGGAGTGTCTTCACGGAGGACAGTCCGCGCCGGGCGACTGCGTTAGCAGGCGGCGGTCTGCCTGTGTCTCTCAGCAGAGACAACCCCGATGGGTTACCCGGGAGACCGGCCCGGTGGGTTATGCCTCGCAACTCCTGTCCGCCGGGGAACCTCGGCGCGAGTTCCTGAGCAGCGCAGCGAGGGTGTCGGACGAAGGGGTAACGCAGCACACGGCCTGTGGTCGGTGGTGTCGCAGGCGTCGGCAAAGTCGGGATAGTTGGTGGTTAGGCCGGCCGGGGACAACGTCGTGCGTCAGGGTGGTTCGGTGCTGCCAGCGCACGTACGTGCTGGCACTGTCCGTGACGCCTGGGGAAGGACTGCTGCATTGTGTAGAGGTGCCACCGACGGCAACTCCTCACCAAAAGTTGCGTTCTCCGGCACATCCGCAACGGATCCATATACCTCCCCCGTGGGGGAGGAGGTGCTGATGAGACGAGAGCCAAGGCAACGATTGGCTTGTGCCGTTACTGTACGACCAGCTAAACCAGGTGGCGCGCGACTTTGCGAGGCCCTGCCTGACAAAGAGCTTCTGGACCGGATCGCTGCAGCGGTGGAAAATGCCGAGTCGACTCCGGACGATGTGGAGTGGGTGCGGCATCGGGAGGCGGCGAAAAGTCCTGCGGCGGTCTACAGCGTTCGTATTCCGGTTGATCGGATCGAGGAACTGCGCCAACTGGCGGCGGGCCGTGGTGTCCAGCCCACCGCGCTGATCCGGACGTGGTGCTCACCCAACTCGACGCGGCGCGCAGCGCTGTCGGAGATGGTGAGGTCTTCCAGGCTAGATGGACAGCATTACGTATGAAGAGTTTGATGCGCTCTTCATGTCATTCCAGCGGGAAGCGCTCCATCTGGAGATGCGAGACTCCTACGGCACGGCTGATGAGATACCACACCTCCGCAAGTGGGAGGCTGGCGAACTGGACGACCTCGACTGGCTCCAACCATGGTTTGACCTGCTCAGTGCTGGAACGCGGGCTGGCAAGGTGTTTCGGTGGGCGCGCATTATATCGGAGCCCATCTCCAACTACCAGAAGTGGGTACTGAAGGACACCCACCTGTACGTTGAAGCAGGCGAGGACATCCGCTAGGTTCCGCGACGCCGCGTGTCCACGATCGCACTTCCTGGCAACGATTTCTGGTTGTTCGGCGACGAGGTTGTGGTCTTTCTGATCTTTGCCTCCAGCGGGCTCGTGGTGGACCGCCACACGACGACGGACCGCAGCGCGATCGAGCTGTGTCGAACATCTTTCAAGGAAGTATGGAAGCGGTCAGGCGCCTTCCGAGGAGAACGTCAAGGCATGGTGCTGCGCCTGCCGCACCGAAGACCAGATCCCTGACCTGATCCGTCTACTCCGGCAATCGCCACTTCGTGGTGGTGCTCGAAGAACACGCGATTCGGGAACGGGTGGGGAATCTCGATACTATGTCCGGCCAGCTCGGCCGCCTGCTCAGCATGATATCACTACCCCGGGTCAGCCTCGGCATCCCGCAGCCTTTGCTTTCCTCCTGGCCCATATCCGACGCAGATGCTCGACCGCACCTGCGTAGTCATCGACAGTGAGGTCACCACGGACGGTTGTTCGTGAGGTAGGCGGGATTCGCGGCGCTTCCTGGCCTGTTTTCAAGTATTCTTCTTGAGGCAGAGAGCCTCGTAGCGGTAGCTACTTCGCCACTCGCCGATCGCGTTCACGCACGGCTGCTCCCACACCAGCTTGAATTCCGCCGGTTTCGGTGACGCCGGGACATGGTGCATATAGTTCAGCTCGAGTAGCCGGCGCATCAAGGGACCGGACTGTTGCGGGCGGGCAGCGAGGTCCTGCTCGGTGCGTCCCGGGTCGGATATGAAGTCAACGATCTCGCAGTCGCAGAAATAGGCCAATATGCCCACCTCGTAAGGGCTCACCACCGTCGCACCGGGCGCTATTCTGGAAATATCCTCGGCTGCCCGCTGGTACTCGGCGCGGGTGGCCCAGTTGGTGTCCATCGGTGGCGATTCCCACGGTAAGCCCCGCGCGACATCGTAACCAGCTGCGGCCAGTATCACCAGGGAAACCGCCCCGAGCGCGGCC
Organism: Pseudonocardiaceae bacterium; assembly: GCA_035275565.1. Classification (GTDB taxonomy): domain Bacteria; phylum Actinomycetota; class Actinomycetes; order Mycobacteriales; family Pseudonocardiaceae. The sequence goes on along the minus strand of DATEMN010000234.1, from coordinate 3,802 downwards.
ACACCGCGAGGGCTGGTAGCCCGGGCGGACTGAACCACGACCAGAGCTGTCACCACCAGGCACAGACTGAGGCCGGCGACGACGGGTCCGTAATACCAGTGCGACGGCGGAGTCGCTAGTAAAGCGAAAACCGCTGCATGGGCGATCCCGCCGAGCCCGAACGCGACAGCGGCCTGCCCCGCGCCGGTCATTGCCACACCTCGCCGCCGAACGGCCACCACTGCCCAGCTGATCAGCGCTATCAGGCCACATCCAGCGGCCAATATAGTAAGAGCGGCGGCCAGCGGCCGGTACGTCAGGTACCACAGCGGCCCGCTAGCGAAGTGGAAACCCACCCACCCGTCGCCATGAGTTTTCAGCAGAAACGTGTCGGGCAGCGCAGAGCCGAAGTGAAACCAGCTGAAGACGTACCAGGGCGCCGCGACCACCACCGCGACCAGACCGCTATGCAGCGCCCTACGCCGGGCAGCGGCCACGGTGAGCACCACGACGGCATCGACCACGGCGAGGTCAGGCCGCCCCAGTACCAGCAGCCCGGCGACAATCCCGGTGGCAAGCCACCGCCCCGCGAGCGCATAGCGCACCAGACCGATGAACAACGCGATACAAAGGTAGGTCTCCAGCCCGATCGTGGACGCAAGCAGCGGGCTGGACAGCAGCAACACCACTCCCAGCGCCGGCAGCAACCACCGCGACAGCCCAGTTATCTCCGCGATGCGCCGTAGCCACACCGCGGACGCCGCCGTCGTGGCCATCAACAACAGCCCCACCGCCAGCACCGGTCCGCGCACCACTGCCGTGATCGCCGCCAGCAGACCCACCGTCAACGGCGACGTAGCGGTGTTCGCCGTCAGCGAGGGGACGACTCCCCAATGTCCGTGAAACGCAAGATTTCGGGCGTAGTCCACCGTGATATAGCCGTCGTCACTGATTCCGCGGTGAGCGACCAGGAACAACAGGCCCCCCGCCACGGCACCGGCAATGCCACAGACAGCCGACGCCTTTACCCCACCGTGAGGTGCCACCGGGCTCCTCCGAACCGACACCACACTCCCAGCTGCGGTCACCGCGGCATGGTGCCAGACCGTGCCGGTGCCGGGTCATCTGCGGGCCAGGTTGGTGCGCACGGTGCGGGCCATCAGCACGACGACCACGGCCGGTCCGGCGAGTTGCGCCGCCACCACGGCCACCAGGGGGGCGGTGGGGACGAACACCAGCGCGCCGAAGACGACGGTGCCGACAGTCCACGCCGACATCGCCGTCCGGTGCTCGCCGAGCGCCACCAGCGCGGGCTGCACGACTTGCGCGATCATCATGAGCACCGTGCTCACCCCGAGCAGGGCGGCAACCAGACCGGGAAGCTCCACGGGCGCGTTGAAGAAGACCCGCGCGGCCCAGGGCCCGGCAATGGCCGCACTCACGACACCGATCAGGCCGATCGCACCCACCGCGAGGAGCACGGTGCGGATCTGCCGGCGCACCCGCGCGATCTCACCGCGCTCGACGGCGGCGGTGAGTGACGGCAGCAGGAACGCCTGCACGGGTGCGAACAGGAACAGCGGGATCCTGGCGAGCACGAACAGGGAGACAAAGCTGGCCGCTGTGCTGGGATCGTCGGTGAGCCGCGCGGTCAGCACCACCGGCGCGATGTTCGCGAGTAGCAGGGTCAGCGCCGAAGCGCCTGCGAGGAACCCCACGCCACGAGCCATCCGGGGCAAGTCGAGAGGCGGGCCCGAGGTGCCGGGACGGACCCCGACCAGCACCGCCGCAGCGGCCAGCAGCGTTCCGCACCCGAACGCGAACCCGAAGGCCCCGGTAGCAGCGATACCGACCCAGACCAACATTACCGACGGGACTAGCCGGGCCAGCCCCTCGGCCGCGAGGCTGGCCCCGTACCAGCCGTACCGGCGTTGCCCGCTGAACAGACCCCGGATGACGTACACCGCCGCGGACCCGGCGACGGCGACGAGTGCGGCGACGAGCAGCGACCACGCCCCACCGAACACGCGGGGCACCAGCAGCGGGGACAGTGCGAGTAGCAGGGCGATCACTGCGGCCGCGAGCACCGCACTGATCACCGTGGCGGACCGCACCACGGGCAAGGTCGGGCGGTCGGTGGCGATCCGGCTGCTGATCTCCCGGCTGGTCTCCTGCTCGACAGCCACGAAGACGCCCGGTCCTACCACCGCGATGAGCAGGTACAGCGACGCCACCGCCGCGTACTCCCGAGGGGCCAGCACGTGACCGGCGAGGCCGAGGAAGGCATACGCGGAGATACCGAGCAGGACCAACCCGGCACCGACCGGCACAACACCCGAGAGCCGCGCTCGCAGCCGAGCTGCCGTTCCCAGCGCGGAGCTGCTGCTCGGATCCAGCGCGGAGCTGCTGCTCGGATCCAGCACGCTGCAACGGTACGGGATCCGGCATGGAGAACCCGGGCGGCTGGTACCGCTAGCCTGACAAGCCATGCGGGCAGTGGTGACCGGGGGGGCCGGCTTCATTGGCTCCCACCTCGTCGATGCGCTCATCGACGATGGTGCCGACGTGCTTGTCGTCGATGATCTGAGCCGGGGCCTGCTGGCCAACCTCGAGCCCGCGCTCGATCGCGGCGCCCGCCTAGCCAAGCTGGATGTCCGCGACGGGTTCGCCGTCGATGAGGCATTCCGATCCTTCCGGCCGGAGCTGGTGTTCCACCTCGCGGCCCAGATCGACGTGCGGACCTCGATGGACGAGCCGGCGCGCGACGCGGCCGTCAACGTGCTCGGGTCGGTGAACGTGTTCTCCGCCGCCCACGCCGCCGGTGCGCGCCGGGTGGTGAACACCTCGACCGGTGGTGCGATCTACGGTGTGGCAGCGGTAGTGCCCACCTCGGAGACCGTGGCCGCCGACCCCGTCTCGGCTTACGGTCTGAGCAAGCTCACCGCGGAGCGCTACGCCCGCTGGTTTCGCCGGACGCGCGGGCTGGATGTGGTGACGCTGCGGTACGGCAACGCCTATGGCCCCCGCCAGGATCCCCGCTGTGATGCCGGTGTCATCGCGATCTTCTGTGATCGAGTCCTCACCGGGCGCAGACCGACCATTTACGGCGACGGACGGCAGACCCGTGACTACGTGTTCGTTGGCGACATCGTGTCGGCCAACCTGGCCACGGCCCGGGCCGCCGAGCCGGCGCACGGCGAGTACAACGTGGGCACCGGTACGGAGGTCACGGTGCTGGAGCTGGTCGGGGCGGTTGCGGCGGCGGCGGGTGTGGACCCGGTGGACTTCGAGCCCGACTTCGCGCCTGCCCGCCCCGGCGAGCTCGTTCGCAGCTGCCTTGACGTCACCCGCGCCCGGTGCGATCTGGGCCTACCGCTATCCACACCGCTGCCTGAAGGGCTGGCTCGTACTTTGGACTGGGTGCGCACCGGGTGGTCGGACTAACTCCTGCCGTACTTCGCCACGATTTCGTGTATGCGGGACAGTAGGTGCCTATCGGCTGCACGGGCCGCTCTGGTCCATCCTTGACGAGTGAGTTCTTCGCTGATCTCCCGGTAGTACCGGCGTTCTTCCTCAAAGCGCCGACCGGTGCGTGCTCTGGTCGATGAGTCGTTGCCGGCATGTCGACGGTAGTGGAATGCGATCTCCGCGGGCAGGGCGATGGTACCGCCCACCAAGAGCATATCGATCGTGTGGCTGAGGTCGGAGATCGCATCGATATCGCGGTGCGCCCGGGTCCGTTCGATGGCTTCTCGGCGAAAAGCCAGGGAGGGGAGGTACGTCCAGTTTCCTCGTAGCAAGCTTATGACGGCATCTTCGCCGC
>DATEMN010000233.1:0-2859 GCA_035275565.1 Pseudonocardiaceae bacterium | reverse complement strand
GCGTCCGGATCTACGTGACGAACCGCTTGCCGGTGGCTACGTCCGTTCATTGGCATGGCTTGTATCTGCCCAACGGGATGGACGGGGTGGGAGGGCTGACGCAGCCCTACATCAAAGCCGGGGAAACCGGGAGATACGAGTGGACGCTGCGCCAGTACGGGAGCTTCATGTTCCACGCCCATCACGACGAGATGACCCAGATGGGCATGGGCCTGATCGGCATGTTCGTCGTGCACCCGAGGAATCCGTCCGCTGACTATCGCGTCGACCGGGACTTCTCGCTCATGATCAGCGAGTGGTCGGTGAAGGCGGGCACGTCCCGCCCGAACACGCTGGAGATGACCGATTTCAACGTGCTGACGATCAATGGAAAGGTGTTCCCGTCGACCGCGCCGCTGGTGTGCAAGACCGGAGATCGGGTCAGATTGCGCCTGGGCAACCTGGGCGCGATGGACCACCACCCGATGCACATCCACGGCTATCACTTCCGAATTACCGCGACCGACGGCGAGGATATCCCGCTCTCGGCACAGTGGCCGGAGACAACCGTATTAGTAGCGGTTGGGCAAACGCGGAACGTTGAGTTCATCGCCGATGCGCCCGGCGACTGGGCCTTTCACTGTCACATGACCCACCACGTCATGAACCAGATGGGCCACGAGTTCCCGAACATGATCGGCGTCAACCCTGACGGTCTGGACCAGAAGATCCGCCCGCTCCTTCCGGCCTACATGACGCATGGGCACACCGGGATGGACATGGGAAAGATGGCCGAAGTCATGCCCTACCCCCGGAACACCATCTCGATGAAGGGCGCCACCGGGCCATTCGGGGACTACATCTCGATGGGTGGCCTGTTCACGATCGTCAAGGTTCGGGATGGCCTGAAAAGCTACGACGAGGATCCCGGGTGGTATCAGCACCCCCCGGGGACGGTGGCGGCCAAGGCGAGCGAAGCGGAGCTTACGCGGGATGGGATTACGGTGGATGCACCGGGTCCGCACAAGCGACATTGACAGGCAAGGCTGACGGCAAATCTCAACTAGCCGGGATGGGGCTCGCGCTCGCTATCCTCGGGCTCGCCATGTCGGGTGCGGAGGCCGTCGATGCCCCGGTCATTCGTGTGCAACCTGGGCGGCTAGTTCCTGAGCGCTTGGATGTGCACCTGGGCGAGGTGGTGACCTGGACAGCAGTGAGTGGTCGGCGAGTCCGCCTGGAGTTGGACCCGCATCCTTCTGGACACGAGGTCGTGATTCGGGCCGGCGAAGTGCGAGCCTATTTCCGCAAGCCTGGCGTGCACTGGTACACGGTGACGGTCGAGAACGGACCTGGGACGCCACTCCGCGGTACGGTGTCGGTTCGTGAAGAGCAGGACAAGGAAGAGCCGCTGCTAATCTGTGGGCCCGAGAGCTCGGGGCGGATCTGTTTCGAACCATAGGATGCCGACGGCACGAACCGCAGTCTTGCGAATCCTTGACAGCCCATCCGGGGCCTCCTAGAGTAGGAGCGATGTCAAAGCGCGCATGGGGCATTGTGTTTGTCGCAATCTGGCTGCTGTTAGGGCCGGTGGCCATGGCGTTCGATGGGTGCGCGGGGTGTGAGTTGCCCTGCGCCCAGATGGCATGCGCTTTGTCAGCACCGGCGCCGAGTCTGGCACCCGAGACTATGGCTTCGCGTCTGGTACAGGTTCAATCGGCTCCCGTTTCCTCCGCTCCCCCTGCTCTCGAGCGTCCTCCGAAACACCTCCTCTCCGCTGCATAGTTCGCAGTAGCCCCTAGTTCCAGACTGAATCTTCGCGCTGTGTGCGTCTGTCCACCGGCAGGTGGCCATCGGCGTCGCGGTGCGGCCCGAGCGGAAAGGGAGAGGTGTCGTCCGGTGATCAACCGGCTGATCGAGCTGTGTCTGCGCAATCGGGTGCTGGTCATCGCTGCCTTTCTGCTCCTCGGCGGCTGGGGCTACTGGGCGCTGCTGACGACCCCGATCGACGCCATCCCCGATCTCTCCGATAACCAGGTGATCGTCTTCACCGATTGGACCGGGCGCTCGCCTCAGGAAGTTGAGGACCAGGTCACGTATCCCCTGACGGTGAGCCTCCAGGGCTTGCCCGGCGTCCGGGTGGTCCGCTCATCGTCGGCCTTTGGCTTCTCGATGATCAACGTGATTTTCGAGGATTGGGTTGATCTGTACTTTGCGCGCTCGCGGGTGCTCGAGCGACTCAACCTGCTGACCAAGAGCCTGCCCTCGGACGTTGTGCCGACGCTGGGCCCGGACGCCACGGGAGTCGGGCACGTGCTCTGGTACACGGTGGAGGGGACGGGCCAATCCCTTCAGGAGCTGCGCACGCTGCAGGACTGGTTCATCCGCTACCAGCTCAATTCCGTGCCCGGGGTGGCCGAGGTGGCGACCGTGGGCGGCGTGGTGCGCCAGTACCAAGTCGACGTGGATCCCAACCGGCTCCGCGGCTTCCGCATTCCGTTCTCGGCGGTGGCAGATGCGGTCATCCGCAGCAACCGGAACGTCGGCGGCAACGTCCTCGAGGCCGGCGGCGCCTGGTCAGTGATCCGCGGTCTCGGTCTGATCGAGTCGCCTCGCGATCTCGAGAATAGCGTGATCGGTGCTGAGAACGGCGTGCCGATCTACCTGCGGCAGGTGGCGACGGTGCGGGTGGGCGACGCATTCCGCGTTGCGGCGCTGGTGAAGGGCGGTGAGGAGGCGGTGGGTGGGGTGGTGGTCGCTCGCTATGGAGTCAGCACCACCGACGTCATCGCCCGCGTGAAGGAGAAGACGGCGGCCCTACAGAGCGGGCTGCCCCCGGGGGTCCGGATCGTGCCGTTCTATGACCGCTCGGCGCTGATCGAG